>JAYWEU010000081.1:0-15744 GCA_043779385.1 Pseudobdellovibrionaceae bacterium
CGGCTTTAAATTAAGTTTGAATGTGAGTTAGGTCCGAGATTATAGCTGGTTGGGATGTGCAGTCTACTTTATTGCGCACATTTGTGTGGGGGAGTTTCAAAAGATCAAATGACAATTTCAGAAGATTCTGCTAAGCGATGAAGGTAGTACACTTTTTCATTGATATCTTCGAGCTCTAGAATCATCTGTTGAAAATCGTAATCCTTCACTAAATAAGATGCAAAAGCTCCGACAATTTCTTCAGGACCCGTTAGATTATGCATAAAAATATCCCGTTGACCCGCATCGGGGATATGAGTGTGAATCCATCTTGCTAAAACGTTATTCAAACCATGAATCAGAGGCGCTGCTTTTGGATCTAAGATTGTGTTTTCGACGATGGGTTCCGTTTCACAAATCACAAAAGGAGTGTCACTGTCTTTCACATTTCCCAATTTCACTTTACCCATGCCATAAATAAAAACCAGCAACGTCCCATTGCTGCGCTCTTCAACAATCTGCGTGCTCCCATAACCCGCAATTTCCCGAACAAAATCTACTTTATACCCCGGAACTGTATTTCCAGCCGCCGAGGGGTTGTCATTAAAGCCAATAGCCACGGGAGTTTTTGTCGCCACTGATTTTCTGAACATTTCAATGTAGCGCGGTTCAAAAATATGAAGAGGCTTGGTTGTCTTCGGGAAAAGTGTTACGTTTACCATTGGAAATAAATAAACATCCATGCCCTTAGACTCCTTTTAGAATTATAGGTGGAGGATGCAGAACTCACAAACAATCATCTTTTTTGACGGACTCTGTCATCTTTGCAATTATTTTGTCGACCTCTTGATTCGGAAAGATTCTTTAAGGCGACTGCGCTTTGCCCCCCTTCAAGGCTCGACCGCTGAAAAATATCTTAGCGTGCAGGACCGAACGGACCTTGTGTCGGTGATCTTGTTACATCAAGGAAAATTATATTATCAATCTGAAGCCGTGATTTTAGCTTTGCTTCAGTTGCAGGGCCTGTTTCACCTTGCGAAGATCTTTAACTTGCTGCCGAAGACTGTCTTAGATTTTTTCTATCTTAAGATCGCAAAATATCGAAAAGCTTTATTTGGGGCACGACTGACGTGCCGGATTCCCACTCCTCAAGAGCGCGATTTTCTTTTGCCTTAATAATTGCGACTCGACTTTGGGTGGGTTGCCTTTGATCCGTCTTGGGACTTTCTGATAACATAATCAGATGATCGATACAGGAAATTCGTATTTCATTATCATGTTGGGCGGCGTGGCTCTTTTTTTATATGGCATGACAACAGCCAGCCAAGCCTTAGAAAGATTAATGGCTAATCGAATTTCCAATTTGATGAGTCGAATGGCCCAGCATCGCATCACGGCTATTGGCGTCGGCGTTTTGTTAACAGCACTTTTGCAAAGCTCTGGCGCAGTAACTTCGATGCTTGTGGGTCTTGGATCTGCCGGCGTTGTGACGCTGAAGCAAGTCATGGGCGTCATTATCGGAACGGCCATTGGATCGACCTTAACCGTTCAATTGATTTCTTTGGATATCGGCCAGTATTCCTTGCCACTTTTTTCCATCGCTTTTTTTGTTTACTTTCAAACTAAAAAAAATCCCATTAAAAATTTCTGTCTTGTGATTATGGGCTTTGCCCTTTTATTTTTAGGCTTAAAAATGATCTCGATCAGCTCGCATCATTTTGTGGAAAATCCATTATTAAAAGAATTTTTCCAAAGCTTAAGAGAAAATCCCTTCTACTCATTCCTGGTTTCAACTATCTTTTGTGCCTTGATCCACTCAAGTGCTGCGACCATTGGTATTGCGATGAGCTTAGCCAGTGTGAATGCGATCAGTATCTATGATGCGATGATCTGGGTTTATGGCGCCAATGTCGGAACTACCTTCACCGCCATCCTAGCTGCCATGGGAAGTAATTATGTCGGGCGCCAGGTGGCTTGGGCTCACTTTTTTTACAAGATCCTTAGTGTCGCGATCTTTTATTTTTTCACTTGGCCCTTTATCGAACTTTTAAAAAATTTCGATGACTCGGCGGCTCGTATCATCGCGAACGGCCACCTAGTTTTTAATGTGATGTCAGCGATTATTTTTTACCCCTTCATTGAAAAAGGCGCCGTCCTGATTGAAAAGTTGATTCCGCAAAGTGCCCAAGAAAGATTCGGGGCTGAATTCTTAGGACAGAATAATTACCAAAGCTCGGCCCTAGCGATCTCTTACGCGAATCGCGAAATCATGCGCTTAGCCGATATGGTTTTAGGAATGGTCACCGATTCGATCCGACTTTTTGAAGTCGCCGATACGACGCTTTTAGAATCGATTAAAGAACGCGATAATAAAGTCGACTTTCTTTACCGAGAAACAAAAATGTTCTTACTGGATCATGTCAATAAATCGGGTCAAAAAGTTCAACAAAGCATTATGAACATGATTATGTTTTTAAGCGATTTAGAAAGAGCCGCCGATGCCATCGACATTAATATCGTGGCGCTGGCCATTAAAAAATATGCTCTTAAATTAGAGTTTTCCCCCGAAGATTGGGAAGAAGTTAAAATTATGCATGGTCACGTCGTGAAGGTGGCCTCCATGGCTGTGAATTCTTATCAAACCAAGGAACTGAGTGATGAGGCGATCAAATTAAAGCGCGAGCTGACGAAAATTGAGATCACCTTCCGCGAAAATCATATCAGCCGATTAAATCGAGGAATTCGGGATTCCATCAATACAAGTTCGATTCATTTGGATTTGCTGAGTGAATATCGTCGTATTGTCAGTCTTCTTTGCAATCATGCCTACAACGGCGACAAAGGAAAGATGCAGTGATTCGGTAGTTCTAAAGTGGACGTACTTTTTTTGTCGCAATTTCGATACTTGTAAATTCTTTTTGCCATAAGTTCATTAAATCTTGGGCGACGCCTTTGGCCTGTAGATTCAGTTCATCAAGGCTGGTGGTTTTTACCGGAGTTCCAGCTGTTGAAATATTCATCGCAAAATGAATTTGGGTAGAGACCGCGGACCGACTGGCAATACTGATGCTCAGTTTTTTATCTTTCCAAAAAATATCATCGCCTTGACGAATTAAATCGTCCTGCTGCAAGGCCTTTTCAGCGGAGCCTTGTAAATAATCCCGGGCGATGCTTGTAAAAAGTCTTTGTGAAGTAACTCCAACAAATAGACTGGTGTGAAAAATCTCGATGATAAAATGCAGCATCCTTGAGCCCTTGATGGCTGAACGTTCGACTAAATCTTCACCATCGATCATATTTTCAAATGGAATCTCGCAAGCGCCAATCCAGGAAATAATTGAGTCCCCTAAGACCTTATGATTTAAGTAGGCATACAAAGGCTGCAATTGCGAACCATCATAAGGCATTTCTTCAGGAATAAAGTAAGTTTTCATATGACCTCAGCGAAATATTTTTTAATGTCGATTCCAGCCTCTTCCATGGCATTTTTGGACCTTAAACAGGATTCACACTGCCCGCACCAGCGGGCCCCAGCAAAATAACAAGGCCAAATTTTTTCTAAGGGCATTTTTAATTCTAAAGCACGAAGGACAATTTTCGTTTTATTTAAAGAGGACGTGAAGCATTTTATCTTTATTTTATTAGCCGTTGAAAAACTGAAAGAATGATCCAATGCCTTCATATAACCTTCGGTATTATCTGGGAAGGTGGCGGCCTCTTCAGCGTTAAAACCTGGGATCACAATGCTAACCCCTAAGGCTTCGGCAAAGCCTGCGGCAATATTTAAAAAAATACCATTGCGATTGGGAACCCAAACAGATTTTGCGGTCTGGTGGCTGACTTCTAAGCTGTGAATATCAACATTAGTTCCGGTCGGAATATTTTCACTGGCAACCAGCAATGAGGATTTGTTAAAATCAGCAAAGAACGGAAGATCAACAACTTTGTGCGCAATTTTTAGACCTGCAGCCAAATTCTTAGCGGCCTTGATCTCTTGGTGGGCGGACTTTTGACCGTAGTTAAAAGTCAAAGCTAGCACGACATCTAGCTGAAGATGGGCTTCATAAAGATTAACACTGGAATCAAGTCCCGCCGACAAAAGAACAAGAGCTTTATTTTTTTGCATTTTTTGTTTTTGCGCCAGTTGATTTTTTTTTGCGATTTCTTAACGCTTTCAATCCCCGACTGACCTCTTGGGCCCGCAAAAGAATTTTCCCGCCTAGAAAACTAAGATCCCCCAATTTTCCTTCGCGGCTGTTTTCTAGAACAGCGACTAAATGATTGATCTTGCCTTGTAAGGTTGGGCTGATTTTCACCAGGACATCATCAATCATTTTCTGAGATCGAGCCCAGCGTTTTTTTGTGGTCTTTTTCTTGGAAGTTTTTTTAACTTTTTTCTTTATTGCCATAGTGACACCCTTAAATCTTTAATTAACAGCTGAATCGTTTGCTGTCCGTTATAATAATTCCATTGCAGTTCACCCAAAATATCGTAGGTCATCGAGCGTTCTGTCATCAGATCTCTTTGCGCAGCTGTTGGCGAAAACAACAGGGCCTCTTGCACACCCGTGCCGTCATTATTAATACATGTCAGGCGCAAATGGCCGCCACGAAGCTGCTTGATTCCTTGCAAGCGGACACCTTTAAAACAAAAAACCGGAGACTCAAATTGCACGCCAAAGGGTCCCAAAAATTCCAGCCATTTCATTAAAATGGGGTTCATCTCTGAAAATTCTAAATCCGTGTCGTAAAAAAGCGGCCGTTCTGAATTCTTAAAAGCTGCGCCCGTAAAATTTTCGGCAAAGTAATTCGTCATACAAGTTTTGATTTTTTCTGAGTGACGATATTCAAACTCAAAACCAGCCGCCTGAGAATGACCACCGAAACGACTTAAATGATCCTTCGCGCTGGTTAACATTTCAACAAGGCAACCGTCAAAATCCTGAGGCCGCCGGGCACTTCCGACAACTTGGCCGGTGGACTCATCTAAAGATCCCACGAAACTGGGTTTTTGACTTTCTTGGCTCATTTTTGTCGCCATCAGGCCCACAAGACCACGATGAAATTTGGGCGATATCATAAACATTAAGTTTTCACCAGCTGATTGAGCGACAAAATTTTTGATTTCAATTTCGGCCTCAGACTGCAGTTGCACTCGCATTTGATTATTATCTAAAACCCGGTGGATTAACGACTGAGCCATTTTACCATCATTACAAAGTAAAATATCGATGGGTAAAATTTCCGAACCCAACCGACTGAGGGCATTTAACTTCGGAGCAAAGCGGATGGCCACATCGCCGCTGGTCAAGCTTCGATCATCAAGGCCGATGCCCGCCTTTAAAGCTTTAATCCCAGGCTTTTCAGTTTGTGAAAGCTTAATAAGTCCATGTTTTACCAAAGTACGATTGTCCCCGATCAATGGAACCATGTCGGTCAAAGTTGCAATGGTGAAATATTCAAGCACATCTTTTAATTCAAAATTTTCAGCCGACTTAAGCCCGCTGTTAATCATCTGGCGTTTTAAAGCTCGTAATAAATAAAATGCAACACCGGCCCCGCTCAGATATCCCAGGCCGGAGGTGTCGCTTTCTTGATTCGGGTTCACAACGGCCCAGCAGACTGGCAAAACTTCGGCAGGCAAATGGTGGTCTGTGATAATGACATCGACACCCAGTTCACTTGCTTTCAAGGCCGCCTTTGTTGCGGTGATACCAACATCGACGGTCACAATCAGGCTGACGCCATTAGTGGCTAAAGCCTCGACGGCTTCTGGGTGAAATCCATACCCTTCTGCTAATCTTGCCGGCTGATAGGGCACAACATTTTCAAAACCCATGCTTGTTAAGCCAGTCATCATCAAAGCCAAACCAGATGTTCCGTCTAAATCGAAATCGCAATAAATGGCGATTTTTTCTTTTGCCACAAATGCCTGAGCTAAACGCTTCACCGCGAGATCCATATTCATTAAAGAATACGGATCCTTTAAGCTTTGCAGTTTAGGAAATAGAAAAGTTTCAATCTGAGCTAAGTCTTTCAGGCCGCGCCCTGCAAGAACCCGCTGGATCGCGGCTGGAATGGGACCCTGGGAATCCAGCGGATGCAAATCATCACTTTTTTGATCTGCATTTCTGGATTTCCAAACGATTTTCATCGGCGATCTCTTTTTCTTTTAACTTGCTTTAGAGGGAGTCAGTTTCTCGGTCAAAAGAATCAAAGGGGCTGCAACATAGATCGAAGAATAGGTTCCAAAGAAAATACCGATACACATCGCAAAGGCAATATCAGAGATCGTTCCACCGGCTAAGAAATATAAACACAAGGCCGAAGTGAAAGTTGTCCCTGAAGTGATCAGAGTTCGAGTGAACATATCATTGATAGATTTATTGATGATAAATCGAATGCCGCGGTCCTTATACAGATGTTCGGTTTCGCGAATTCGGTCAAACACGACGATGGTGTCATTGAGCGAATAACCAATTAAAGTCAGCACCGCTGCTAAGATTGGAATATTCACTTCTTTACCAACGGCCACAAAGATCGCCAGAGTGATGATGGCATCGTGGGCCAAGCAAAGAACGGCACCAGGTGCGTACTTATAATCAAACCGCAAGGCCACATAAATCAAGATGACGAGCAGGCAATAAAATACGGCCAGTAAACCATTGCGTTTTAACTCGGCTCCCACTTGCGGACCCACCGTATCGACCCTGCGAATTTCCGGCTCATACTTTGCAAGCTGTGTTCCAATGGCGTCTTTCAACTTAGAAATCGATGAATTTAAAATATCATTGGTTTCTTTATCGCTTTTGCCACTTTTACCTTGAAAGCGAACGACGAATTCGTTTTCTTCGCCAATGCTTTGAACACCGACTTCGCCCAAATCTGCTGTTTCAAGAGTTTTTCTAATGTCTGCAATTTCAACTTTTTGTCCGAATTTGACTTGCAGCTCGGTGCCGCCACGGAAATCAATTCCATAAGTGACTCCCTTGACTAACAAGAAAATAATCGAAACCAAAACGAAAAGCAGGGAAAGACCTCCAAACAGGCCGATCTTTCCAACAAAATCAAATTTTCCAGAGTCCAATTCTTTTTTTTGCATTTTGTTTTCCTAAACTGATAATTTTTGAACTCGAAATCGAGTGATTAAAGTATCGACAATAACTTTTGAAACAAACACGTTGGCAAATAATGTTGTCACAATACCGATCAACAAAGTGACGGCAAAACCGCGAACGGGACCCGTTCCGAAATAAAGCAGAACTAAGGCCGTGATGGCTGTTGTGATATTAGCATCCAAAATGGCGCTCATAGCGTGTCTGTAGCCATCGTTAATGGACAGCCGGAAACTTCCACCCTTGGCAAGCTCTTCCCGAATCCGCTCGTTAATAAGCACATTCGCATCGACGGCAAAACCCACAGTTAATGCGATCCCCGCGATGCCTGGCAAAGTTAAGGTCGCCCCTAAAGATGTTAACAGTGCGAACATACAAAGAATATTAATCGCTAAGGCTATGGTCGTAATAACTCCCATTTGACGGTAGTAAATCAGCATAAAAATGACGATCAGCAAAGCTCCAAGATAAGACGCCATTTTGGCGCGATTGATCGAGTCTGCGCCTAAGCTTGGACCCACCCGTCGCTCTTCCAACTGCTCTAAGGAAGCTGGCAAAGCACCGGCTCTAAGTGAAGTTGAAATCATTTTTGCTTCTTCCATTTTTCGTTTTGAATCCCCACGACCCAAAGTGATTGAAGCTGAGCCCCCAGCAATGCGCCCTTTTATATTTGGTGCCGACTTAATCACACGGTCCAAAACAATGGCCATACGTTCGTTCACATGATTACCCGTCAGGTCTGCAAACTTTGTAGCGCCCGCTGTATTAAATCGCAAGAGCACTTCAGGACCACCGTACTGATCAAAGCCGACACTGGCACTGTCAAGATCGCCACCACCTAAATGAGTGTCGGTTTTTAACAAGTACGGAGCCGCGCCAACTTCCATGGATTTTGCATTTTCTGATTTCTCATAAAACACTGATGTGTTGGCTGGAATTTTATCCTTTAAATCGTTGTTTAATTTAGTGATGTATTCCGAGTATTTATTTTTAGCTAAAGAATAATCCCCCGCTTTTTCGGCATCGGCAATCAGGCCACGAAGTTTTGTCGGTTCGATTTCGTTAGATACGATCATAAAATCAAGCTTTGCCGTTGTATTGATCAGCTGTTTTGCGCGTTCTGCATCGGCCATGCCGGGCAACTGCACAAGAATTCGATCCGTGCCCTGCTTGCTGATAGAAGGCTCAGAGACACCGAACTCATCGATGCGATTTCGAATGGTCTCAATGGCTTGCTGGATGACCTTTTCTTTGTAATCAGTCAGATAAGCATCATAGTAGCGAACATTCACTGAATTTTCGCCGGCCGCACCTTCTTGTAAAACGTTGCCGTAACGATCCGCCAAGAGCTTTTGAACTTTGGGCTTATCTGTCGGGCTTGTCACGGTGATTAAAACTTCACCTTGATTGCCATTCACTGTTTTAACTTCGGAAACAGTAATATTTTCTTTTTTAAATTCCTCTTTTAAAGAAGCCACCAACCGAGTCGTACTTTCGGTGATCACGCCATCCACATCAGCGCCCAAGACAAGATGCAAGCCACCTTGAATATCTAAGCCGTAATTTAATTTTTGCTTAAAAGGCCAGGCGCTGATTTTATCCACATTAACAAAATTAGGCAGTGCCCAAAAAATCGCTAAGGCCACGCCCGCGATGGCTAAGATCGATCTCCAATTTTTTTCCATTAAGCTTTTCCTTCAGTGGCTGTTTTGCTCGAGCCCGCGATTGAGTTTCTTAAAAACTTTAAGCGAACGCCGTCAGAAACTTCTAAAGTCACAAAGCTGTCTGTTAGACCTTCAATGCGGCCTAAAATTCCGCTGCTGGTCAGAACTTCGTCGCCACGTTTGAGTTCTTTTAAAAACGCCCCGTGTTCTTTTTGACGCTTTGATTGAGGTCGGATGACCAAAAAGTACATCACTCCGAAAATAAAGACAAAAGGCACGACCGAAAGTAAGGCGTTGGGTTCTTGGCCTGTCGCTACTGCGGCTTGTGCAAATGCAATTGATGAAAACATACAAAACCTCCAATTTGGTTTTAAGTAGAAAATTCAACATCTTTCCAGCCATTAATCAAGGAAATGGGAGTTAATTTTCAGAGGCCAATGAAACTGATTTTGTGAACCGCGTTATACAATCGTCACGGAAGGCTTCCCAGCGATCTTCTTGGATCGCCTGGCGAATGCGTTCCATCAGCTTCATATAAAAATAAATATTGTGAATCGAATTCAGCCTGCTGCCTAAAATTTCACCACTTAAAAACAAGTGACGAAGATAAGCCTTTGAATAATTTGTGCACGTATAACAGTCACATTCTGGATCCAGCGGTGACGGATCTTCGCGAAATTCATTGCGCTTAATGCTGACTTTGCCCCGCCATGTGTACAAAGTGCCATTGCGGGCGACCCTTGTGGGGATCACGCAGTCAAACATATCAATGCCGGCATCGACGGAAATCACCAAATCTAATGGCGTTCCAACACCCATCAAATAGCGCGGCTTATTTTCTGGCATCAGGGGCGCAATATGAGGCAATAGTTCATGCATTAAATGGATGGGCTCTCCCACACTAAAGCCGCCCAGTGCATAACCTGGAAGATCGACGCTGGTGATTTGCTGCAAGCTCTTTTTACGATGCTCTAAGCTAAGGCCGCCTTGGATAATTCCAAACAGCAAACTTTCTTTCCGAGTCATCGCTGCTTTGGATCTTAAAAGCCACCGGTACGTCAGATCCATCGATTTCTGAATTTGATCTTCGGTGGCTGGATACTGCAGGCATTCATCAAAGGCCATGATGATATCGGCGCCCAAATCCATTTGAATCTCCATACTTTTTTCCGGAGAAATAAAATGTTTAGCGCCATCTAAGTGAGATTTAAATTCAACGCCTTCTTCTGACATTTTTGCCAGCTGTGAAAGCGAGAAAACCTGAAATCCACCCGAGTCCGTCAAGATCGGTTTATTCCAATTCATAAACTTATGCAGACCGCCTAAATTTTTAATGACCTTTTCGCCAGGACGAAGATGCAAATGATAAGTATTGCCAAGAAGGATTTGAGTGCCGCTTTGAATCAGCTCTTCGTTGGTCATGGCTTTGACGGTGGCTTTTGTTCCGACCGCCATAAAAACTGGCGTTTCAATCGCCCCGTGCGCTGTCATTAAAGTGCCGCTCCGGGCTTTACCACGTTTGGCTTTTAAATCAAATTGCCCTAATTTCATGGCAGGTCTCTTTCTTTAATCCAGACGGACAAATCGCCGTAGCTGAACAGGCGGAACTTACGCTCGATCGCCCACTGGTAGCAAGATTTTACTTTTTCTAAGGAGCTAAAACCCGCCACCAAAGCAAGCAAGGTGCTTTGCGGTTGGTGGAAATTTGTCAGTAACCGATCGACGACTTTCCAATCGTAGGGCGGAGCTATCATCAAATCAGTAGCGCCCCAAAATCCTTGCGACGTTGTTTCTAATTTCCCAACCGCTGCACTTTCCAGCGCCCGCGCCGCTGTCGTGCCCAGCGCCCAAACAGCAAAACCTTTTGATTTTGTGTCTTGCACCGCTTGCCAAGTTTCAAATGGAATTTCGACATCTTCAGAGTGCATTTTATGCTCGCTTAAAATTTCAGTGGTCACCGGTAGAAATGTTCCAAGGCCCACATGCAAAGTGATAAAACGAATTTGAACTTTTTTATTTTTTAAAATTTCTAAGTGGTCCTTTGAAAAGTGCAGACTGGCCGTGGGTGATGCCAGGCTGCCCGATTTTTCGGCCCATACCGTTTGATACCACAAACTGTCTTCATCCCGAGTGTGCCTTTCATCCCGAGCTTTTTGAATATAAGGCGGGAGCGGAATTTCTGCGACTTTTTCAAAATAGTCCTCGGTTAAGGGTCGCAAAGATCTGACTTCTTGGGGGCGGCCTTTTGATAGAAGCTGAAATTTTTCACCCAAAGGAAGATCGATCCAATCGCCGATTTTTGTACGGCTGGCCGGGAACAGCACTTGCCAATCAAAAAGATTTTCGGATTTTAGAAAAAGAATTTCTAAATCTTCGACAAAAATTCTTCGTTTTAAAACTTTGGTGTTATTTAAAATTAACAGATCGTTAGGTTTAAACTTTTCAAGCAGTTGATCGATGGAAATTTCGCAAGGACTTCCATCCACCCACATGACGCGACTGGGTCGCAAAGGGCTCTGCGCCACAAGCTCTGCTGGATAAGAAAAATCAAGATCTTTTAGGGTCAGCATGGGTCGGCTGGTTATGCCCGACTTCAAGGGATTTGGATAGTTAAAGAACGAAAAAAAGCGGGGCCTCTCGGCCCCGCGGAACTGCCTGGGGAACCACCTAACCCAAACAGCTCATAAACTTGACTTAAAAGGGGATCAATCTTCCATTCGCCGATAACTGATTGTGTTCCAAAGAACTCCACCGACCGTCAGCGCGTAAATTCCAATAAAAATAATCACTTCTTTAAATTCAAGCATCCTTGCCATCCTTTTTTTGCTATCCATGTTATCGCAGCCGATCTACTAGAAAGCGTTCACCATCCTAGTTTCCGCTCCCCCTCCGCCGCCGGGCCTCCATGCCCTCTTGTTATAAAGACAGCGGTCAAAGCTTGGTCGGTTAAAAGGAAATGGTCTGGTTCAAAAGATCTCTTGATGAGTTATAGGGGTTCTGATAATCGTTATAATAGAGTTCATCACCAAGCCCGGGTGGCGAAATTGGTAGACGCACTAGCTTGAGGTGCTAGCGATCGCAAGGTCGTGCTGGTTCAAGTCCAGTCCCGGGCACCATATGTCAAAGTATTCGAACCAACAAAAAAATAAATTTTCAAAGACCCAACGCCGATCTCTATTTTACTGATCAAACGCTTTATAATCTTGGCCACCGCTTCAGGATTCTCGGCTTTGTCAAAAAGCTCGCTCACAGCGTTTAAAAAAAGCTTAAAATCTCTCAGCTCTACGGGTTTTTCTAACACCAAGTTATTTTTCTTCGTTTCTTCAAGCCTGAGCTCAGATTCAGCTTTAAATTTTTCGATCTTTTCCATCTGATTAAAAATTGGCTTTGAACTGACAGTCCTTGGCAGTTCAGACAATCTTTCAGCCAAGGCTTCAAGCTGCGCTTGATAGCCAGCAATTGATCTTTTAACTCTGTCGATCTCCCGATAAGCCGAGTTTTCTGAAAACAATTTATCAGCTTCTAGAATCAATCTTCGGGCAAAAAGATCGCCGCTTAAAAGTTTTTTGACCTCGCTTATAACCATCGGCTCTAACTTTTTAGCTAAAATTCGGGTTGGCTCACATTTAAAAATCTTTGCTGTTAAATGCGCATTTTTTTTCGTAGCCCAGCTGTGTTCATAATAACCGATCTTTTCTTTACGACCATGCGCTGATTTACCCACCATGGAATTTCCGCAGACCTCGCATTTAATCAAGCCAGATAAAAGATAAGGATATCTCGTCTCAGTGAACGGCTTTCGCTTTGTTTTATTTTCTGACAAGATTTTTTGAACCTTGTTGAACACTTCTTTTTCAATGACCGGTTTCCAGTTCGCTGTGGTTTCTTTGGTTTCTCCATTTTGCTGATAATTTCGAACACCAATATAAGTCTTGTTGTGCAAAATATGATGAACGTTATCGACCGTGAAAAAATCAAGCCTTTGCTTCTGACCACCACCTTCAACTTTCTTAGGTAAGCGGTAATTACTTTCATTAAGAAATTTCGCCGTGCTTAAAAGCGTTTCTTTTTCTAAGAAAACTTCAAAAACCTTTTGCACCGTCTTACTTCGCTCAAGATCAATTTCATGGCTTCCTGGCTTTTCAGGATTAAGACGGTAACCCACCGGAACACTACCGCCGTTGTAAAGTCCCCTGGCGGCTCTTGCATTCATGTTAGCAGCCACTCGCTCACTGACCTGTCTACGCTCAAATTGTGCCAAATTTGCCAGCGTATACAGAACCATTTCTCCTGCAGCCGTGGTCGTTTCAAAATTTTCTCTTAAAGAATAAAAGCCACAACCACAAGTCTTCATCAGCTCCCAAATATCTGAAAAATCTCGAATGTTCCTGGAAATTCTTGATAGTTCAGAAACCATAATCAGATCTATTTTCTTATCTCTAATGGCTTGTAGAAGTCTTTGCAGTTCTGGCCGGTTGGTGTCTTTACCAGACTTAGCGCGGTCGATAAAAATATCAACGACCTCCCCAAAATGGCTTTCCATGTTTTTTAGCTTTACCGTTCCAAGCAAACGCTCTTGCTGATTTTTAATAGATCCTTCAGGATTTTCCGCCTGCTCATCGGTCGATACACGAATGTAGAACGCAATTTTATATTTTTTATGCTGACTCAATTGTTTCATGCTACGTCATCCTTTGGTCCTTGATTTTTATTCAAGGGTTTGGACTCGTGTGCAATAAGATGATCGTTCCGTGATACCGGCAGAAGTTGGCTCTTCTTAATTTCATCATAAATCACCTGCGCCACATCGGCAAGATTTTTAGAAAGATCCTTGTCCGCGATTTGTTCAAAACCATAATCGACTTGATCCACATTCCATTTTCTAGAAAACATTAAATAATTCATTAAATCAAATTTCATAAATTAATCCTTTTGATCAGTTAAAAACTTAGCTTCGCGGAGCTGAGCTTCAATTTCTTTGGAAGTGAGCTCGCTTTGCTTGTAACGAAGCGACTGTCTTTCGAGCTCACGCTTTTCAAACTCAGAAGGAACATGCACTTCAACATTAGCTTTCTGAGATTGCATCTGTTGTTGTTCTCTCGGCGGATCCTGCGCAGCCACAAGCAGACGATAGATCATGTAGCCAAGACCACCAACGATAGCCGCCAGCGTACAGAGGCTAATCAGCACAGACATCATATGGTCCCACAGGTGTCCCGCCTTGGCAGCGAGGCTGCTCGCCTGCTGGCCGCCTCCGATACCACCAGCGGCCAGCGCCAGCACCAGGATCATCATGAAGGTTGCTCCGGAATCATCTTTCTTACTCATGGAATCACACCTTTATTTATTAACGCGTCTGTCTGCGCGACAGACACACCCGGTGTTTGACCTGCATCTGGTTTTTGATTTTCAATTGAGCTTATTGATTTCATTGGGCTTTGTCGCTTTGGAAAGAAGCTCGTCCAATCTGAAACTTTCCCTAGTTTTTCAATCGGATTACCAAACTTTTGCCAAAGAATTTCATGCACTTTTCTCAAACTATGATTTTTATAATGGCCTGCAAATATTTTTGCCTCCGAACCCTGCTGGATAAAATCATCCATTAATATGAACGCGCAATTCAGAGGCATAGAATCATGTTCGTAAGTTCTAAACAAATCGTGGATTCGCTTAGCAATACCGAAGGTCCTTACTAAAAAAAAGACCAACTCCGTTGTCGTGATACTACCGTGGTTTATCCGATACAAATGGTACATACTCTTGTATCGATAATCAGGTTTTAGATTGATCTCTACTTCGTAACCAACATTAAGCTCTCGGTCTCCAGAGTTAAAACTGGTGAGGCCATCCGGAAAATGCTGCATGCTTATTGATTCCCGGTTTGAAAAAGAGGCCTGAAGGTTTGAAGGAAGTAATTTCGCTGCTAGGGTTTGAATTTCTTGCTCAGAGTAGAGCTTAATCTCTGGATCAGATTTATTTAAAAGGCTTGAAAGATGAAAGGCTGTCGCCAAGTAGTCATGCGCAGGCGCATGAACACGAAATCTAAATTTTTCAATAAAATCCCTATCCGCCAAATAAATATCAAACCCGAGCTCACTCACGCACAACAACCTATGGCTGATGTATCGGCTCTTAGGAATTTCTTCCAGGATGCCGTCAAGTTTGAGCCGACGAATAATTTTATAAGCCTGCCAGTCCGTCTTTTTCCTCATCAAAACTTCTTTAACTAGCGACGTCGGTGCTACCTTCCACGTCCACACAAATTCTATGATCTCAAATTCAAGTTTTGATAAATCCCGACTGGCTCGCAAAAAATCTAATTTCTTTTTTCGTCCTCTTCTTTTCTTCATTGGCACTGGCTTCCCCCATTTGTTTGGCTCTCGAATTTATTCCGGAGCGGATAAGGGTCTGTAGAGCCAGAACGGTGCCAAAATATAAGTGCTGGATTTCTTTGTATTATTTTGAAGGTCATAAAAAAGTGAATTATAAGCTCTAGTCCAAAGTTTCGGCCAAGAACTTTTTAAAATTAATAAAATGGTTTTGATTCCAAACACTTAGTGCAGTTTTTGATCTTGGCAGAGGTAGCTCTTTTAAACGAGTCGTTGGCCAAGAAGTTGGACAAGGGTGTTTTGCCCTTTTTTATATTTTTCATCTAACATCGAAGACTTAGAAGAAAACGATGACTGGCCAAGATTTGGGACAGTGAATTTTAAAATTTTTAAGCGTCCCTGGGGTTAACGAAATAAGTAACAGAAATATCAGGAGCTTAGCTTCTTGCCAGCTTCCGCGAGCCAGTGTCCAAGAACTTGGCCACTGGGTTCTTTGCTGGACGAAAAAAACCCTCTGTCTAGGCTGACAGAGGGTTCTTGGTGCGCTGATTGAGAATTCTCAAGTCTTTTCTGTCCAGATAAAATGTATATCATCTTCATTACGAAAGCTGGTGCTATGGACATGCTACCTTTAGAATTTTGAAAGTGTAATGATCG
>JAYWEU010000082.1:0-5942 GCA_043779385.1 Pseudobdellovibrionaceae bacterium
GAAAGCCCATTGGTGAAGTGGACTTCACAAAGCCCACAGCTTTGGTCTTGGGAAATGAAAAAGATGGTGCCAGTCCAGAGATGATCGCTGCCGCTGACCACAGAATCATTGTTCCGATGAATGGCTTTGTGCAAAGTTTTAATATTTCGGTGGCCGGTGCCATCAGCCTTTACCATATTTATCAGCAGCGAAAAGCAAAGCTTGGCGCCAACGCTGATTTAACCAACGAACAAAAAGATATTTTAAAAGCAATATATTATTTAAGAACTCTGGATTCATCTGTCGATGTTTTAGAAAGAGTTCTTTCCGGAAAGGCCCTGGCATGAGAAAAAAAGAATTAGCTGATTTTTCATTGGGATCTGAAAAAACGAATTATCCACAAACCTATTCGCCCAAAATCTTAGAAGCTTTTAAAAATAAAAATCCAGGAAAAATAGCGTGGACGACTTTTGTTTGCACCGAATTCACGTCGCTTTGCCCTAAGACCGGACAGCCTGATTTTGCGCATATTTTTATTAATTATATCGCTGATAAAAAAATGATCGAAAGTAAATCTTTGAAGCTGTATCTTTTTAGTTTCCGCAATCATGGCGATTTTCACGAGGACTGTGTGCAAACAATTTGCGATGATATTGTTGCGTTGATCAAGCCGCACTACCTAGAAGTCATCGGTGAATTCACTCCGCGCGGGGGCATTGCTATTTATCCGTTTGCCTCCAGTTCGTCGTCAAAAAAAGAATTCACCCAGCTTCGCGATCACCGGATGAAAAACTATTCTCCCGGCCAATACACGATGCCGCTATCAAGGCTGTACTAGTTTTTAACTTCAATCAGTAAAGTTGCGGTGAATTGATCAACTGATCTAACGTTGTTCGAAATCGGAGCCATCGTAATAAAAACCTTCGAAGGCATGGCGCCCACTAAGCCCGAGCCATTCATGATCGGAGCTTGCAGAAGTTTCAAATTTTTTAGTTGCTCGGCCGTCATCGATGAAGAGTTCTTAGCTTCGACGGTTAACACTCCACCGACGTAAGTGACCAGGCCACCGCCCATATCAGCTAACATCAAGTCTTTGGTGTCAGCTAGTACATTGGCTTCTAAAATATTCGGGGTCACAGTAATAGTCAGAGCTAAATCGCCGGCCATAGCCTCACACTTTACGGGTGCAAAGGGCAAGGGTGTCATCGGCATCTTTTCTAAAATTTGAAAGACTGGAGCTGAAATTGTTTTTCTGCAGACCTCAGTCACTTTGCCATCCAGGGCAGAGATTTTTCGAATCACCACTTTGGCCGACACATCTTTCAATACGTCAGCGGTGGCCTTCAATGCGATCAGACTTAACACAAAAGTTGCTAAAAGATTTGTTTTCATAGGATCCTCCTAAAGAATCGTTTCCATCACGTAAGATGTTTCATTATTTTGACAATCTTGAATAAAAACACGAACGGCCTTCACAGGATTTTTGCTAAATGGAAGGATTAATTCCTGCCCCTTCAGCAAATCCTGCTGATTGAAACTGGTTTTATTTCTTGAATCAAAACCATGGCCGTTATCAAAGATCAGATCAATATGACATTTTGAAAGCGATTTTTCTAAACTGGTCAGGCGAAGGGTTTCAAGAGTTTGTAGCTGACCCCAAGCTTCGGCTCTGACGGCCGATGACAACTGATAGGACAAGCGATCCCGAAAATCTTCAGACCTGTTCAGGTACTGTTCTTCAAGTAAATTTTCTGGAGCAATAGAAATCTGTTGCCAAGACCCTGTCAGGACCATTTTTTTTAAATTTTGACCAACAAAGCCGCCTTGTTTATTCATCCACTGCTTCTGAGTTTTATCGACGTTAAATCCCGCCATGACATCGGAACCCAGCGCTTCAACTCGTCCGACTAAGTTCGCTGTTGTGCCGCTTTTGATATAACCAAAAAGAATCATTCCAAACAAATGGTACCAAGTGCCATATCGATCAACATCATAATTGTAGCCACTGACGATGGGCTTCAGTCTTTTTGTCAGCGGCATATTTTCTCGGCCTGGAAATCGCCAATTGGACGCCAAAACATTTTCAATTGTTAAAAGGGTTAAGTAAACATCGCCCTCATTGAGGATGTAACTTTGCTGAAATAAAGAAGGCAGAGTGATTGAGTTGTAAGATTGAGCCAACATCCAAGTCTTTAAGTCCTCTTCGCGCTCGGTCTTCATAAAGCGATTGGTGAACCCCAGGCACAAAGCCACAAAAACCTTATCAAAGGCCATGATATAGCTTGATGTGATTTGTTTTTGCGAAGAATCCATGGACCAATGATGAATTTTTCCAAATTGTGGTTTTAAATGATGGGCTAAGGACTCTTCTTTGATGATTTGTCCGAAAGCCATTGTTAGCTCTTGAACTTTCAGGGGATTATCGCGACCTTGGATGATCGGTTGGGCGGGATCAGTTAAGTTTTTAAATGGAATATTTAAGTCATCTTTCAGCTCAGAATCTTCAGGCGCCCAATCGTCAAGTTCGTCATTTTTTTGCCCCGAAGACTTTTTTTTTAAGAAGCTAAAAATATTTTTTGGAACTTTACCGGCGCGAAGGACCAGCGCATCATCACCGGCGGGATCCTCAAGAAGGTACTGGGCTTGCTCGTACAGATCCTTATCATATCCACTAGAGGCCGGGTCGCGTTGGCCTAAGCCAGGACTTGGGCTTCTGAAGAATTCAATTAATTTTTGAGTTTGATTTTTAATCACTGATTTAATAATTCCATCCAAATTCGGAAGTTTTCCGTAGGAAACTTCCTTAATGCTCATGATTTGATAGGTGATCACATCGGTCGTCTTAGCATCTCTTGGAATAAAGTAGCTGATGGACTGGGATACCGTAAAAATATTAGACCACTTTCGTCCCAGCATTCGAAGCTCATAGGCCGCCTGGTCAACTCCCAAACCCTTCAACAAATTTTTAGTGTCGTCCGTCCCTTCAGCCAAAGAAAAAAATTGCACTTCAAGATTGGCCGTCACAGTTAAAGAAAATAGTAAGTATCGAACTTTTTCAGAGATCTGACAAAGATTAGAGCAACTGTGGTCATATTCAAAGCCAACTCCTTTTTGCAGGCTGGCTATTTTGTGAAGCTGCATTTCTTTGATATCATCGATTGATTTATTGAGGCGAAAAGCTGATTTAACCAGCAGAATTTTTCGCACCCGCAGATCCCTTGAGGGGCTCTGAAGCAGTCTTTCGGCCTCAGCCACTTGCGAAAGGTTGTCTGAGAAAAGAATATTTTCGTAAGTTTTAAAGGGCTCTTGATTTGGCGTGATCACCAGGAATTGAAAAGCGATCGGGACATCCCCTTTTTCAAGCATTTCATTTTGCAACTCGAATTGGATCGACGGCTTTTCATTCAATTGAAAAGCAAAGGCCGGAAGGGCACTGAAAAGAATCCATAGGCTTGTCAAAAAATAAGGTTTCATTCGTTTGGGAAGGATGCCAAATCCTTGCCAGCTAGAAACCATGGTTTTGAAGCCGCCGGCCTAATTAAGCTGTCTAAGACCCTTAAAAATGGCCTAGAAATGTCACATTTTAATGCGCATCGCATCTGGATTGCTTTATTAAGGTCAAGACCTTTACAAGATGTTAATTCTTTCCATATTAAGCTTCTACGGAGGATCCATGAGATTATTATTAGTTATTTTGTCGTCGTTGTTTCTGTTCAGTTGTGGCATTCAATCGATTCCTCAGTCTAAGAATGATGTGGATGCCTCTTTATCTGAAGTCACCAACCAGTATAAACGGCGGGCCGATTTGATTCCAAATTTGGTGGCCACCGTTCAAGGTTACGCAAAGCATGAAAAGGAAACCTTAGAAGGCGTCACTCAAGCTCGCGCGCAAGCCACGCAGATGACGATCGACCCTAGCAAAGCGACGCCTGAGCAGTTGCAAAAGTATTCTCAAGCGCAAGGTCAACTTGGCAGCGCATTAGGGCGACTTTTGGTGGTGGCTGAAAAATATCCTGATTTAAAAGCCGATCAAAATTTCCGCGACTTGCAAGCTCAGCTTGAGGGCACGGAAAATCGCATCACGGTCTCACGGCAACGCTACATTGAATCTGTAAAGAATTTTAACAATTTGATTTTAGTACCGCCGACAAATCGGACCAATTCCATGATGTATCATTTCGAAAAAATGCCTCAATGGGATGTGGCGGCTGAAGAAAAAGCCAAGATTGAAAAAGCTCCAGAAGTAAAATTCTAATGAAAATTTTCTTGGCAGCCTTATTTCTATCATTCCAGGCTTCGGCAGAGATCCGTTGGCCTGAAATGTCTTCGGCGGTTGTCGATGAAGCTGGCATTCTAAGTTCCCAAGAAAAATATGAAATTGAAAACTGGATTCATAAATATCGCGACAGTGGTAAAGCCCAACTGCAAGTCGTGATTGTTAAGGATCTGCAAGGCCTTCCTATCGAAGATTATTCGATCAAGTTGGTTGAACAGTGGAAACTTGGAAATGAAAAAAGGGATGACGGCGTCCTTTTTATCGTTTCAACCACCGATCGAAAAATGCGAATCGAAGTGGGCCAAGGTTTAGAAGGCGCGCTGACAGATTTGCAGTCCAAGCGAATATTGGATGACCGGGTGAAACCTCTTTTTAAATCGGGTCAGTATGCGGCTGGAATTGCAGCCGGAGTTTCTGAAATTATTCAGACCGTCGACCCCGAATATTTTAATAAACAAGGCGAACCTGCTCCTCAGCCGGATCGCCATGGAAAGTCCAATCGCATTTCTTTAATCGTCTTTTTGTTATTTCTTATTTTCAGTTTCTTTGGTCGTCGACGCAGCGGCATTTTTCCATTCTTAGGTGGAGGAGGAGGCTGGGGCGGTAGTGGTGGCGGAGGAGGCAGTGCTTGGAGTGGCGGCGGCGGTGGATTTAGTGGTGGAGGAGCGTCCAGTGACTGGTAAGCAAAAAGTTTCATCAAAAGCCGATGGCTTTGCAGCGCATTTTCTGACCCACGACCAAGTGATGAAAATCACCCAAGCCGTGGTTTCTGCTGAAAAAGGCACGCGCGGAGAAATCGTCCCGATGATTGTTCAGCGTTCGACGCCGATTGGGCATTTGCCATTGTATTCTTCAGTGATTGTTTTTAGTTTATTCTTGTTAGTTCTTTTAGAATGGCAACCTTGGTGGCTTTTGATCGGCTGGGGATTGCCTTTGGTGGCAGCGTTGTTAATGGCCCTGATTGTGGGTTTTCTTTTGGCCCGTTGGCCAGCCCTGCAAAGAGCCTTGATTCCAGCCCATGACCAAGAGGCTCAAGTCTGGCAAAGGGCGCATTGCGAATGGGCGATGAGTAAGATTCAAAAAACGCAGGAGCGGACGGGAATTTTAATTTTTGTCTCGGTGATGGAAAGAAAAGCCATTGTCTTAGCCGATGACGGAGTGGCCAAGTTTTACAATGAAGACACGTGGAAAGAGGTGGTCCAAATCTTGGGACAACATCTTTCAAAAAATCAATGGACCGAAGGTTTTCAAAAAGCCATCGCACGTTGCGGTGAGATTCTAAAAAAGCACCTGCCCAGCGGCGCCACCAATCCCAACGAATTGGACGACGCTCCCATTATAAAAAGCTAGGTCCGACCCTCAAAAGGGCTTTTCAAGTCCCTTTTTAAATAGTAAGAATATTCAATCAATTGCGGCCGTAGCTCAGCTGGATAGAGTACCTGGCTTCGAACCAGGGTGTCGGGAGTTCGAATCTCTCCGGCCGCACCAATTTGTAAATTTTACAATAGCCGCAATTCTGCCCCTCAAATTCGAACTTCAGCAGCCTAATTGTTTGAAATAATTAAGATATTTGGCGTGGTCAGTTCGCTAGTTTTCGACTTCGCATAAAATGTGGTCTTGCTATTGACATCACCTAAAGGTAATATTACTTTTAGGTGATATGTGGATTGTCGAGATAGCCAGATCA
>JAYWEU010000083.1:0-5886 GCA_043779385.1 Pseudobdellovibrionaceae bacterium
CCGGCAAACATTTTTTAATCAATTCGTCTTGGATAAATTCTTGAATTTCTTTCAACTGAACATGCTCGGCATGTTGAGTGGAAATCACCACTGTATCAATTCTTTTGGGCACGCCATTTTCGTATTGAACCGTGACTTGAGATTTAGCATCGGGGCGCAGCCAGTTGACCTTGTTGGCCTTACGAAGCATTGAAAGTTCTTTCACCAATTTGTGGGACATTGAAATTGAAAGCGGCATTAATTCTGGAGTTTCATTCACCGCATAACCAAACATTAAACCTTGATCGCCAGCGCCTTGTTCGTCACTTAAAGTTTCTTTGACGCCCATGCTGATATCAGAACTTTGCTGACCGACGGCAACGATCACCGCACAAGTTTTGTAATCAAATCCTTTATCGGAATGATCGTAGCCAATTTTTTTAACAGTTTCGCGGGCAATATCAGTGATATTAATTTTTGCTGAGGTGCTGATTTCTCCGGCGACGGCAATCAATCCCGTGGTGAGCATTGTTTCACAAGCGACACGACCCTTAGGATCTTGCGCTAAAATGGCATCAAGGACAGCATCAGATATTTGATCGGCCATTTTATCTGGATGACCTTCGGAAACAGATTCACTTGTGAACAAGAAATTTTTCATAACAACCCCTTGGTGTTGGCTTTAAAAAACTATCAGTGCATTCAATCGTTTAGAATGCCTGAAAAGCTAACAAAAAGGCTTTGGTGGGTCAAATAAAAACCCCGGAAGACGGGCGTCTGCCAGGGTTCTGAAGGTTCGTTTTTAATTCGCTCAAGCAGCGCTATTGATTGCTGAAATCTTAAGCCACTTTTTTAAGGCGCGGAGCAAATTCAAGCTGCCCATTTAGCTGATTCAGACGGCCTCGCCGAGAAAGCTCTGGGCGTTTATGATTCTTAATTGCTTTTTTAGTTTTTAATAATTGCCGACCTAACTTAGCGATCACTTCATCCACGGCCGCATAGATGTCGTCGCCTTCAGCTGAGGCTTTAAAGTATTTGTGAGGTGTGTTGATGGTAATTTCGACACAAAATTGGCTCTGACTTTTACTATAATGGGCTGAGCCCTGCCCATCTTTGAGCAGGAAGCGTGAAATCTCTAAAATTCGCAATTGCGAATAGTCACTCAATGACGAAGAAACATCAAGATGTCGGAAAGTGTGCTTCAGTTTCATGGGTTCTCCTTTGAACTCGACTAAAGACCTATCGGCAAGATCTTCACTGAAAATGAAGGCTAATAATTTTATTTTATGATCCCAAATTGAGACAATGATGAAGGCCCGGGACTTCAAACTCTTCTGAAGTAAAACAATAAAATGATGCCCAAAGACATCAGCAAGGACCCCATATATTTAAGCCATCGCCCCGGGTCATAATTAATTGAAAAAATACTAGCAATGGGTTCGCCGCGCGCATCTTCTTCAAAGCTTGCCTGATACACCATCAACCCATTCACCTTAAGGGGTTCATTCATACTGATTAAATGTTCACCCTGATTGGAAATAGAGACCCAACTTTTATATTCGGAAGCCTTTTGGACCCCTGGGTACCTTTCAACTTCAAACTTTTTCAAATCGATTGAAAAATTCAGCGGCACTCTTTCTTGGCCATAAATCAAACGATATAAATTTGCACCGCTTGAAATTTTCAACATATCATTCAACACAACCCATCTTTCTTGGTTCAAATATTTAACCTTCATCGCTGACACCGTCAGGGCTGTTGGGTGATCTTTTTCAACAATTTCCCATTGTGACTCTGCATGCGGAAAATAGCGTAAAATTTTAAGCTTAAGATCCATCCAACCCAAAGGGATCCCGTCGCCCTCGTTAATGAACCCTCGGCTGAAGGGCTGCTTCAGATTCTTATGAAAAACTTGGTATTGAATCTTTGTCCCCTGAGCTATTAAAACAATAGCATTACGATCTAAAAGGGACATGGGCGTCGAAGACAAGATCACTTGGGCGGGACCCAAATCTTGTTTCACGACTTCATCGGGTCGACTTTGCACTAACCAATCGATATGATTCACTCTTGAATTTTGCAACTGATAGCGAAGACCCGCGCCCGCTGTGGCATCAACCGTCGAAAGAGTTTTAGCCTGTGGCACGACGTAATTTTTAAAATCAACGACTTCTATATTAAAAAATCCTGTGGATATCACGAGAGGTTTTTCAGGACGAGGCGGATTTAAAAAGAAATCGACACTTTTTTTGAAGACCTGATGAAACTGACTGCCATTTTCAGAAGCGTATAGACTGAGCTCATTTTGACTGACGATCACTTGCTGACTTGATTTATTAATCTCGACCCGCATCGTTCCATCAAGTCCCCAACGTTGAGTCAGCCACGAGCCCAGTAGCAAAAGTAAAATTCCTACATGCGCGCTGACAAAAGAGGCATGCCTTTTTTTCCACGGCCAGCGACTGACCATGACGGCTGTCAAATTGACAGCTAATAATGATAAGGTCACCCACATCCAGTAAGTGCGATAAATTAATTTGCTGGCGGCTTCGGCATCGTATTTAGATTCAATAACAGTTCCGATGCCCACTAAAATGCAAATTGAAAGCATCACCATCACGGCCAGCTTCAAAGAGGACAAAAATTGAATCACTTTTTTAAAATTCATAATTTTAGATTAGCGCCAGCCCCAACCGACTCGTAAGGCGATATAGCTAGCGGTGACAGAAGCTGAACTTGGGAACATCGAATAATCAAGAACGACCGGCAGGTAAGATCCGCCGCCCATATCAAAATCAGCTCCCGCACTGAGCGTGATCGTGTAGGTCGAAGTGATCAAAGCTGTATCAAGAACAGTGCTGGCTTTTGATATGGCATACAGTAGCCCTAAGCCGCCGCCAGCCCATACTTTTGTAGCGCCATTAATAAAGTTATACTTCGCAATTCCATAGCCCGAAAGATAGTTGATATTCACATTACATGCAGCTAACGAAGTGCAGGATTCTGCGACCTGAAACTGCTCAATTCCGCCGGCTGCACGCAGCTGAAAAGCATTTGTATAATCGTAATCATAATAACCCAGAAGTCCAAAGCCCGTGCCGGTCATCGCTGTTGAAAAATTAGCACCGGCAACGGTAAAGTTAACGGCCATTTTATTCATCAAATAGGACCCAAGCAGGCCCATATGCTTGAAATTAGAACTCGATGAAGATGCTTTGGAAGATTTCTTTTGTATTGATCCTTTGGAGGTTTTTTGTGGCGCTGCAGAAACAGCGAGTAAGGTTTGCCCGATTTCAGGGATTCCTTTGATCACATTTGCAACAGCCTGATCACCTTTGATGCTTGTAATCTGCAATAACCCACGTTTTTTGCCTGTCGAGCTGACCGTAAAAAATTGGTCATTAATTTTCAGGTCTGAACCCTCAACAGAAATTAAAGCTTTAGTTCCTTTAATTTTTTTAACTGTTGCACTTTCAGCTGAAGAATAAACAAGTGTCAGTATCACAAGTAATGGCAATGTAAATTTCATCCTCCACAGGCTAATTCATCGCGATCTCCAATACAAGGCTTAGAAAGCATCAAAAATTTTTAAATCGAAATGAATTTATTTTTAGCATTGAACCAAGACCAAGGTTGAGAAATATCTTTTTTGCAGACCAACCGTATAAGATGTCTCTAAGATTTGAAGGGTTATGAAAATCGTACTCACTTTTCTACTTTTTTCTTTTGGCGTCATCAAATGCTGGGCCTACCCAGCATTTATTGGTTATGCTTACAAAGCTTGTATTACGTGTCACTACAATGGGCAGGGTGGCGGCGCTTTGAATGACTACGGTAAAGCGTTGTTCGCAGCCGAAATTGCTTCCAGGTCACTGTATAATAGTAAAATAACTGCTGATGAATTGGGGGAAAGGTCACCCTTTCCGGGTCAATCATACCTGCCTAATTGGTATCGTCCGGGCTTTAAATTTAGAGGCCTTTGGTTTCAAGTTGATCCGGGCAGCACCAGTTCGAAAAGTCGCGCGATTCCAATGCAATTGGATTTTAGCAGTGCTCTTTTATTTGATGATGCTCAGAAGTGGGTCTCAGTTTTCACTTTCGGATATATGCCAACTCCTAAAGCGCTTGAAAATACATCTGGTCCCATTGAAAAGCCCAGCAACGTGATTTCAAGGGAATATTATTTGCGCTGGAATCCATCCAAAGAATGGTTTGCCTACCTTGGGTTTATGGACAAAGTTTATGGAATTCGAACAAATGATCATACTGCTTTCAGCCGACAAAAAACAGGTCTTGCGATGAACGATCAATCGCATGGCGCAATGATCATGTATGTTATTCCGACATGGGAATTTACTGTGAATCCATTTATAGGCGATCTCTCGCAGGCCTCTGATTTAAGACAAAAAGGCTCTTCTTTTATGATAGAAAAAGATTTAGGTGAAAAACATCGTATTGGCGGCGCGGTGCTAACATCGGAAAATAACTATCTACGATGGACTCGGGCCGAGGTTCATTCAAAACTTGGGTTTGGCGAAGGAAATAGTTTCCTCACCGAGGGGGGCGTGATTCAGGATCAGCCTAAGGGCGACAAAGCAGTTCTAGGAGCTTATGCTTTTATCGAGGGGCTGGCGCAGTTTACAAGGGGATATTCTTTTATGTCGCAAATTGAATACTACAATAAAACGATGTCTTCACTTAGTCCCGATCAAATCAAATGGAGTTTCGGATTGCTCATGTTTCCAGCCCCAAGCTATGAGGTCAGAACAACGTTGATTAATGCTCGAACGCAGTCGGATTCGGGGGTCAGTGCTGACCAGTGGCAAGCTCAACTTCAATTTCATATTGCACTGTGAGGATTTATGTTACGTCAATGGCTAGCAATATTTTTGATGATCGGAGCATCTGCTCAGGCAAAAGGAGAACAGGTAAAAAAGCCGGCTCCAAAAAAAAAGCCGACGGCTCAATCCACTGCGCCGGGAAAAATATCGCCAACTCCTAGTGCGCCTCCTGCAACCGTGACATTAAAACAGCCTGTGACTACAGATCGTTCCACCACCCGAAGGGGTCTTATTTTAGATTACAATAGTTGGTTTGAAAATATTCGCATCCAAGGGGGAACGCCCTTTGAAACCAAGGCCCTATTGTATGGAATCGGTCTTTCGTACGAATTCAATCTTCTGAAGGTGACCTGGGGTTGGGGTCTAGGTGGTGGCTTAATTCATGGTTATGCTGTTTCGGGTGATTCAAGTGACCCCACATCTTATTATGCCAAGCGGGTCCCCTTAGAAATTGGCCGTTTAAATGGTCGAATTTTTCGGCGTGTCAGTCCACGGTTTGATTTGGGATTTCTTACAAGCGTCCTTTACACACTGACTAATTGGCCAACATCAAACGGTTTCACTGTCGAAAAATCTGGAAGTGTCATGATGGGAGCCTTCTTGGATACTCGGTGGCGCCTCGATGGCCATTGGGAACTAATCCAAGCCCTCGGAACCTACAATCGCGGGCCTTCTTTAGCATGGCGCCTGGGCTCAACCTACAGTTTTTAAAACCATTATTTAGGGCGCTAGAATCCAAGTTTTAATAGCAACAATATCTTCACTGGAAAGACTGCCATTTTGAGGCATATCACCAGAGATTCCGGTGCTGTTTCCTCGGATGCGGGTAAAGAGGATCGAGTCGGTCAAACTGCCGGCGACCACTCGGCCATTAGAAATAAATTCCGGACCTGTCCAAGCGGACCAGGTCCCGTGACAAGCAAAACAACTACTTAACATGACAGTGCGAGCCGCTAGAAAGTTAGCACTTCCAGAAACAGTGGACCCATATTTCAAAGCATCAGACGTTGACGTATTATACGGTGAGCGTCCGCAGCTAAACATCATCAAAAGTACTAAAGTTGCT
>JAYWEU010000084.1:0-15556 GCA_043779385.1 Pseudobdellovibrionaceae bacterium
GAACCTACAAACGCTTTGCCTTGATTCACTTTATTTTACGCAAATACGCGACCCAGTTTTTTGTTAAAATCGAGCAAGTCTCTATTCAAGGGGATCATATTCATTTGCTGATCCGAACCACCCGCCGGTCCAACTACCAAAACTTCTTCCGTGTTTTTGCTGGGCAGGTTGCACAAAGATTTGAAAAAGAGGGGCTTTTAACAATTTCAAAACAGCCGACTCAACCCGCAAGGAACCGGGCGCCCGCCAAGGTGACCGGTACCCCCGCGATGAGCAACGGGCCAAGAACCAGTGTGACCGGTACCCCCCGATGGCGGCGGACAAGCGCCAAAGGGCTTTGGCGGCACCGGCCTTTTTCGCGGGTGGTGCGCGGGTGGAGGGCTTACAAAATTGTGCGGGATTATATTCAGTTGAATGAGAAAGAAGCTTTGGGAGACATACCCTATCGCAAAGAGCGCCTTCGTGGGCTTTCGAATTGTGAATGGAAAACCCTGTGGAGATAACTAGAACTTAAAGCCGCGCGAAAAAAGCCTATTTTTTTGCGGACTTCGGCTTCGCTTTGGTCGTGAATAGTTCTTTGAACACTTCGTCTTGCAATGACATCATCTTCTTTTCGTCCTCGCCGCCATTTTCGTGGTCAAAGCCTAGCAAATGCAGAACCCCGTGGACTAACATCAAACCTAATTCTTGGTCGAAGGTTTGCTTGTGCTCTTTGGCTTGAGTTTCTAAAACTTCAGGACAGAACACGAGCTCTCCCAAACTTTCGGGATCGCCGGACTCAAAACTAAGGATGTCCGTCGGATAATCCTTTTGCCGGTACTGCCAGTTTAATTTTTTAGCTGAAAGTTTATCTAAAAAGACCAGCGTCAATTCTTTTCCACTGACGACTTTATCGACAATATTTTTCTTCTCCAGCGAACTGGATATTTTTTTAACACTGTCCTTCAAAAATTTTTCAGAAATTTTCATTGTAGTATCGTTGACGATCAGAGCCTTCATGCTTTTACTCCCGTAGAAAATTGATCACCCAAACCGCCGCCGGCGCTGCGAGGATAATCAATCCTCTGATGATAAATTCCCAATAAAATACGAATGAACGCATTTTCAATTTTAGTGATATCTTTTAAACTTAAATTACATTCATCCAGCTGTCCGTCAGAAAACTTTCGCTGAATAATATTACGAACAATGTTTTGCAGACGTTGCGGTGAAGGGTCGTCCAGCGAGCGCGAAGCGGCCTCAATACTATCGGCCAACATGCACAAGGCGGACTCGCTGAACTGCGGCTTGGGGCCAGGATACCTGAATTCATCTTCAGAGAATTCAGCGTCTTCATCATTTTTCATATCCAAAGCTTTATTGTAAAAATAAGAAATCAGTGTCGTCCCATGATGTTGAATAATCCCGTCGATAATAGGCTTCCCTAATTTGTGGTTCATACCCATTTCAACGCCATCTTTGACGTGCGCTATTAAAAGGGTCTTACTCATAAACGGCGAAATATGATCGTGGGGATTTTGTCCCTGTTTTTGATTTTCAATAAAATAGTTCGAGTGTTCCATCTTGCCGATATCGTGATAATAGCACATGACTTTCCCAAGAAGTGGATTCGCGCCAATCTCCTCGGCCGCGGCCTCGACCATACTTCCGACAAGCATCGAATGATGGTAAGTGCCCGGTGCTTTAACAATCATCGTCTTCAGCAAAGGATGATTTAAATTACTGAGCTCAAGAAGTTTGACGTCTGTGGTGTAGTGAAAAATATTTTCTAATAAAGGAACAAACATCAAGGCTAAAAAAGAACTGACAATACCACTTAAGAATCCGGCGAAAGCTGCAAAGGCAATCTCTCGGTTGACTATTTCTTGATCGGCGCGAGTGATCGCTAAGACAAAAACGATCAAAAATGCATTGATCAAACCAGTCCGCAGGCCCGCCACATAAATATCATCACGCTTTTTGCAAGAGTAAACCCCTCGAGCGGCTGCAATTCCGCCCACCAATGTGACCAGCATCCATGGCAAATTAAAATCTTCCATGACTCCTAAACAAATCGCTAGAAAGGCCGTAAATAACCATACGACTTCGCCCGACTGAATGAGCAGCCCAACCAGCATCGGACCCGCTGCAGCTGGGACCGCAAAAAGAAAGACCAAAGGCGTTAACGAAGATCCAAATTTGGCCAGTAAAGTGGCATCAGCTAAAAATAAAAATACTTTGGTGATCAAAATGACGGACGTTGCAATCAACATCATGACCGTTAGATCTTTAAATTCGACTCGAACTCGGTTTGCACTGAATCTGCGAATATAAGAGGCAAATACAAAGATTGAAAGAAATAGCAGTAAAGCCATGGCCAGCGCCATCAAGTCTTTTTTACGATCGGACTGCAAGGTTTCAATTTGTTTTAAAACCGCCATATGAAAGGGCTGAACAGCCGCCCCTTTATTAAGAATCGTTTGGTTTCGCTTCATGCTGATATTAACAGGTAAAATCGCATCCCTGGCGGATTGCTTTCGCGAAGCGGTCTCTTGCTTGTTGAGTGTCAGGTTAGGAATCAGCAAACTGCGCGCGAAATAAAGAAGATTGACTTTATCGCTCTCGGAAAAATGTTCTAAGCTTTTTCGATCATACAAAATAAAAGGTTCGGGATTTTGAATATCTAAAATATCATTTTTTGAAATATAAAATTCTTTGCCAGTATTGTTTTTGTTGACGGTCCGAGCCACCACTTCTTTTTGATGGCTGGGAATAAATCTCTCTGGCGAATCGGCAATTCTTTTATCAAACCAAATTCGTAAATTGGAGACTAACGCGGCCTCTATGCTAGGACTAAAGTGCCCGTCGACCAGCCACTCAAACAAGTAATCTGGCACCGGCACAGACAGGTCTTTTTCAAACTGCATCTTACGCGTAAAAAATTCGCGCACTTTTACTTCTGAAGCATAGCCTTTACGGGGCCACTTGATTTCACGCCCGTAACCTCGCATATTACGAAAGCCCCTGGAAACCCCCTGCTGTAAACGATCAAAAACACTGACGTCATAATCATAAACGGTGGGAATTGAATATTCAGCGCGCAGTCTTTTTTCTTCGGTCGAAACTTCATCGACCATTTCAAAACTTAAGGGCGATACCACTTCGGTGGAGGCAATATCTCCGACTTGAAAATTATAGGGAGCATGAATTTGAAAAAAAATTAGGTAGGACAAAGCATAACAAAATAAAAAGATCATCAAACCCCGGCGGATCGAATAGCGTTCTTCGATATCGCCGATCCAACGCCCCAACCAAGTTTTTTCCCAACCTAAATGGTCCACCCAATCCAAAAACTTTTGGCTATGATCCTCATAGTTCACACGCGAATGGTGCTCGGGTTTTTTTTGTGTGAACTTTTTGATACTGCCCATCATTAGTTTTTAAAAGCCTTCATTTGGTGTGGCATTGAGTTAGCTAACTTATTATCGGTGTTTTTATTCGAAAACTGCTGTCATGTGTGATAGTTATCTCTTGGTTCTAGTTTAAAGTCGAGACCCACTGCTTAGACGGAGTGTCATATGCCGCAGCCACCAATCGAATTATCTCACCTCCAGGCCTTGGTCCAAGTGGTTGCCAGTCTTAGAGGGCCCGAGGGTTGCCCTTGGGATCTTGAGCAGACTCATGAATCCTTATCAGTTTTTGCCGTGGAGGAAGCCCACGAATTAGCAGAAGCTTTGGAAACAAAAAACGACGTCCTGATCAAAGAAGAATTAGGCGACGTTTTATTTCAAGTGATCTTGCACTGCCAACTAGCAAAAGAACGAGGTGCTTTTGACCTCGATGATGTGATCTTGACCATCAATGAAAAACTGATCCGTCGACACCCTCATGTTTTCGGTGACGAAAAAGTGTCCAGTAGTGAGCAAGTGATTGCGAACTGGGAGGTCATTAAACAGCAAGAGAAAGCAAACAAGGATCCCTTTGCTTTAAAAGTTCCAACGGGTCTGCCCGCCTTGCAACGAGCTGCGAAGATTGGATTTCGCACAGAAAAATTAAAATTCGATTGGGAAAACTCCGAGCAGGTGCGCGAAAAGGTCCGCGAAGAATTTGCCGAAATGGAAGAGGCTTTAGATTTAAAATCTGAATCTGAAATTCGCCACGAGATCGGTGATGTCTTTTTTAGTTTGGCACAATTAGCTCGACATTTAAAAATGGATCCAGAACAAATTGGCCGCGAAGCCAACCGGCGTTTTGAACTGCGATTTAAAACAATGATGAAAATTCGCGAAGAGCGCGCCTTAACTTGGGAGAAAATGAGTCTGCAAGACAAAGAAAACCTTTGGCAGGAAGCCAAAGCCAAGCTCTTGAAAACCTGAGGGATTTTATTTTTTGCGTCTAAAGTTTCGACAAAAAATCGAACCTTCTAAAAAAGACACGCTGAACACCTTAAAAGCCGCCCTCAATCTTACAGAAACTGTTGATTCCCTAGACGATCACCGATTTATTTTTCAGCGCCAAAATTTTCGAAACTGAGTGGTTCCGCAAACTTAGATTGTCTCATTTAAAGACCTAATAACAATTCAAGTTAGCTTTCAAGACCTTAGGACGGCCCTTCATTATTTTCCATACCCGACGATAGACTGGGTAGGAAAGATAGAGCTTCTAGGACAGAAGTTCTTTAGGAGGGTTCTTCTTATGAAAAAGTTATTGAACTCAACAATGGCTTTGGCCTCAATCATGTTGGTGGCAGGATGCGATAAGCCAGCATCTTCTTTCTCTTTGCTTGCCAGCGAGGCGACTTTCAAACAAAGCATCGCCTACGTGCCGCGCAAGATCGATATTCTATGGGTGGTTGATAGTTCGGGATCGATGGCCAGTTCGCAAACGAATCTTGCGAATAACTTTCAACAATTTATTCAAGACTTCCAAACTAAAAACTTTGATTTCCATATGGCCGTGACCGACACAGGCGCCTACTTAGATTACCACTATAATACGAAAACAAGATCTGCATGGAGGCAGGGGTCTACGACACCCTACTCGGGCGTCTCGGTGATGGATAAAAATACTCCCAATTTAACCACGGTTTTTGCTAAAAATATTAAAACAGGAACCACTGGAACCGGAGACGAAAGGGCTTTTTCAAGCTTCAAAAAAGCTTTAGAAAATCCTGACAACTTGGGCTTCCAGCGTCCCGGTGCCTTTTTAGCCGTCATTATTGTTAGCGACGAAGATGACTTCTCCCACTACGATTGGAATAACGGCATCAACAGTTATTATTTTACAGAAAACTATGCCGACGCAAATATGTTCAGCGTCCAATCTTTTAAAGACTCATTAATTTCTTTTACAGGAAGCACGGCAGCCACAGCCGCAAATAATTTCGCGGTTCATACCATCTCTGTCCGAGACCAAGCTTGTGTGACGGCCCTGGGAAACAGCGGTCAAAAAATCTCGCAGCGTTATCCGGCCCTTTCGACTGCAACCGGCGGACTTGCGGCCAGTATCTGTTCTCCAATGTCGACCGTTCTAGATCAGTTGTCGAAAAAAACCATTGAATTGGCCGCGACTTTTAAATTAGACCGCGAACCTTACCCTGACACGCTTCGAATTATTGTTGATGGGGTTACGTCTGCACAAAGCAGCACTTGCGGTTGGACTTACGATGCGACCAGCTGGGTGATCAGCTTCCATGGATCTACTTGCATTCCAGGCGCTGGAGCAAGCGTACAGATTTTTTATGAGCCCAAAACGGCCGCTCAATAACAGAGCACAAAAGGAATTTATGAGCGACGCAAAAAAGTTAGAAAATTCTGAAAGCTCGGCCCCTCTGAACCAGTGGTACATTCTTCGTGGTGATATGAAGTATGGCCCTTACGACTACAGCGTGATCATCAACATGTTACAAAAGGGCGAAGTGCAAGATTATAACTATGTCTGGGCGCCTCACCTGTCAACATGGACGCTTTTAGGTGAGTTGCCTGATTTTGCTCGCGACCGCTTAGCAGGATTAATCAATAATCGCGATGCCATCAAGCACGGATTTATCATCCGTGAATTTGCACGCCAAGACATTAAAGTGCCTGTCTACGGTCACAATGAAAAACATTTTTTTGACGGCGAATCTTTATCGCTCAGTGAAAGTGGAGCCTTAGTTCTTTTAAACACTCCGCTGTTAGTTCCAGGTCAAGATCTGGTCCTTCATTTCCGCGCCGGTCCTGGTCCGTCACAACCTTTCAATGTGATTGGTCAGATCATTCGGAAAAATTTTACGAAACAAAGAATTAACGTTAAATCCGGCTTGCATTATGCAGTTCGTTTCCTCCAGGTGCCAGTGCGCGGACAACAACAAATTAAACAACTCATTGATATGAAGCAGGGGGAAACTTTATGAGCGCATTTTTCAATTTTATGACAGCAACAGGTGTGGTGGGTTGGGCGATTTTTCTAACGGGCGTCGCTGGAATCTTTTTAGTCGTCGAACGAGCCAAAACTTTGTATCGAGGATACGGCATGAACGTCGAAGAGTTCATGGCCAAGATTCAGAACTTAATTCTTTCTAAAAAATTAGACGAGGCCCTTGTGCTTTGTTCCCAGATGGAAAAAAAGCCACTGGCAAAGGCTTTTAAAACAATTTTAGAAAAAGCAGATCGAGATGATGATACCATATTCCAAGCTCATGACATCGCGATGTCAGAGGTCATGCCGATGTTCACAAAGCGTTTGCATTACCTTTCGATGGTCGCCAACGTAGCGACACTTTTGGGTCTATTAGGTACAATTCACGGTTTGATCCTATCGTTTGAAGCCGTTGAACAAGCCGATCCCGCGTTAAAACAACAGCTCCTCGCGCATGGTATTTCGGTTTCAATGTACACGACCGCTTTGGGTCTTGCTGTTGCAATTCCGGCCATGGTGTTATTTTCTTTCTTAACAGCTAGGCAAAACCAGTTGATCGAGCAATGTATTGAGAAATGCTCAAAATTAACTGAAATTTTAACAAGCTCTCATATTCCTCAATTAACTCGCCAAACTTTATTCCCAGACCATGTGGCAATGAACAATTCGGTGAATAATTCGGCAAGCCCATCGGGACCACCGCCATCATCATCGAAGGCGTCGTAACAGAGGGTCTAAAGTTAAGTGCCGTGCAAAGGTTAACATTTTTTCGACTGAGGAATTTATGCGACGATCAAAAAAAGTAAAAGTGAAACACGATTACGAGTTTGACCTGGATCTAGCTCCCCTGCTGGCCGTGATGGTTAAGCTTGTCCCCGTCATGTTAATTTCCTCAGCCTTTGTGCAAATGATGATCGTTGATACAGAGCTTCCGCAAGTGGTTCAAGAGGCTATTAAAAAGCAGGAAGAACACCCGAACAAGAAACAAATTTCGGTGGAAGTCAGCTCTAGCGACGGCGTCAAGTTCACGGTCACCACCGATGGTAAGGCTAAAGTGGAAACGGTGCCTGTCAGCGCTGGACATTTGGACTATGCGGCCGTTCATCAAAAATTTGTCGATATTAAAAAAGCAAATCCTGAAGTTTTTAAAATTGAAATGAATCCTTCGGGCGAATTGGCGTACAAAGACATCATTAAGGTGATGGATGAAGCCCGAAAATCCCGTCAGGGCATTCATTTTCCAATCCACGATGATAAAACAAACAAGGACACTGAAACCGATTATATGTTTCCCGAAATTTCGTTCGGGAATACGTTGGAGGGATAATTTATGGCACGCCGAGCCCGTTACGAACCAAATTTAAAGAAAAATATGTTCGTGCTGAATTTAACTTCAATGACAGATGTTTTTACGATCTTACTCGTCTTTTTGTTGCAGACTTATGCAAGTTCTGATGTCGTGATCAACCCGGTTAAAAATTTGCGCCTGCCCGCTTCGAACAGTGAAAAAAATCCGACGGATGCCGTGAAAATTGCGGTCTCAAAAGAACTTGTCAAATTTGATGACAGGACCATCGCCGAGATCATCGACAATAAGTTCGCCAATAAAGATATTGATCCCAAAGATTCTAATTTTATTGTTCCATTATTTAATGAACTCGATAAGTTAGCGAAATCGTCCGATAAGAAATTTGTCAAGGAGGGTAAGATCCTGCTTCAGGCTGATGCCGACCTTCCTTATAACACTTTACGAAAGGTCATGTACACCGCTTCGATGGCTGGATTTCCTCAGCTGAAGCTTGTGACCGTCGTCGGAAAATAAACCGAACGACCTTGTTTTGGAGACTTGTATGAAAAATATTTCCTTGGCCTTTCTCCTTCTTTTCTTCGTACCCACCATAGCGACTGCAGAAACAAAAGCGAAAAAAGGTCTTCTTCCTGAAGTGCGTCTAGATTCTCCGAATGAAGATGTCAACGAACTGAAAGCCGCCACTTCCGAAGTCTTGATCACCCGCTCAGAAAATAAAGCCATTGAATCATTGCAAAATATTTTAAAAACCAAAAAAGGTTCGCTACAAGAGGCAGATCTATTGTATCGATTGGCTGAGCTTTATATGCGCAGGTCCAAATCCGGACGCTTTTTTGATCTGCAAATCGCTGGAAAATCTAAACAGCTTTCCAGTTTTCCAATGCCCAATGAAAAAGGCGCGGACTGGATTAAAAAAGCAATGGCGATCTATAGCCGCCTCGAAATAGAATTTAAAAAATATCCAGAAATGGATTCGGTTCTTTTTAATAATGCTTTTGCCCATCAGCAAGTTGGAAAAATTAAAGAAGCTCAAACCCTTTATGAAAATATGGTCACACGTTTTCCAAAGTCAGCGCTGGTTCCGGACTGTTTGGTTGGACTGGGAGAGCTTTATTATGATCAAAGAAAATTTTCTGTTGCCATGGAATTTTTGACTCGCCTTGAACAACACGCTGATTCTAGGGTTTACCCTTACGGGATGTATAAATTAGCTTGGACTCATTACAATATGTCCGACACACCAAAAGGCGTGAAGCGTCTTCTTCAAGTTGTCGAGCTAAGCCCTCTTTCTGTGGACGGTGAAAACAATAAAAATAAACAGAACCTACGCCGAGAAGCTTTGCGAGACTTAACTATCTTTATTGGCGATAGCACTCCGGCGAATGAGCTCGTCATGATTTTTGCTAAGATCACCAAAGGCGAAGAGTTTGGCCAAGCCATGACAGATCTAGCCCGCCTGTATGAGGGGCACGGTCGCTTTAAAGATATGAATATTTTCTTACCCGAATTTATCAAACGGGATCCTGACAACGTTTATTTGGTGAAAGCTCATCTATCCTTGGTTGAATCAAATGAATCCTTAAAATTGCGAGATCAAGTCATCGAGCATTTAAGAACCGCGGCGGCCCTTTGCCAAACAGATTCGCCTTGGCGCTTAAAGCAGAAACGCGAAATTCCTGACGAATCCTGCAGCCATGGCTTTAAAGTGACCGCCAAAGATATCGCTGAAAAATGGTGGGAGATCTGGCTTAAAAATAAAAAACATCAAGAGTTTACGTCTTTAACAGAAAAGGCATTGAAAATAATTATCGATCACGAAGAAAAGGAAACGCCGGATTTTAAAACTCACTATGCCTACGCAGAACTTTTATTTGCGTTGGACCGTTTTGACGAAGCCAGCGAACAATACAAAATGGTCGCAGATGGCATTAAAGGCGATGCCAAGCTTGAACAAGACGCCACCTATTCTGCTTTATTTGCCAAAGAAAAAAGTATTAGCAAATTAGGAAAAGAAAAATCTGCTTTGCGAGAAGGGGAACGTAAGGATTTAGCGCTTAATTTCGTTAAAAAATATCCAAAGTCGGCTCAAACACCAGAAGTCACAATGAAGCTTGCGGTGATCTATTACGAGGAAGCCAATTATAACGAATCTCAGAAGTGGCTTAAGCCTTCTTTGGAAGGCCAATACGGTAAAGATCTTCAAGCAAAGGCAGAAAACCTTCAGTTGGACATCTATAATATTAAAAAAGACTATGTTTCGATTCAAATTCTAGCCAAAAAAGTGACGGACTCATCGCACGATTCAAATCGTATCGCCAATATGACTCGCATTGAACAAGAAGCCAGTTATGCAGAAATTCAAGATGATATCAAAAGCAATAAAAAATCTGATGGCGCTGAAAAATTGGTTCGATTTTCAAAAGAACACGTCAAATCGAAGATGGCTCCGGATGCCTTGTGGCAAGCTGTTAGTCTTTATTTCTCTGAGGTGTCTTCGACCAAAGGAGCTGATACAGCAGTCCTTTTTGCGAATCAGTTCCCCAATGATTCACGGTCCCCTGATGCGCTGAAAGAAGCCGCAAAAACATACGCCCAAAACGGTTATTTGATGAAGGCTGCAGACACACTGAAGCGAATTGCAGAATCTGATAAGAAAGATAAAAATACTAATTTCGAATTGGCTGCAGATTTTTATGCTTTAGAGAAACGCGATAAAGAAGCTCGTTCGATTTATAACTCACTCATCAGCACCGCCGATGCGAAAACAAAATCAAGGCTTTATTCAAAAATTATTTCGACCTATCAGGAAAAAGCCGGGCCTGAGTTCGCCAAACTTCAAGCCAGCGTCCTAGCCCTTAATATAGAACCCTATGCAACTCAGATTTTATACGACCGGCTGACTCAGCTTCTAGATTCTAAAAAGAACCCGGAAGCCTTTGAATTAGCAAAAAAAATTATGAGTCGTGACACCACCCCACTTTTAAAAGCCAAAGCCCGCTTAGTTCAAGCTAAAATTTTAGAACAAGAATTAACTCATCAAAGCCTTAAAACCAGCAAAGAAGATCGATTTGCATTGGTCCTAGGGATGAAAACGGAGCGCCTTGAAAAAGCTCAGACCGCTTACCTTAGCGCATCAAAAATGGCTGCTGATTCACAAGTTCAGATTGAGGCCTTAAGTGGAATCGACCGCTGTTATAGCGATTATGTCGATAGCCTAAAAGCCATTCAAGTGCCTGCCGGTATGAGTCCCTCGGATCAGCAGAATCTTAAAAATGAAATGGCAAAAATTGTTTCCCAGCTGGATAACAAACGAAAAGACAATGCCATTCAGTTAAAAAAATTAGCTAAAGTTCAAGTGATTGATAAAAACAAAACATGGAACTTGGCAGAAATGCCCGCCGATCAAAGTCTTTCACCCGTTGCACACTACCCAAGTTTGCTGCAGCTAAAGGCCTATTTGCCGGCCAACAGTGAGATGCTTTTCAGTCAGCTGAGGCGTCTTGAAGGTCGCACCAACACACCTTGTGTCAGTAAGGACGTCAGCAGCGGCTATAAATATCACCAGGCTATGGCGACTTGTTTTGCCAGCAAAGATATCAAAGAAATGGAAAAAATTGCTTATTCACTGGTCGAGTCTAAAGATCAAAAACAGATCGGATTTTATTATTTAGGTTTAGTGGCAGAACTCCAAGGCGCTTTTGAAAAATCTTTGTATTTTATGGAGCTTGCGATCAAATCTCAGAATGAGGCACCTCTGCTTGCTTATCAAAAGGCCCGTATGGTTTATCAAACCGAAGGACTGGCTTCGGCGTTACCATTTTTTGACAAAGTTTTAGACATGCAAATGAGCTCGACAGAAACTGAAACTTTCATTGGAATTAAATCTTACTTAGAGGGAGATTTCGAGACTGCTATCCTCAAATTTTCACCGCTCAATGCCGATCAAATGTATAATCTAGGTGTAGGTCCACTTCTTTCGGAAAGTTACGCACAAAAGGGTCAGACAGATAAGGCCTTGAACTTACTGAATCAGTTGATCGAAAAGGGCGCTAACTCTTTAGAGCTTGTCCTAGAGAAAGCGCGAATTTTAGAGACTTACAAAATGGCTCCTTTACTAGCGGTGGAAGCTTATGAAAAAGCCCGCCAAATGACGAAAGAGGAAAATTTAAAGAACTGGTTAGATAGAAAATTAGATTTGTTAAAGAACCAAAATAAAAGTCGAGCTGCACGTATCTCCGGGAGACTTTATATATGAGGAACGAATTTTATGATGACTCTTATATCAAAGTGTCTTGGACTTGTGGTGTTTTCGGCTTTTAGCCTTATTGCCATCCAAGCCCACGCCAAGAAAAGCGTTCGAAAAGTTCAAGAAGTGAATTTTTCGGAAATGAGCCTTAAAGGAACTGTCAGAAATCCTGACGGAGCCTACCTCGTTCAAAAACGAGGAATAAAGTTCTTACCGCTTTACGAGGTCAAAAAAGACATGGACGCGCGAATTCGCGAATCCAGTTTCTACGTGAAGTAACTTTAAAAGGGATGGTTATATGCTAACATTGGTGATTCAACAAACCCTGGCCAATGGGGTTAAAAAAGTGTGGCGACTGCGCCCAGATACAAAAGCTAAAACTTTTGGGTCTTCCCGATTAGCCGATGTTATTTCCATCGATCCCCTCGCCAAAGGAATCCAAGGAGTTTTTGAATATAGAAATCACAAATGGTGGTACGTTGATTTAGATCGCGCCCATGTCAGTGACGAAACAATTCCCGAGCAAGAAATTTTAGGATCCACCAGTCTGAAGCTTGATGGCTCCATTCTTTTCCTTGAAACAATCAATAAAGACTGGAAAGTTTTTGCCGATCCTGAAAAATTCGCTCAAACCGTCAGCCAAGATTCGGTGCCAAAACTTGCTTATACTTTGTATGTCGTAAAATTTAACGGCGCGACGATGGAAACCAAAGTTCTTCCGCGCGGAGAAAAATTTATTCCGTCGATCACTCAGCAAGCTGGGGTTTCGATCACAACAAAAGAAATTGAACTGAAAGATCCTCAAGATTTAATGAATTTAGATCTTCACCAGCTGATGGATAAAGACAGTAAGCGCGGGGCTTATGTTCTGCTCAGCTCGGCCTTTTTATTATTTGGGTTATCTTTATTTTTTAATAAAAAAGAGATGGCCATTGAATTGCCAAAAACATCGCGGGCCATGAAAATCGTTGTGATCACGGATTTGAAAAAAAAGCCGGGCTCTATGGCAGCTAAAAAAGTTGAACAAAAGGCTCCGCCAGTGGCCCAACAAACTCCACCTCCAAAAAATACACCCGCCCCCGCCCCTTCTGGTGGAAGCAAAATGGCTGGCATGTTAAAATCCTTCAGCGCTGGACGAATTTCACAAATGTTAGGCAAAGTTTCAGCCCAAGCCGCTAAAACTGAAAATGTTATTGTCAGTGTGGGCGTGAAAGCAAGCCCCGATCAAGGGGGTCGCGCTTTGGCCGCTTTGGGGCCGATCAATCGTTCTGGAAAAGATTGGTCTAAAGACGCAAAAGGTGCCGGTACCGGTGTTTCAACAGCGGGTCGTGGCGGTGGCGGAAGTATGTCAGGATACGGCTCATTAAGTGGTGGCAACACAGGCAACGCCGGCATTGGTTTGATTGAAGAGGAATCCGAGGTTGTTGGCGGTTTAGACCGTGATGTGATTGCTCAGTATATAAAAACGCAATTAGGACAGATCCTTTATTGCTACGAACGACAGCTCAGTGCTCATCCAGAAATGGAAGGGAAAGTCTCTGTTAAATTTGTTATTAATGGCACCGGCAAGGTCGATGAACAAAAAATTGGTGATACAACATTGAAAAACGCGACCGTCGAGGGATGTATTCTGAATAGAGTTGCGCAATGGAAGTTTCCAAACCCAACAGGTGGAACAAAGGTCGTTGTGACCTATCCATTTCTATTTAAGAGTACTAACTAAGACGGAGGAACATCATGAAAATCATCATTTTACTTGCGACCCTACTCGTGGCGACCACGGCGGCGGCGCAGACGTCTGAGAAGTCAGATAAATTAGATATCAAAAAACTAGAAGATAAATACTGGTCGGCCAAAGACGACGATTATTCTGTCGTACAAAACCGAGCCTTCACCAAAGAAAAAAGATTTTATATTTACGGCTCAGCCGGAATTCCGATCAACGATCCCTACAGCACGGGTCAAGTTTACAACACCGCGGTCGGTTATTACTTCACAGAAAAATGGGGTGCTGAAGTTTCTTATTTAAGTGCTTCTTTGTATGATAACGATGCCACTGAAACTTTCGTCAAGCAGCACAAAACCGTCCCTGACCATAATCGTTTTACACAAATGGTTTCAGCCAACGTCAACTTTGTCCCTTTGTATGCAAAAATGAGTTTCTTAGATCGTAAAGTTATTTATTTTGATATGGGACTGAGCGCAGGTCTTGGTCAAACAACTTATGAAATTGTCAACGACACCGGCAATATTACAAGCACGGCACTTTCTGCAAATATCGCTTTATTTCAGCATTATTTTTTCTCGGAACATTTTGCTGTTCGATTAGATTTTAAAAACTTTTTTACGTCTGAAGATAAGCAGCGATACCGCGTTCAGGGCTTAACCAGAGATCCTAAGCTTCCCGGCGGAACCGTCAACGATACAATGCTAACCGTTGGCGTCACATTTTGGTACTAATGTCAGCTTTCAGTGAGGAGCTTTTATGAATTACAGTCGATTAATTTTACCACTTCTAATCTCGTTCACCACTCTCACGGCGTGGAGCGCGGATTCTTTAATCATAAAAAGCAAGGGTCGCCCAGCGGCCGGTCGTCTGAAATTAAAATCAAGTAAAGTTCCCACTTACGAGATTTTTAAAGATAAAAATATTCCTCGCTTAGATCTTGGCGAAGAAGCCAGCATCGAAGCTGTCGAGACCAAACTGCCTGTCGAAGCAAAACCTTTCAGTCTGAAACCGATTGAAAAATTTGCGTCGCTGAAGGTGCCCGAGATTGATAGCAAAAAAATAGGCCCCCTGCCTTTGATGCCTGCAAAGGTCGTCACCAATGATAAAAATGTCTCTAAAATTCCCGCTCTTAAAGAACTAAAAACAGTCGGAGAGCCTGACCTTGGGGCTTCAGAACCAGCGACCAAAAATTTAATAAATATGAAAGACGCCGATTATAAGCTTCTTGAAGCTTTGATTTACCTGGAGGACCACAAAAATTACGAGCAAGCTTTAGCTCTTTTAGGCGAGCTTCTTAAGGGCAACGATTACAAATACGAGTCCCTATATGCTTACTCGCTGACAGCCCAAGCTCTTAAACTGAATTCAGAATTCCGTTTTAATATGTTTCGTGTGGCCAAAGAATCAAAGGAAAAAGGTTTACAGACAGACGCTGTTCAATCTTTGGTTGACCATGTTGAGTCTTTAGAAATTTCTGATTTAAAAGAGCTTGAGCCTTTGGTAGCAAAATTTGATATCGATACGACCAATAGCGACGCTTATAATTTTTACCGCGCTAAGTTTTTCTTGGAAGAGGGAAATTTAGGCCAAGTCGAGGACGCTCTTCTTTTTGTTCCAGAAAAGTCTAAATTTTATGGTGATGCTTTGCTAGTTTCTGCGATCTACAATTACCGCCGTGGTAAAATCGATGAATCCATCCATGATCTAGATAAACTCACTCGTTCAATTGAAAAATACAGTCGCCTTCAAGGCATCGCCGCCATCACTTTGGCTCGCACTTACTTTCAAAAAGGAATGTACAAAGAAGCTTCAGGATCCTACCTGACAGTGAATAAAGCAGATCCTTTGTGGCTACAAGCCATGGTTGAACAAGCCTGGACTCAGATTCTACAAG
>JAYWEU010000085.1:0-15411 GCA_043779385.1 Pseudobdellovibrionaceae bacterium
CTGCTCGGCTTTGGCCCGTTCTTTTTGCAATAAGCTGATACTGCGTAAAGCATTTATTTTTTTATCAAGCTCTTCATTTCTGCGAATCAGCTCGTGCCAAGCCAGATCGGATTCTAAAAGCTTTCTTTCGCTTCTTAAACGTGATGCCATGGCCTCTTTGCGGGCACTGCTTTCGGCGGCTGATTTAACTGAGTTGTCAAACAGATACGTCCAAGTCAAAGACACCGTTGATGTAGGAAAATCTTTTTTATCCCAATTTCTTGTCGCCTCTGCGGTTGTCCCGCCTGGTTCAAAAGAATTTGTATTATAGGTTCCCGCTAAACTTAAATCAGGTCTAAAACTATCTTCCACTTGATGCGAAACCACGTCCTGACTTTTGGCTTCAAGCCGACTTAAATAGGCATCCAAACGAACAACCCGCGATGATGTCTTAAATTTTGACTTTAAATCTCTTTTAAAATCAATATCCCCTGTCAAATCCGGAAGCTTATCTTTCTCACTCAGCTCTAATAGACTTCTTAATTTTTTTTCATTGGCCACAACCTCGTCTTGGCTGTTAATCATTTGAAATTGTCTTGTTGCCACCAAGGCTTGAGCGTTTAAAGAATCCGCGCGGTCGGCAATGCCATCGCTGGCTCTACGTCGAACCCAGGACTCAATTTTTTGCGCCCGCTCCAAACTTGATTTTCGCTGCGAAAATTCTTCTCGCAAATAGATAAAATCCCAATAAGCCGATTCGGCTTCGATTAAAAGTTGCTTCTGTTGCAAATCATAGCTGTTTTTTTCCGACTGCCCCTGCAAAGCATCTCGTTCCCGACGAAGCCTGGTGGACGCTCCGAAAAAATCTTTCCACAAGGACTGAGTCACAGCAACACCCAAGGAACCTTGGGCATATTTTGCGTAAGCCGCCAGGGCTGGATTGCTAAGACCTTTATTTTCACTTCCTAAGGCCTGAGCACTCAGGCTGATTTGCGTCCCTGTCGTAAATTTTTTGCTTAAGCCCAAAGTGTACTGTGTCGTATTCATTGCTTCTGCACCCAAAAAATTGGGTTGCTTTTTATCTTCAAGCCAAGCGCCTTTCAAAGAAAGAACGGGAACCAAACTAATATCTGCGGCTTCCATGCGATCCTCAGCAGCTTCCTTAGAAATTTCAAAGGACTTCAAGCCTTGATGTCTCTCTTTGATCTTTTCTAGAAAACCATTTAGATCCAAGGCCCAGCAAGCCGGTGTGAGGAAAAATAGGACAAGCGCCATTTTCATAAAAGAATTCCTTGTGTAAAGATATGACTGACAAGTTGAATAAATTTTTCTTTGTCTTTGGGCAGTTGGTAAGTTTGACTCCACATTTTAAGCTGACAATCTTGCACCATAAAATAGCCTAAGACGGACTCGATCATTAGAACCAGAAATACCCCTGGCGGAAAATCAGATTTCAAAATTCCTTGGTCTTGCCCTTGTTTAATCATACCGACCAGTTGATCCATTGTCGACTTCATCAAACTTTCAAAAACTTCGCGAGCATAAGGCATATTCTGAGTTCGCTCGGCCATAAAAATTTTTGCGATCGAAACATCTGACAGTCGCATTTCAACCAAATGGCGAACAATCATAGTGGTTTCTTTCTTAAAAACCTGCGCCGTGAATTTTTCTTTGCCATGATGATGAAGAATTAAATCTAAATTTTCTTTAATTTTTAAAGCGTGTTCGTAAATAATTGTCTTATAAAGCCCCGTTTTACCGCCAAAATAATAAGAAATTAGGCTGATATTAAGGCCGCTGGCCGCGGCAATTTGCCGAGTTGAAGTGGCCTCTAGCCCTTGGTCGCCGAACAGTTTGGTCGCGACTTTCAAAATTTTTGTCCGAGCTTTATCTGGAATTCTTTTTTTAGTCATATCCGACTTTAATTCAATCGTTTGTTTGAATCAATTCATTCAAACAAACGATTGAAAAAAGCCTAGTCTGCTCGCGTTTTACGCATAACTTCCTGTGATTTGGCAAACCTTGAATACTTCAGGCAAATCCCCTACACTCGTTAAAACTTTAAAACCATTGGAAAATTATGCGTCTATTTATTGTTATGTTCTTCCTCATCGCGTCCAGCCTTTTTATCACCCCGAGGACTTGGGCCTTGACTAAGTCGGAACTTTTATCTGGCAGTCAAATTCCCGAAAAACGCCCCTTCCCGCTAAGTTCAAAAGTCAGTCCTTGCCAAGATTTTCACGCCTATGTCTGCAGCGAAGTTGAAACCTCTTTTAAGCTGCCCAACGATCGGAATCACTGGGTTTTCTCGTTCACGGATGCTGCTGAAAGGTTGCTGTTTGCTAAAAAAACTTTTTTTAAAAAATTAGGTAAAACAGATCGACCCAGCACTGAAAGGTCGCGACAGCTTGTGGACTTTTACTCTTCCTGCATGAATTCAAAAGCGCAAGCCAAGGATGAAAAATTTTGGGTTGAAAAACAGAAAAATGACATTCTAAAAATAAAGACTCGGGAAGATTTTATTAGATTTAATAATTCAAGACTGGATTCAAATTTATTTTCATTGGTGGCTTTTGATATCACGGCCAATCAAGACGATCCCAAGAACTATGATTTTATTTTGGTTTCGCGTTTGATCAATCTTCCTGAAAATAGTTATTATGATAATAAGCCGCTGCTTGCAGATTTCAAAAAGGTCATTGAAAAGCTTTTTCAACAAGCTGGAATTGACCATCCCTTGAAACGCGCTGAAGATGTGGTAAACTTTGAAACCGAATTTGCTAAAGTTTACCCAAAGCCTGCAGAGATGCGCCAACGATATTCATCAAATACCTATTGGCCAAAAGAAAAATGGCTTAAAGCTTATCCCCATTTTGACCTTAATATTTATTTTCAAAAACTAAATGAAAAGACCGGCCTGCGAAATCTGGCTCCTGAATCCATGCAATTTGTTGAGCAAGCTCTTCAGCAAGGTGATCTGGAACAGCTCAAGAGCGTGATGTTATATAACTCATTAAAACCGATCATGGATGAAGCCTACCCTGAATACTTTAAATCTGTTTTTAATTTTAATAAGAAATATCTTGGCGGGCCGCAGGTCAGGCCTCCCCGGGACGAAAGATGCACGACCCTGACCACGCACACATTTTCGATGGAACTGGATCAAGAATTAATCCCAGTTTTATTCCCTGACTTCCCAGATAAGGATGTGATCACGCTTGCAGAAAAAGTTAGAGCCTCCATCATCCAGGGGCTGAAGGCGAATACTTGGCTGAGTGATAAGGCCCGGGCCGAGGGCTTAAACAAAATCACAAAGGCGCAATTAAAACTCATTAAACCTGAGAAAGAAGAAGATTGGAATTTTCTACCCATAAAAAAATATGATTCTCGAAAAATTATCACCAATCGATTGATCGCTAAAAGCGCTCAATTTGAAAAACTTTGGGACGAAGTTAAATCTCCCCGAAATCGCGATCGCTGGGAGATGGGCCCCTTGGGCTTGAATGCTTATTATTCCTCGGAGGACAATCAGTTCGTTCTTTTACAAGGAATATTACAGTATCCCTTCTACGACCCTGCCATGAGCCAACTTGAAAACACGGCCGCCATTGGCAGCATTGTCGGTCATGAATTGGGCCACTCGGTGGACGATCAGGGTTCGAAATATGATTCTGAAGGAAAGTTGCGGCAATGGATGTCCATGAAAGATTTGGGAGAATTCACCCGACGGGGTCAGTCTTTTGTTGATCGTTTCAACCAAATTGGCCACGATGGCCGCCTGACGTTAGGTGAAAATATCGGTGACCATGTCGGGATGACTTTTTCTTTGGAGGCCACCTTTCCTGACCTAAAAAATGCCCCGCCTGAAGATTTGCAAAAGTTTTTTGTCGCCTATGCCAGGATGTGGTGCCATTTTGAACGACCTGATTTTCAAAAATTGTTATTAAAGGTCGACCCGCATGCCTCAGGAACCGCCCGCATCAACCAGCAGGTGATCCATCAGGACGCTTTTTATCGGGCCTATCAATGCCAAGCAAAGGATGCCATGTATATCGACAAGAAGGATCGCATCCGTATTTGGTAAAATACTGCACCTTTGGGCTGATTAAGACTTGCCTCCAAAGTCGCCTTGCCGTAGGTTTCCGACCTCAGGAGGCCGCATGAAATTTGGCATTATTGGATTTTTTTTGATGATGGGTTTAGGAGCTTTTGCAAAAAGCCTGTCGACGGAACAGAAGGTCTTAGACTTTCAACAGTTGATGGGTCAGATCAAATCTAACTATGGTCCTTTGGATTACAAAATAAAAATTCAACATATTGATGTCGATGCTTTACAAAAAACATATCTGGCCCAAATCGAAGCCTCAAAAACGGATGCGGAATTTTATGATTTAGTTTTGCGATTCAATGCGGAATTTCATGACAGTCACTTTGGCCTGCGTATTCCGTCTAAAAAAAGAGCTCGCCTGGGTTTCATTACAGATTTAGTTTCCGGACATGTTCTAATTTCTGACGTCGATCCTAAAACCTTCCCTGAAGCGCAATTTGCGATTCATCGAGGCGATGAGGTCCTGACGTTTGATGACCAACCAGTCATGGGCGTCATCAGCGACCTTTCCCTTCGCCGCGGTATGGGTTACGCGCACTCTGCCTTAAGAATTGGAACGATGGCGCTCGCGTCTCGGTCAGGAACTAATTTTGCGATTCCTTCTGGCACTGCCAAAGTGGTGATTAAAGCCCTAGGCACCGGAGAAATCCGCACCCTTGAACTGCCATGGGTTGTGACTGGGAAAGATTTTGACTTTTCCACAGAATCAATGCCCCTTTTTGACAAGCAGGGCTTTTCTTACAACGAATTGTCCATCAAAGATTTATTCACTGAGATTTTAGGTCCACAAATAGAAGCTACCTATATGTGTTCGGGAAAAAGTCGTATTGAGCGACCCGCTGGTGCGATCGTGATTAGTGAAACGCCGGTCGTTGCTTACTATTACCCGACCGCTAAAGGAAATATTGGCTACTTAAGAATTCCTCATTATATGCCACTGATCGGCACTGATGCCACGGCTGAAGATCAAACCTTTGCGATGTACGAATACCTAGTGGGAGAACTGCAGAAGAACACGGTCGGTTTAATTATCGATCAGGATCATAATTGTGGTGGCTCTGTCAGTCTTCTTCATCATATTCTTTCTTTATTTATCGAGGCCCCGGTTCAAACGACACAGTTTCGTTTGGTTGCCAGCAAAGAAAATATTCTTAACACCACGGCTGAGATCGAGACCATGAACCCGCTGTCTTTAGTTTACGTCCAAGCCCAGGATATTTTGGCTCGACTTCAGCAAAGCTGGAAGGCTGACGAATTTTTGACTTCAAAAATTTCTTTTGAAAAAGGCGACCTTGCTTATCCAAATCCAGTTCGATATTCGAAACCGGTTGTCATGTTGATCGACGAACTTTCCGGATCTGGCGGCGATGCCTTTCCTTCTTTAATGGGAGGCTACAAGCGCGCTGTTCTTTTAGGAACTCGCACCATGGGAGCTGGCGGTCATGTGACCGAAGGCACACCACTTAACTTTTCGCAGATGAAAATCAATATGACGCGATCTTTGTTTTATCGCCCTGATGGCGTTGAAGTTGAAAACAACGGGGCTGTTCCAAGCATTCCTTATGAAATCACGCCTGAGGATTTTAATCAGCACTATGTTCCTTATCGTGAGTTCTATACTCAAAAGCTTTTAGATTTAATCTAAAAGCTTTTTCTATTTGTCATTTCGGACAAGAAGGACGTCCCAGATGCTGAACATATTTGTTGGAAACCGTTTTTCGATTTTCAGTTTTGAAACATTCAACAGCTCTTGCAAAGTGAAATCCGGTTTAAAACCGATATACTTTGCATAGGGGGCCATCAATTCTGAGACCTTGCCAATGGGCCGACTTGGATCGTGAAAATAATTAACGATCACGATCCGCCCGCCCGGCTTACAAACTCGGCGCATCTCTTGAGCAAACTGATCCGGATGAGTCACGACAGTCACAATATGCATCGCCATGACGACATCAAAGCTATTATCTGCAAAGCTCATTTTTTCGGCATTCATGATCTCTAAACTTTTAATATTCTTTAATTCTTGATCAATCACCAAACGCTGAGCCTTTGCTAACATGGGCTTGGAAAGATCGATCCCGCAAACCTCAACTGATTCCGGGTAAAGCGGCAAGGAAAGGCCAGTCCCAACACCCACCTCAAGGACTTTTTCTCCGTCTTTCAGATTTGCGACATCAATGGCTTTCACTCGGCCCGGATTCAGGATTTTACCGAAGTAGACGTTATAAAACTTAGCGTAGCGGTGGTAAACTTCATGAATATTTTGTTCTCTCATGGGTCCGATCTAAGCCGACGCAGAGTAGAAAAACAAGAAAAATTTACCCCGAAATGCCACTGTAACCAGGTTTATTTCTTTTAGAGGTCGAAGAATCCAAAATACAAACTTTTCTCGAATTTAATCTTTACATCTTTTAAGATGTATTTTAGGCTTTTCATCTTTCAAGGCGTAAAAGGATCATCGGAATGGAATTAAGAATCCAACAAATTCGAAAACAGCGCGGCATCACCCAGGCAGACCTGGCTCGGGCCTGCGAAACGACGCAGCAGCAGATCGCTAAAATTGAATCTGGCTTGGTCGACCTGAAGCTTTCTACCCTTCGCCGAATTGCCAAAGCCCTCAGTTGTCAGTTGCCCGATCTATTTTATACTCGAAAACAATTTTTTAATGATGTTTCAAATGTCGTCAGATCTCAGAAAGTAAATATTGGCGCCACTCCAATTATAAAGTTGAATCGTATGTGCTTTGAGCTTGCTCAGATTCCTCTGCTTCATCCTTACTGGGAGCAAATCTCTGTCAAAAATAATAAGCTCTACCTGCAGGAGGAAGAATGAAACTCCCCTATATTAGTGTTCGTGATTCGGTTCTTTTTCCAAAAACTTCCGCCAATATTTTTGTCGATCGAAAGGCCTCTCTTCACGCCCTGCTTTTGGCGGAAACACAATATGATAAGCAGCTTGTGCTGATCACCCAGAAGAAAACCGAACAAGATAAGCCAGCTTCAAAAGCCGATCTTTACTCAACGGGAACGCTTTGTAAAATGTCTGGTATCATTCGCCTTCAAGACGGTTCTGTCCTAGTTTGCTTTGAAGGACTAAAGAAATTTAAAATCCAGAATCTGGATTTTAAAAAGACATTTTTAGTCACGGGCAACCTTGTCCAGAACAAACCAACAACTTCTAAAGCCCTGGCTAAGTCGGAAAAAATAGCGTTGATTAATCTTTTCGTGCGGGCCAAACCCTTTATTGTTTTTGATGAAGATCTTCAGTGGTTGCGTGACTGGTTGAACCTAAAAAGCGAATCTCAAATGGGCGAAGCCATTCAGGACCGCTTGAAACACACCAATACATTAGGCCCAAAAATAAGACCCTGGGAAAAGAAGACTTCCAAAGAATGCAGGCTGATCAATCAAAGAAATTTTCTAATGCAAATGATTTTAGAAGCTAACAATCCAGCAGCACGAATTTTAAAAATAAAATCTTATTTGCTGCATGAAATTAAAATCGGCCTTTTAAAAGGCTAACTAACTAACTAAGTGAGGTTTTTATGCCGAAGATTTTTTTAACAGAGTTTCCTTGCGATCAAGAGTTTCTTCAAGGACTTTCAAAGCTGTGCCCAGAAATAGATTCATTTTCATTTTATTCTTTTCTGTCCTTGCGCCAAGTCACCAGTGATTTGGAAAATTCGATGGAATCGTACTTTTCAAATTATGGCGTTTCAACAGGACGCTTTATGTTGCTGCTATTATTATCTTCAACTCCCGAAGGAATGATGCCGTCAGAACTGGCTCAGCAATGTGGAGTGACCCAGGCCACAATTTCTGGGCTGTTACAAAGTTTGGAAAAGGCAGAATTTATCACTCGGCAAATGCACAATCATGATCGCCGCGCCTGTATGATCTTAATCTCTGCGAAGGGCCGAGAACTTATCAATCAAATTCGGCCCGAGTTTTTTGATTGTTTGAACGGCATCATGGGACAATTTTCGGTGGAAGAAAATCAAAAGATGGTGGACTGGTTAGGGCGCTTTAACAAAGGTCTTAAATCCGTCACAGACCTGAAGCAGCAACGAAAAGAAAATCGCGATACCATAACTCCAAAAGACACGCTTGTGGCAGAGCCAATCCTTCGCAACGTCCGACCGATGATTGGTTGAAATTAAAGGTAGATTTCTTAACCGGCAATGCGGAACGGAGCCTTTTCTAGCTCTTTTACAAAAGCCGGAATCATATCAAGGAGGACTGAAATATTTTTTTCTTCAAAGTATTGAAGCCCTTCAGGCGTTTCTGATAGGCTTCTTAAGACCTCAAAACTTAAGAGAAGCTCTTTTAATTTTTGATTGATTTTGTGTTTTTCATCTTCCTTCCAAGAACTGCTTTCTTTATAAATCACGGCGATCGAGTAAGAACCCACAGAGTACAAACTGTAATTTGGGTTGACCGAAAGCTGTTCTGAAATCTCCTTCACAAACCCGACAATGGTTGCAATCCCACGAGACTGCAGTTCTGAGTAGTAAGGTAAAAGATCTAGCAGGTAAGCTTTTTTTACTTTGATGTCGATAGGCTCTTGATTGAGGTGTGGAATATGTTTTTCTAACAGCGAAGTGCCAAAATAAGAAATTTTTTGGGCCGCCACTTTTTTTGTGTAATGAAGTCCGTAAAGGACAAAACTCATCAGGCAGGCATTATTTAAGGTTAATATTAACGCTGAAGACCAGCTGGTCGTTTGAAATAAATTGTAGGCTGTCAGATCTCCGAAAAGGACCATGAATCCAACAATCATTAAAATTTGTATTTTGCTGAATCCCATCTTTTGCAAAGTATGATGGATGTGATCTTTATCTCCAGAAAAAAGGGGTCGTTTATTTAGCTTCCTTCGGCCCATCGCAAGGACGGTATCTGTCAAAGGAAATGCCACCAAGTAAAGCGCTCCTAAAATAATAGGAAAACTTAAGGTGGGGCCGGCCACAGGCAAGGACAGGGTTAAAGTCGCCATGCAAAAACCTAAAAATGTACTTCCGCTTTCACCTAAATAAATTTTTGCAGGTGGAAAATTAAAAACTAAAAATCCTAAGGTCACACCGACAAGAATGGCTGAAATGGGAAGCAAGGTTGGAAAACTAACACCCATCAAAACAAAACCTAGCAAACCCACGATAGAAGATTGCCCATCTGTTCCATCGATAAGATTAAAGGCATTGCACAGACCTACAATCCAAAGAGTGCTTATTGGAAGCCCTATCAAGGGTGAAATTCCTGCGCTGAGCAAAAGATTAGGACCGTCGTTAAGATACAGCCAAGCCGAGGCCGCAATAAATTGGGCTGCGAATTTCGTGATAGCTTTTATTTCATGGCGATCATCCAGCATACCAACAAAGATAAGAATAGTTGCTGGTAAAAGAATCATTAACAGCTGGGCTTGAGGCCAAATAAAATACCCAACCCCCATAGCCAAATAAAGACTGAGACCACCCCATAAGGCGATCTCGCCTTTCTGTTGACGGCGATAATCCTTCTTTGGATTAATATTGAACCTGAGGGCAGCCTTATGGACTACAAACGTCAAACTTACTGAAATTATAAAAGACGCAAAAAGAGTCCAAAAGTGCATAACTTCTTATCGATTAAATCTGCAAATTACTAAGCCCAATTCTGCAGTTTCTAAATCTGTTTATGAAACTCTGGTCCAAGACTTTTGTTAGCATTCTAAAATATTCATCCTGAACCGTCTTATCTTGAGACGCTCTAAAATGCAGACTGGACCACAGAATACAGTTTCATATTTAAATTCAGACTTGGCGCTTGAAATGGCTAGATTTTCAACGAATTTATTAACTTACAGAGTGACCCAAAATCATAAACTTTTATGATTTTGATAAAATGATAGAATGAAGGAAGCATGAAGTTATTATTTCTATCTCTCACTATGATGATGGGTTGCGCTGGCCCGACCACCCCATTTGGGGGCTTAGACTTTTGGACTGGTGATGGTCATTTTTTTAAAAGTTCCCCCGAAAAATCTTCACAAGACCTAGATATCAGTCCTCGTCGGCAGGTACTTCATAAAGCATCCTCATTAAAAGTCGAATATACGCCGACAAGCACTGCCCGTCAGGATATAAAAATTAATGTCATCTACAATCACCGAGATGTCACAAAAGCTTTCGAGCGCCACGCTCTTTCCAGTGATCAAGATGGCAAACAAGTGGTTTACATCTATCCAAAATTAAGACTTCTGCCAGATCGACGCCATCAAATTGATATCTATATCAAAAACCAGGGCCAAATTATCAGCCAACTCAAATACTTGCCCCCGGATTGCTCGATGGAAAATCCACGCACCATCGCCTCCATTGCGCCTTTTAAGCCTGAAAGAAATTATGTCGGCAAGATCACTTATTTAGCGAACGAAAATAAAATAAATCCTTCTTTTCTAGCAGGCCTGATCGCCCAAGAATCAGGCTTTGATGCTGAAATGATCAGTCGATCGAAAGCCTTGGGGCTCACGCAAGTGACCTCGGTGGCTGATGATGAATTAAAAAAGCTCCGGCCCCAATGGCACCGCGATGCTCGTATCGAAAATTTGGATTCCAAAGAAGTGGCTTTATTAATTCGCCAAAAAAAGATCAGCGCTCAGGATGATTGGCGTTTGGATCCCGAGCTAGCTATTGAAGGTGGCGCGCTTTACTTAAATTATTTGCGAGAATATTGGAACTCTGTCGAAAATAAATCCTTATTACAGTCTCACCCTGATGTCCCGTACTCGGAAGTTATTTTAGCCAGCTACAACTCGGGCGCCAGTCGAGTGAAAAATAGAATTCAAAAATACGGCCCAGATTGGCTGGATGACAATGATTTAAAAGAGGCCTTCAAATACGTCAATAGCGTTCAGAGCTACTGTTATCATTTCTCGTCGGAGGCTCAATGAATCGACGGCCCCTAGCCTTAACTTTTTTTGCCATCGCATTGATGCTTATCGCCGTTAGTATTCCCATTCAAGCGGGCTTACTGCAGGACTTTTCACAACTGGTACAAAATATAACTTGGCTCAATGTTCTTGTGATGGCGCTTTGTTTTGCAACGGCTTGGTCTGCGCTGCGCGCCCATCTGAGCCTTCGGATCTTATTGCCAGCCACTGTGGTAACAGTTCTTTTTAATAACTGGTGGGTGGGCCACGTTGCTCTTGATTTTAGTATGACTCAGACAAGCCTTGCAAGTTTTGGGTTTATTTCAATTTCGGGCCTTCTGATGGAAAAACAAACAATGCATGTTATAAAAAACCCAAAGCTTAAGTGGTGGGATCGGTCTCCTCGTAATCAATTGGATGTGCCCGTTGTTTTGTCGCCTTGGCTTCGGGGGGCGACACTGCATAAAAAGTCTTTTGATCTTTCCGAGACTGGGCTTTTTGTTCAAGGTTTAAAAGATGATGAATTTGTGTCCCTTAAATTAGGTGAACGTTTTGAAATTCGCCTGCACCTAGAGGGACACGGCGAAATTCATTGCACAGCTAAATTAGTTAGGAAAACCCAAGGGGCCGGAGTTTATCCGGCGGGCGTTGGCTTAATCTTCGAAGGCCTTAGTTCTATTGAAAAACAATGCCTTAAAAAAATCAGCTCAAGGCCCCCAGAAATCACGGACTTTCAGTGAAATTAAACGCATTTCGACAGTTTACGAACTGTCTCTAAAGCTGTCGCGCGATCGACGCCTTTAACCTGCATAATGGCTTCAACAAAGGCAGCTTCTAATGATTTTCCTTGAACAGAAGATCTTGTTAAGGGACCAGAGTCAGCCGCCAAAATCTCGTCTTGCTTCTCAATAATTTGAGTGTACGAATCTCTTTCAGCTTTGCTAAATCGAGTCAAAATAGACTCCGGCAAGCTTTCTAGTTTAATCAGAGCCTCAGAAACTTCTTTCATTTCTTCTGAAGATTTATCAAGACCAACTTTGGATGAATTAGCGATCACTTTGGCGGAAGCTTGCGCTGCTTTTTGCAAAGAATCGCCTTCGACCTTATCAGTTTCGCTGATTTTTGCAGCCATTTTTGTCGCTGCTATAATCACTGCTAAATTTTCCATGCGTTGGGCCTTTTTTGAACTGTCCTTATTAAGAGCCTCTGTTAAGGCGTGGCTATCCACTTTAAGAAGAGCATTGTTAACCAGCTTATCCTGCGCCATTTTCATCTGAGCACCGCTCAAACCTGCTGCCGTCATCTGGCCATGGAAAACGCTTTCTTTCACCGTTTTAGAATACTCGGGCATCATATCCACGGCCCGCGCTCCACCTGCAAACGCTGTTGAAAATGAGATCGTCATTGCTGCAGCTACCATGCCTAAGACTAACTTTGTTTTCATGCAAACTCCCTTTTAGTTATTTTAATTTTAGTGATCGTCAAAACTTTTTTCAAAACAGCCTAATTTGTCATTCAAGCCTTATCTTAATGCCGATAAGGTTAGGTTCCACAGTCAAACCTTAATTTTGCAAGCTTCGTACCACTTTATTAGTTAATTTTTTTAAAGTCTGGTTCTGTTTTTCTTCGAATTGCTTCTGTTCATCAGTGCCTGAACTTTCATTCAGCTGATCCCAACTGACGGCGTTGGCCATAGAACCATAGTTAACAATCTCCATGGCCAAGTCCTGCAACTTATCCAGACAAGAGCTAGCAAGATCTTTCTGAACTTGGGTTAGGTGCACTAAAGACTTTTCCGATTTAGTTTTAAGACCTAGTCTTTTTGAAATTTCATTGATCTGTTCTTTTATTGAATTCATTTGAAGTGTCATTTCTGAATTCTTTAAGGTTGATACAATCACTTTTTTCCCTTTGAAATTAACGACTTTTACTTTTTCCCTCAAAAGTTGGCTTAAGCGATCTATTTGATTCACGATCCCTTTCAAGCTTGGCTCCGTAGGATTCCAAGTCGCAAGACGATCAAAATCAAATTCAAGCCGTGCTGTGGGAGTTATCAGATCTTGCAAAATAGAAAGGTAAATTTTTTCTTCCTGGGCAGAAGCCTTAATAGTTCCATTCGCGAACGGACTTAAATTAAGCCGATCTTGATCCGTCCTAAAAACTTCTTCGATCAATTTAATCACAATCTGTTGATAAGATTTTTGAAAACTTTCGAAAGCTTTTTTCATCTGTGTTTCTGTTTTTGATTCCCACCAATTTGTGAAATTTGACACCTTCTGATCCCCGACAATCGAAGCGCGGGATTCATGAATTAAATAGCTGGGAAATCCTATGTATTTTTTGTCGCCGATTTTAATTTCAGCATTATAGATCGTGTTATTAGATGGAGTCTCAAAAGGGCTTTTGCAGAAAAGGAAAGTATCCTTCGCCTCTTTAATTTGGGGCGGCAAAAAAACCGATGGAAAACCCATATAAGTTTTAATGGCACTGGATTCCCTCTTTTCCAGATCAGGGCCACAAATCATCTGCATCATCAAAAACTCAGTGATATGTTCTGTCGTATAGGTTCCAACGTGTCGATAGTAGGCGGTGTCTTTAACGGTCTCAAAATTTGTTGGGGATAGAAGATAGCTTATATTAAAACCCTGACCAGGCAAAACTGCCGGCTGCGGATTCCCTAAAGATTTTTTCATTTTATTTAGAAAGGCAATATAGCCCTGATCATTTACCCAATATTGATAGGCGATGGATCGAGCCTTTTCAAGAGCCGCAAATCCTTTTGTAATTTGCCAAAGGTCTTCACTTTTAAAGAAATTCAAGATCGCCTGAACTTCTTTTTTATCCGCCGCAGTTAGACCTGAAGCTTCAGGACCTAATAGATCTTTTTCAGAATTCGAAATCACCTGGTCGATGGTTTGAAGCTGATATTGTTCAACCAACTGCGGGCTTGTAAAATATTGATCTGCATATTTTCCGCCCACGCCTTTCCCGACCACTCCAATAAAAGGCGAGGCCCGCTCAAGAAGTTTTAATTTAGATTCATTAAACCTAGAATTACGAATCTCATTAATAAATGCATTATAATAGGAATAGCTTGAGGAATACATGCTGGTCAGTTGACCGATGGCTTGCAGCCAGTTGCTATGGGCCTCATAAACCTCGGCCAAATTCGTCATCCGCCAAGCTTGCATTTTTTCATGCAGATCTTTCATCGTTGCTTTTAATTCTTGATCAGAACCTAACCATTGCTTTTTCTTCATCTGATTCACCTCGCGGCTGAGGTCGACCGTGGAATCCATCATTAATCGGGAATCCACCATGTTTTTCCATCCCAATGTAACGGGTCGGTCAATCAGTGATTGGATGTGCACAAATAACCCAATTCTTAACCCATTAACCAAAGCAAGTTTAAGACCTTTAACTTCGAGCGCTCCAGGAACAAACCACAGAGCAACATCGACACCAGAAACTTCAGTCGCACCTTTAATTAAAAGTTTTTGAGCCACGGCAGCGCCTGCACTGGCCATCATCATTGAAGTAAATCCAGGCGCCAGCTGACCCACTTTCTTGCTCAAAATAAAATGCTCGTGCGCAGCGGAACAAGGATCCTGAGTTAATCCGGACTCTTTATCATGTTCTGTCACCGGCAGACCTTGCTTCTCAAGACCCATCATGATTTTTGAGCAAGCCCAAACGTTCGGATCGGATGCAATTTCTGAAACAAAACTTTGCGCCACAAAACCAACACTCATTCCAAGATAAGGAATCATATACTGAAATTTGGGATTTTTTAAATACATGCTTAGCAGATTTGAAGTGACCCCTTGAGAAGCCATGAACGTCCAAAAGCTAAAGGCCCCGATAGGTGACAATTGATGTTCTAGGAACTGTTTAAAAGCGACCGGATTTTGTGCGTAATCCCTAAAAACTTGAACAGCCACGACAGAACCCATCCCACCAACGAACATGGCGGACTCTGGAAGAAGTCGAATTGTCGAATGACTAACCCCAGCTCGCGTTGCGAGACTAATCTTATTTAATTCAATAATTAATTTTTCATTTAATTTTTGCGGTGATTGTTCTCGTAAGGCTTCTAGACTTGAAGAACGTATCGTAATTGCAGTCTGATCCTGGCTTTGGCTCTGCGCCAATGCTGGTCCAAGGCCGAACTGGCAGGAAATGCTAAAGAATAATATTTTACGCAACCAATTCATAGGTCTCCCAAATAACTCTTGAATCTAACTTAAAGAGAAAGCAAAAATTGGGCGCATTAGATCAATTCCAACAGCCTTAGGATGTCTCAAAATGAGAACTGCTTATTTAAGGCAACCGCATGTCTAAAAATTCAACAGCATCTCCGCTCTTTCTAGAATTTGTGGGGATGGGGGGTTAATTAGATTTGAGGTCATACTTCCAACTCA
>JAYWEU010000086.1:0-5811 GCA_043779385.1 Pseudobdellovibrionaceae bacterium
GAGATGGTGCTTGAAAAAGCCAAGCGTCTTGTCGAGCACAAACACGACGTTGTGATTTTGCTGGATTCCATCACTCGTTTAGCCCGCGCCTACAATACAGTCGTTCCCCCTTCGGGAAAGATCTTATCAGGTGGTGTGGATTCCAATGCTCTTCATAAACCTAAGCGCTTTTTTGGAGCAGCTCGGAATATCGAAGAAGGCGGGTCTTTGACGATCATCGCCACCGCCTTGATTGATACAGGTTCAAGGATGGATGAGGTTATTTTCGAGGAATTTAAAGGAACCGGTAACTCTGAGATCCATTTGGACCGCAAACTGATGGAAAAACGGATTTTCCCATGTATGGACATCAATAAATCAGGAACTCGAAAAGAGGACTTATTGATCGAAAAAGGCGATTTAAACCGTCTTTGGATCCTAAGAAAGGTCCTAGCTCCGATGAATGTCATCGATGCGATGGAATTCCTGCAAGGTAAGATCACTAGCTGCAAAACCAACGGCGCCTTCTTGACCAGCATGAGCGGTGGATAAGGGAAATTTCTCTTGTCCCCTATGGCTCGATATGTTACTCAAAGGCCCTTACAAAGGAACCGCTATGAAAGACAAAATTCACCCCCAAGTTAACACCGTCGTTTTCAAGGACATTTCTTGTGATTACTCATTTTTGGGGACGTCGACTTTGTCTTCTAAAGAGATGGTTAAATGGGAAGATGGTAAGGAATATCCTCTGATTAAAGTTGAGATCTCTTCGCAATCTCATCCTTTCTACACTGGCAAACAGCGTGTCATGGATACCGAAGGTCGTATCGATCGCTTTAAGAAAAAATACGCTAAAAAAGCTTAGCTATTCATTTTGGATAAATACAGAAAGTGCGGCATGAAAAATGACCGCACTTTTTTTTTGACGTGTTAAATTGTCTTTTTCCCCTGACTCAGCGAGAATTTCCAAATGTTTTCAAAATTAAGTGAAGTCGAATCCCGATACGAACAGGTCAATATGGCGCTTCAGCGTCCAGATGTTGCATCGGACATGAAGCAGTACCGCCAATTGATGAAAGAACTGTCAGATCTTGAAAAAGTCGTTTCTATCTACCGTGATTACAAACAAAAAAACGAGAGTCTCAAGGCCAATAAAGAAATGCTCTCTTCAGAAAGCGATTCCGAGATGCGCGAAATGCTGCGCGAAGAAATTCGGGATTTAGAAGAGCAAATTCCAGCTTTAGAAACAAAACTGAAGCTTTCCTTAATTCCAAAAGATCCTAAAGACGATAAAAATATTATTTTGGAAATTCGTGCCGGCGCTGGCGGCGACGAAGCTGCCCTTTTCGCAGAAGAAATTTTCCGCGGGTATTCCTATTTTGCAACCAAGCAAGGTTGGAAGGTAGAAATGATGTCTTACTCGGAAGGCAACGTGGGCGGCGCTAAAGAAATCATCGCCCATGTGACGGGCGAATCTGTGTTTAGTAAATTAAAACATGAAAGCGGAGTGCACAGGGTTCAGCGCGTTCCAAAAACAGAAGCGCAAGGCCGCGTCCACACCTCAACAATTACAGTTGCCGTTATTCCTGAAGCGGAAGTGAATGAAATTAAAATTGAAGATAAGGACATCACGATAGATACCATGCGCTCCAGCGGGGCGGGTGGACAGTCGGTCAATAAAATTGAATCAGCTGTTCGGATTCATCATTTGCCGACGGGACTCATGGTGCATTGCCAAGAGGGAAAATCGCAAGGCGCCAATAAACAGCGGGCTTTTCAAATTCTTTTTGCAAAACTTCAAATGCTTGAAGATGACCGCGTTCGACAACAAGCTTCTGATGCAAGGCTTGATCAAATCGGCACGGGCGATAGGTCCGAGCGCATTCGAACTTATAATTTTCCACAGTCAAGAATCACAGATCATCGAATCGGTCTGACGCTGCATTCTTTGGATGATGTGATGAAGGGCAGTTTTGAAAATTTAATTGATCCTTTGATTGCTTACTTCCAAGCCGAAGCTCTTAAAAGACAGACGGGAAGTTAAGAATGGAAATCAAAGCGGTCTTGGATAAAACCATTAAGTTTTTTAAAGATAAAGGTTTTGAATCCCCGCGCCTGCACGCCGAACTTCTTTTAGCGCATTCCTTAAAAATTGAACGCATTCAACTTTATTTAAAATTTGAGCAGATTCTGAATGAACAGGAGCTGACTGCGGCTCGCGAACTCGTCAAACGTTATGTGCAAGGTGAACCGGTTGCCTACATTGTCGGGGAACGCGGATTTTTTGGTCATATTTTTAAAGTCGGACCCGGCGTTTTAATTCCAAGACCTGAAACCGAGCATTTAGTTGAAGAAGCCATCGATTGGATGAAAAAAAATCCTCAAGAAAATTTGACGGTGGTGGATCTGGGCTGTGGAACAGGATGCATCGGCTTAAGTGTTCTTAAAGCCAATCTGAAGGCTTACCTGATTGCTGTTGATATTTCCGAAGTCGCACTTAATTTTGCAAAAGAAAATGCGACCAGCTTAGGGGTCGCAGATCGCTGCCGCTTTCTTTTAACCGATGCTGAAAATATTGAGCTTGTTTTAGCAGAGGTAAAAAAATTGGGTGCCGGAAAAATCCATCTGCTGTTATCAAACCCACCTTATATTTCTGAAACTGACACAGAAGTGCAAAAGTCTGTTAAGGACTTTGAACCTTCGGAAGCATTATTTGCTAAAGACAACGGATTATCAAAACTAAGAAAATGGTCCGAGCTTTACTTACCTTTTTTGTCGGAACCAGGTTTGATGCTGATGGAAATGGGCTACCAGCAGGGTCCCGATATGAAAAACCATTTTGATCAGCTAAAATTTAAATCAGTGTTGATCAAAAAAGATCTTTCGGGACACGATCGCATCATTAGAGGTGAAATTCATGGATAATATGGCGGTCCAAGGCGGACATAAGTTAAACGGCGAAGTCTCTACCAGCGGCGCAAAGAATGCAGCCTTACCCATTTTTTTTTCGACGATTCTGGCCGAAGGAGAACATAAATTTAGCAATGTCCCAAAACTTAAGGACATTGAATCAACAGCAAATCTGCTTGAAAGCTTAGGCTGTAAAACTCAGCGGGACGGAAATAATTTCTCAGTGAAAGTTTCAACCCTTAAAAATTTTGAAGCGCATTATGATCTTGTTCGTAAAATGCGCGCCAGCATTTTGTGTTTGGGTCCGATGTTGACAAAGTATGGTGAAGCGGTCGTCTCGTTACCTGGTGGATGTGCGATCGGCACAAGGCCTATCGATTTGCATCTTGATGGCATGAAAGCTCTGGGCGCCGAAATCACTACCAGTGAAGGATATGTCACGGCCAAAGCAAAAAAACTAAAGGGTGCGAATTTTTTATTTGAAACATGCACTGTCGGCGGAACTGAAAATGTGATGATGGCAGCGACTTTAGCCAATGGAACAACAGTTTTAGAAAACGCCGCTAAAGAACCCGAAATTGTTGATCTAGCCGATTACTTAAATAAAATGGGTGCAAAAATCACCGGACAAGGAACAAGTGTCATCACAATTCAAGGTGTTGAAAAATTAAAACCGGCCGAACATTCAATTATGCCAGACCGGATCGAAGCAGGAACCTTGCTGATGGCGGGCGCAATCTCTGGTGGCGAAGTGATTGTCAAAAATTGCACGGCAGCCCACTTAGAACATTTGATTCAAAAAATGAAAGAGTGTGGTTTTAAAATTGATTCCGGAAAAGATTGGGTCAAAGTGCATCCCACAAAAACATGGGAGTCTGTTGATATCACAACGGCGGCCTATCCGCTTTTTGCGACAGATCTTCAGGCGCAGTTTATGGCTTTAATGGCCGTCGCTGAAGGCACCAGCGTTATCACAGAAACCATTTTTGAAAATCGTTTCATGCACGTCCAAGAATTAGTTCGTCTGGGTGCCGACATCACTCCTAAAAGTCGCGTCGCCGTTGTGCGCGGACGACCGGGTGGCTTGACGGCAGCACCAGTGATGGCGACAGATCTTCGCGCTAGTGCAAGCCTTGTCTTGGCGGGCTTAGTTGCTAAGGGCGAAACTGTTGTAAATCGGATTTATCATTTAGATCGCGGCTATGAAAATCTTGAAGGTAAGCTTTCAGCCCTTGGCGCGAAAATTTCTCGCCGAGCTTAATTTTATTTGAGATTTATCAAAAATAATTTCTAAAAAGAGCAAAAAAAAAGCTCTGAGGGGGGCTCAGAGCTTCGGTTAACATTATCTTAGTTCAGGAGGGGTATCGAACTAAGATGTCAAAAACTGTGGTTGCTATCGGGCTTTTTTAAGCGACCAGGTTGAGACCTGTTCTTTGGTTTCGGGAGGGGGTCCTTAGAGCCAAAGTGATTTTGCAGGTCCAACTGGCTGCAAAGCCCAATAACTAACACAAAAACTTATTTTGTAATCCATCCTAAACCAGGGGCTGGTGAACTTTCGTTAGCTGCTTCGGCTGTTGCGGAAACCGCAAGGACTGCCAAGATATAAATAACGACAAGAGCTTTTTGAATCATTTGAAACCTCCTCCATCTGCTTAGTTACAGATCACTGAAGCAAAGCACGTGCCAAAAAGTTTGACAGTCTGTTGGAAACTAGCGGTATTTCAGGACTTTATACTGGTAAAAAGAAATCCATTTTGGAACTCAAACCCATAATGGAACCACAATTCAGGACCAAAGAGGGGATCACAAAGCCTGCATAGGCGCTAGGCAATTTCCCCAGTAAAATATTTAAGTCATGACGAATACAGAAGTTCAATGGGTCCTTCGCTCGGATCAGGGAAAGTTGCGTGGTCCTTTTAATACGCAGGTCGTATTGAAAATGATTCGTGAGGGTCAAGTTAGCGGTGAAGAAAAGATTGCCCGTTATCCCGGCGGCAAGTGGATTTCTATTTCTCAGGAGCCTGAGTTTTATGATCACCTCTTGGGCGCTCTGGAAAATGATGTCGTTGAAGCAAAAAAAGAGACGACCTTTCGCCAACAAAAAGACGAAGAGACCCTTCTGCCCGAAAGCGCGATTCACCTTTCAAAAATTCAAATTGAAAAGCCTGTTCCCGAATATCCCAAAAACCAAGTTATTGAAGAAAAAAAACCAAGCGCGCCGGTCATTGAACTGTCCAATTTGAAACAGATGGAAAAGCAAACGCGCCTTCGTTTGATGTGGAAGCCGGTTGTTGGATTAGGTGTCGTCATTTTGCTAGGAATTATTTTACTATTTTGGCCAAGCTCAAACGGCAAAGGGAAGCTGCGATTGATCGCTCCGAAAGCCGGGGATGATACTTTTTCAAATGAAGAAGTGAAAGCTCGGACTAAGCTGGCATTAGCTGATATTCAAGAAGACAGCGTCGAGTCCTACCTGCAAGCGCAAAATAAATTGGTTTCTTTAATTGAGGGTGCGCCGCGATTTTTACCAGGGCGGGCCTTGCTTTGCCTGGTTTACAAAGAGCTTTGGCCCTACACCTATCAGGATCAAGCCGATCAAAAAGTTCTGACCGAGTTCAGTCAGGCGACCAAAAATTTAAATCTCATTGGAATTCATGGAAATATTTGTGAAGCCATTAAATTAATGACCTTAGGCCGCGTGAAGGAAGCACGCGGTGTTGTGGATAACATGATGGATAACCCGGATGACATTTCATTTCTGTCTTTGATTTATGTCATCAAGGCCGAGCTTCTTAGTTATGATCACGATTTCAACAATTCGATCGCTTTTTATCGCCAAGCCATGGAAAAAGGAAAAGATTGGTTGAAGCCAAGAGTGGCTTTGGCGTTCTTGCAAATTAAAACCAAGCAATTTGCTGAGTC
>JAYWEU010000087.1:0-5738 GCA_043779385.1 Pseudobdellovibrionaceae bacterium
TGGATGTCGGGATTTACAATAAATATATGATTTCTTTACTTTTTGAGCTTTGTGATCAGGGTTTTGAAATCGAATTTAATGGAACTCCATTTTTAGCCTTAGATAATCCTTTCGAATTTATCCTCTCGGTCGGAGACACGGAACAAAAAGAGGACACCCATTGGTTTGATCTTCACCCGCAAATTTTCTTTAATGGCACTCGAATTGCCAGTGAAGAAGTAAAATTTAATTTTGGTCAGGGACAGGCCGGCTTTATCGAGTATCGCGGGCAAATGTACCGCATTGATAAAAAACAGATGCCGTCCTTAAAGTCCTTACAAAAATTTTGGGATCGAATCAAAGGCATTAAACAAACGTCGAAACATAATACTTTTGGTGAAAAAGTTTATCGCCTTCCAAAATCTCAGGCTCTTGAATTATTGATGTTGCGAAGCCAGGGGATTGAAGTCCAGGGCCATGGCGAATGGAAGCGTATTTTTGATTATTACGAAAATGGCCTGGGCGTTGAAAAAATTCAATTATCAGACGAGATGCAGAAAAAACTTCTCCCTCATCAGAAAGACGGAGCTCAGTGGTTGCATGACCTGTATGAGCTGCGCCTAGGGGCGATTTTAGCGGATGAAATGGGGCTTGGTAAAACCTTTCAAGTTTTGTCTTTTATGATCAGCTTACAATTAAAGAAAAAATTAAAAAAATGTCTGATCGTAGTTCCAACCTCCCTAGTTTATAACTGGATGGACGAAAAAAAGAAATTTGCACCGGATTTACCCATGCGTGTCTTCCATTCGCCTGAAAAAAATGAAATTAAAAAGTCTTTAGAAAGTGATGAACCGCTAGTTCTTATTACAACTTACGGCTTAGTGAATGAAAATCCAGAATTTTTTCAAGGCCAAGAATGGAACATCTTGGTCTTTGATGAAGCTCAAAATTTAAAAAATATCACTTCACTCAGGTCCGTCTCGGCCCGGCAATTGACGGCAGATTTTAAAGTTTGTGTGACAGGGACACCGATGGAGAATAATTATTTAGAATTTTTTTCCTTGTGTGATCTGGTTGTTCCAGGCTGTTTGGGAAATATTGATTTATTTCGAAAGCAGTATTTTAACCGCGAAGTGCGAACTGAGTCTTTGCGCGAACTACGGTTGATCTCTAAGCCCTTGTTGCTGCGTCGGACAAAAGAACAAGTGCAGCTGTCATTGCCAGTAAAAACAATTCATAAGGTGCTTCTGCCTTTCAATGAAAAGCAAAAGGAAATTTATAAAAAAATGGCGATGACTTTTTCAAGGCAAGTTGAAGATTTAATTCAAGAGCAAGGCGAAAGGAAAGCGCAGATTGCCATGTTCGCAGCCCTGATGCGGCTTCGACAAATCTGTTCAGATCCAGCCGCAGTTCCAGGCGTTATTTATGACGAGCGCCCTGCTAAAGTAGAGCATTTTATCAGTTCCTTGCAGGAGCATCTTGAAAATAATGAAAGTGTGATCGTTTTTACTCAATTTTTATCCACATTAGGACGGATTCGAGGCGAGCTTGAAAAGTTAAAAGTGCCAGCCTTTGTTTTACAAGGAAATGTCAGCGCGAAAGATCGCGTGGGCTTGATTTCCGCTTTTCAGGATTACGAAGGGCCCGCCGTGATGCTGATGACCTTAAAAACCGGGGGAGTGGGGTTGAATTTAACGAAGGCCTCTGTGGTCTATCATCTTGAGCCTTGGTGGAATCCAGCGGTTGAAAATCAAGCTACGGACAGGGCCCATCGCATGGGTCAAACCAAAGACGTTAAAGTTTATAATTTATTGATCGAAGGTTCATTAGAAGAGCGAATTGCTGACTTAAAAATTAAAAAACAAGGTTCCTTTGATCGTCTTTTCGGTGTCGATGAAGAAGTCGAAGGATCACAAATGGAAGGCTCACACGCGCTGTCCCGCGAAGATTTTATCTACTTATTAAAATAAGATATTTATCGACGGGCTTCAGAGGTTGAGCACCAAGAAGGGGGCGTCGCAATCCGAGTGATTTCCCCGGCACGGGTGTACAAAAAATCATTTCCTAAACTGAGTTTCAAACGCTGCTGACTTTGGGACCCGGCTGAAATCATCATGATTTGCCCATAGCCCCGGTCGTCTGTTTGAATCGTTTTTGAAATATTTTTCAGCGTCCAAATAACAGGTCGCCGCGAAACAGGCTGTAAATCGGCGCTTGTTAAAATCGTTGAAATAGTGCCCTCCGAGTCCCGGCACATAAGTTGGAAATGAATCACCACAAAATGTTTCGTTTCACAGTTTTCATGGCTAGGAAAACCATTTCCGGCCTGACATGTTTGAAATATTTTTTCTTGGTAGCCCAAAGATTCAGAGGCGCGACTAAGTCCCAAGTATTTCTGTAATCCCGGCATATTAATTGGGGTTGGATTCCTAGCCGAGGGTGGGGTTAAAACGACAGGCTCGGTGGCCGGCTTTGTGGGCGATGAAACTGGCTTTGTTGCGCAGCTAAAAAAGAACAGAACTGGAAGTAGGAGCAATGATTTCATTGATTTTGTATCGGCATTTGTTCGATCCTAGATGAGTATCATTTGGAGACAAAATGGATCATCCCAAAGCTTTGGTTCGAAAAACAAAAAAGTATGGAAAAGCAGTTTTTGCAGGGCAGACCATCAAAAAAGGTGAGGTCATAGCGGTTTTTGATGGAAAGCGTTTTGATAATGACTTCCAGGACTGGACTGACGACCTTTACAATCATGCCATCCAGTATGGCAAAACCAACTGGCGAGATTCTAATGGCATCGCCAGACTGATCAACCATTCGTGTGAGCCCAATTGCGGAATCAAAAAATATTTTAAAGTGGTCGCCATGCGAAAGATTCTAAAGGGTGAGCAAATCACCTGGGATTACGAGATGACCGAAAAAAACCAACATTGGAAAATGAAGTGTCGATGTGGTTCCAAACTTTGTCGAAAAGTGATTGGCAACTATTCTAGAATGCCAAAATCTATTCGCAAAAAATATAAAGGGTTTATTTCAGGATGGCTTTTAAAAAAATAAGTCCTTAAATCAATAACAAATGGCGTTCAACGTCTAAAATAGGAGATGTCAAAGGTTGAATCGAAACCTTTAGGTCCTTGTTTTTTTTGCGAGCCAGTAAAACCTCTTCGTTAATTTTTTCAAGGCGGGCTTTCAGCAAAAAATATTTTCCCCCGGATTCGAAGTGCTTTGAGCTGACTTCTAAAATGACGTCTAAGGGTTTAAAAGCCCGAGCCATGACAAGATCAATATTAACTAATTCCTTTGGAATATCGCCATGAAATTCTAAATTAGGAGCGATCGCTTTGCAGCGCTTTAAAAAGGCCTGTTTTTTAGGGCTTTTTTCAAAAAGGTGAAACTGTATTTTAGGAAACTGAAGCGCATATATAACGCCTGGAAAGCCGCCGCCAGATCCAAAATCGGCCACCGCTTTGACTGATTCTGGAAAATATTTAAGAGGTAATAAACAATCGATCAGATGATTATCAATTAAATCTTCAAAAGACATCTGACGGCTGACGATATTTAGTTCTTGATTGGCCGACCAAACCAAATCTAAAAATATTTTTACTTTTGGAACAGTCGCTGGGTTCAGACCCAGCTTCACCAGGTGAGGAATTTTTTCTTCAAATGACATGGACTATTAGTGGGACATTTCGCATCGAATTTGGCAAGTGGCATCGCAAGTGACATATTGTCTTGGAACCCCAGAGCGAATAAAAGGCGGTGAACAAAAGTCATTGCAATAACCGCTAAAAGATTGTGACATTCCGCCGTGAACCCGACAAGAAAAGTCAGCATCACGATTGGCATCGTCCAAAGCATGTCGCCTGATCTGATCAAGGCAGAAGGAAGCCATGCTATTGCCTTCGCAGAATCCAGAATAATGTCCCCGACCGGTCTCGGTCGTTGTTGATGGTGTTAGAAACATTAAATCAATGGCTGAAGTATTTTTTAAAAAACATCGAAGAAGAAGTTCCGGACCAAATTCTCCATCAAGTTCAGCTTCTCCCAAGAGTTGATTGTTGCCAGCTTGATCGAGTCTGTACGAAGCTCCACTGTGGCTATGGCCCCCAAAGCCCTGAGAACCTTCAAGAGTGATCTCTAGTTTTCGCGACATCGAATCAGAACTAGGAAAATCACGAACAGTTCCCGTCGCATCACTGCCACCCATCAGCATCAATATGGGGCGAGGAGACTGAGGGTTAATAGCCACTTGGCGGCGCTCAAGAGTTCGACTTTTTCTTAGATCCACCAATTCACAAAGTAAGGCTTTGGCAGACCCCTTGGCCGGGACATCGGCCCAAGTTAAAAAAGGCAGGAACAAGATCGTAAAAACCATCGATGCTATTCGCACGGTTATTTAGCACACATGGGAATTTTAGCGCTGTAAAATTCGTCGTGGATTTGGGGTTGTTGGCAAGGGCCGACATACAGAGTCGCGTCCGCTGTCACAACAAAATAAGAATCACAAATTTCAGTGCCGTGGTGATTTAAACCAGAGTAAATCAAACCCATGGCGCCCATATCGGTTCCCATATAGCAAATATCCTGTTTGGTCGTTAAATCCAAAACATAACCAAAAAGCGGAGTGGTCGATTTCTTCACATCTTCAGCAGTCACGCTGACGGTTTGATTATTTTCAGTCCAACGGATCGTTGCAACGGTGTCATCAGCAGCTGCTTGAACAGAACCCATCGAGATTAAAGCCAATAAAAAAGTGACCAATGTAGATTTCATTTTTCCCCCTCGGAAATAGGCCCTTTGTGAGCCCGTTTTTTGGAAGCTAGCACGAAGTTTTGTCAGTTTACAGAGATTTATCAGGCTTTTTAGAAGCTGAGTTGGCGCAATGTTTCTTTCGTATCTTCAAAGTGCAAAATCACCTTCGTGGAGCCTTGGCCCTCATCTCCGATCCATTGGCCTCGTCGATAAATACGGTAGCTAAATTGCCGATCTAAGGCGTAAAGGCTTGGATCCTTGCAAGGCAGTGTGTCGTCATTAAAATATTGCGCCTTTAAGTACCTTAAAAAACTAGCATTATCCAAAGTCTCTGAAATTTGCTGCAAGGTCAGCTGCACTCCCATTCGCCCTTCATAGATGGCATCCATTGCAAAATGGAGATGCAAGGGCTCATAAGCCTCAGAAAGGGCAATAATGGACCGAACTGTATTGCAGGCGCAAATCGTGAAGTTTCCTCCGGCGATCACAACATGCTGCCCCACAGTGATAATTCGGTGCGAGTCTCCCTGATAAGGATAAGTATCATCGGAGGTGATTCCCGGTGGGAAATAAAGGTTGGCTAACTTCAAAGCGGTGTCGTTATTCAACGAGCGCTCTTCAATGGCAGCCATGTATTTCAAAGGAAGACCGCGATTTCGAAAGAAGCGAACCATAGCTTCAATTCCAGCCCAGGTCACGTGGCCGCGATCCCAATACGCCGACGAATGGGTGATCAACAGCAAAGGTTCTGGGCCCAGTCGTAAAAAGGGATACTGAAAATTGGAAATTCCTTCAAAATGGAATTGGTGGCCACCAGATTCGAAATTTCCTTCCGACAACTCGGCATGGCCCTGGATGGGGTTACAAATTGTCCATAGCATGGACAGACTTATAAATATTACTCTTAACATCTTATTTCCCCCGCAGGCAGCCTGCTAGAAAGACTGTCTAGCGAAAGACGTGCCGACGTGGTATGAAACGGCCCATGGGAAATTCTGTTTGCT
>JAYWEU010000088.1:0-5729 GCA_043779385.1 Pseudobdellovibrionaceae bacterium
TATCCTTCAGCATGAAAATAAGCGAGCTCTTTTAATTTCAAGGCTCCTTCCATGGCAATTGGAAAACTGACTCCGCGGCCCATATATAAAAAGCCTTTATTCAGTTTCAAATGATGAGCGGCCTCATCGAAATATTTATCGAAAGCTAAGACGACATCAACTTGGGACGGAACGGCCAAAAGGGCGCGAACATGTTCTTCTTCAACTTCTTTTGTCATGGCTTCGCGAATTCGCGCCCAGCTGATCGCCAGGCAATTCATCACAGTTAAAGTGGCTGTGAAAGCTTTTGTACTGGCCACACCAATTTCAGGACCCGCGTTCAAATACAAATGCCCATGCGCTTCACGATCAATCGTGGAATTTTTAACATTACAAAGACTTAAAGTTGTGGCGCCCTTCGATTTGGCCATTCTTAAGGCGGCTAAAGTATCAGCGGTTTCTCCACTTTGTGAAATTGTCATCACCATACTATTTTTAGGAATGATCGGATTTCTATAGCGAAATTCGCTGGCAATATCGACTTCAACGGGCAGTCCCGCCATATTTTCAATCAGATATTTTCCAACACTGGCAGCGTAAAAGCTGGTGCCACAGGCAATAATAAATAATCGATCAATATTTTTTAAAACTTTTTTTGTTTCAATCCAGTCTTTCACTGAATCAAGTCCTTCCATGCTTTTCTGAAAGTCTTGGTTAAAACCAACATCTTTTAATTTGACCGAGTAATCATTCAACTGAACATGGGGCTCAAGAGCGGCGGCAATCGCTCGAGGTTGCTCGTAAATTTCTTTTAACATAAAATGGGAATAGCCCTGTTTTTCAACCATTTCAGGATTCCACTTTAATTCGACAATTTTTTTCTGAATCGATTGTCCATTGGCCGAATAGATTTTTACTTGCTCGCCTTGGATATCAACAATTTCGCGATCTTCTAAATAAATAAATTTTTGAGTGTACTGAATCAGCGCCTGAACATCGCTAGCAATAAAATTTTCTTTTTCGCCCAAACCAACAACCAAGGGCGGACCATCTTTGAAAGCGACCAAACGGTCGGGTTGTTTTTCCCACATCACAACAATCGAAAAGGCCCCTTGCAGTTGGTGAAGAACAGCCTGCACCGCTTTTAAAAGGTCCTGCTGCTTTTGCACTTCTTCAGATATTAAATGCGCCACGAGCTCAGAATCAGTGTCAGAAGAAATCACGGCTCCGCGCTTTAAAAGTTGCTGACGGATGGCCTGATAATTTTCAATAATACCATTATGAACAAGACTGACGCCCCCGACTTGATGAGGGTGAGCATTTCTTTCCGAGGGAGCCCCGTGGGTTGCCCAGCGCGTATGGCCAATCCCAGTGTGACCGTTAAAAGCCTCATGCACTAATTTATCTTCTAGGGATTTTAATTTTCCTTGAGCCCGAATTCGCTTCGTGTGTCCCTCATGCAAAATAGCCACACCGGCACTGTCATAGCCCCTGTACTCCAGCTTTTTCAATCCCTCTAGTATAACATCTTTGGGATTCATCGGACCCAAATAACCAACAATTCCACACATAAATTACTTCTTTCCAACAATCTCTGAGGGATCGATCAAAACTTCGCTGACCTTTGGCTGATAATTTTCTTTGATGATTTGCTTCCCCCGAGCCACCGCCAGGGCTTTGGCCGGAACATCTTTGGTGATCGTCGACCCCGAGCCAATGACAGCATCGTCACCAACTTCAACAGGGGCCACAAACTGAGTGTCACTGCCAACAAAAACTCGATGGCCAATCTTAGTTTTATATTTTCGCTTGTCGGCTGCGTAATTGCAGGTGATAGTGCCGCATCCAATATTTACTTCGTCACCGATTTCGGCATCACCCAAGTAAGTCAAATGCCCAGCTTTTGATTTTTTCCCAAATTTCACTTTTTTAAGTTCTACAAAGTTTCCGATTTGAGCTTCATCCATAATTTCAGTTTCAGGACGAAGGCGCGCGTAAGGACCGATGATACAGCGATGATGCACGATCGATTTTTCCAAATAGCTGCCGGCCCGAATTTGAACACTGTCGCCAATCTGACATTCAGAAATAAAAGAATGCGGTTCGACAACGCAAAAAACTCCGATGCGGGTTTTGCCACGCAAAAATGTATTGGGATAAATCACGCTTCCCGCTCCGACTTCAACGGCCTCTTCGATATAGGTCGATTTTGGATCGATCACAACCACGCCCTCTTCCATCAAACGATTCACTTTTCGAAAATAACAGTACCTGGTCGCCCGCGAAAGCTCCGCTTGAGTATTCACGCCCCAAGCAACACGAGGCGAAGTTTTAATCGCTTGGACTCTTTTTCGACCCTCAAGACATAATGAAACAAGGTCGGTTAAATAAAATTCTTTTTTGGAATTTTGATTTTTAATTTGCGGCAAATATTCTGCTAAAATGCGACCACGGATCAGGTAAATGCCTGTGTTGATCTCTTTGATTTTTAAAGTGTCAGGACCGGCATCTTTAGCTTCGACGATGGCCCTCAGTTCACCTTTTTGACGAACGATCCGTCCCAATTCTCCGGGATTTTTAACCTCGGCCGTCACTAAGGCCAAATCCAATCTTTCATCGCGAAAATGGCGCAAAAAGTTTTTTATATCCAAACCTTCGATCAGGGGATGATCACCATTCATAATTAAAACATCGCCCTCCAGCGAATCCACATCAGCACTTCGAACGGCATTCGCAGTTCCCAGCTGTTCTTTTTGCTCAAAACAAAAAACTCCGAAAGGCTCTACGACTTGGCGAACTAAGTTTTGCCCATGACCTACAACAATTCGAATTTCTGTGGAACCGCCCTCTTTCGCCGCCTGGATGACCTTTTCAATCATTGGACGTCCCGCCACGGGATGAAGCACTTTCGGTAAGGGTGACTTCATTCTGGTGCCCTTGCCTGCGGCCAATATAATAGTGTTCAGCTTAGCAGGGCTTTTAGTCGGTTCTTTAGTTTCGCTGGTCTCTTCTTTAGCCATGAAAAGCGTCCTTTTGAAAATCGGTTCCAAAATCATTAAATCTCGGGCTTAATTATGTCATGAATTCTATCCAAACTACAACACTCGGAAAATCGGCTCTGGGAAACCCAATTGAAGTGTTTAAAAAAATCCACACTTCCTCACTAAAAATGGCCGCTCAGAAACCATTTTTATTCATCGGTGGTGTCCATGGCGACGAACCTGAGGGTGTCGAGATGGCCCAAAAGCTTTTACATTGGTTGACCGAGGCAGAAAAGCAGCACCCTTTGCGACCTTGGATTTTGATTCCTTGTATCAATCCCGACGGCTATCAAAAAAACGAGCGCACGAACGGTCATGGCGTTGACCTGAATCGCAATTTCCCGTCGAAAGACTGGAGCGCAGAAAACACACGCGGCGCTCGTTATTCACCGGGCCCCACCCCTGCATCAGAGCCCGAAGTGGCGGCGATTGTCGCGTTGATAGAAAAAGAAAAACCAGAAGTTATTTTTCATTTCCACTCTTGGGAGCCTTGCGTTGTTTACACAGGAGCGCCTGGTAAAACCTATGCTGAATTTATAAGCCCTGGAGCTGGCTATCCTGTTCGAGAGGACATCGGTTATCCAACACCAGGAAGCCTGGGACAGTATGGCTGGCAAAACCACAAAATTCCCGTGATTTGCGTCGAAGAACAGGAGAAAATTCCAATCGATGAAATTTGGCCGCGATTCCAAGGCGGATTTAAAAAACTAATGTTGCATTATTCTTAATGAAAAGAACTGAATGAAGAAATTAAAATGCCTTGCCTTCGATCTTGATGACACACTTCTTGATACCTCAGGCATTTTGTTGCCGAAAGCCTCTCTTCAGGCTTGTGAGACAATGATCTCCTTAGGCTTAAACTGTACGACCGACCAGTGTCTGCAATGGCGAAGTCAACTTGCAAAAGAAATGTCCCACCGAGAAATTTTTCTTGAAATCGCAAAAAAATTTGGCTGTCGTCCCGATGCGCGCTGGGAAAATCAGGATATTCAGCCCATGGCCCGTGCTGGCATTGATTCCTTTTACAATCCTGACATTCCTAAAAATTTACCCTTGCTTCCTTTTGCGCTTGAAAACTTAATGACGTTATCAAAAACTTATACTTTGTTTTTAGTCACCTCCGGAGCGCCGCTGACTCAGAATAAAAAAGTCGATGCCGCAGGCGTCCGAGGATTTTTTAAAAAGGTCTATACTTTGGACGGCTTTAAGGGTGAAAAAAAGCGTTCTGCTTTTGAAAATATTATTACCAGTGAAAAAATTAATCCTGATCAGCTTCTTAGCATCGGCAATCGATTGTTTGAAGAGATTCGCCAAGCCAAGCAATTGGGTGGACAAACTTGTTATTTTAAGTATGGCGATCACGTCGGCGAAGTTCCGCAAGTCCCAGAAGATCATGCGGACTTTACGGTTCTGTCCCATCAAGAATTGATCTTCACATGCCAACTTTAAAGACCAGCCTGTTATTGGTAGGTCCATGGCCTGCTCACCTCAAAGATCTGGGCGCCGTGATTAGTCAGGATCTTTCCGAGGCTTTCCATAGTCTTCAAGATTCTTCCTTTGACGTCGTCGCATTGACTGTCACAAGTGTCTTAGAAAAAAAATTCGTCGATTTTTATGCCAATCTGAAAAAACAAAATCCAGCCGCGCAGATTCTGCTTGTCGCCCCTTTAGAATTTGATGCAAAACAGCTGGTGCATTTGCACAACCAATATCATGTTCATCGTGTTTTACAAAATTTCCTGGATCCGAAATTGAATGATGCGATTTTTTCTGCCTTAGAAAAAGCCCAGCAAGAAAAACAGAATCAGAACCTAGAGACCTTAATCCAAGAGCAGAATCAGACTTTATTACGCCTGCAAGAGGACCTCGAACAACGCATTGAAAAAAGAGCCCGCTCATTAAGCGAATCGCGGCACCGATTAAGAGTTTTAAATTCCCGCACGGAAGCTTTGCGCAAATCGATGCTGGCCGTTTATCAAGCTGGATCAATGCCCGCCATGGAGCAAAATCTGAATGAATCCCTGGCTTCAGTGGCGGAATGTTCTTGGATCAAAATTGTCACCTTTCCACAAGATCAGAGCTTTCAAGCTCAGATTAAGCAAATGGGCAGCTTTTCACAATTACAGATTCCCTTATTTAAAGAACAAGAACGCATTGGCTCTTTATTTTTTATGCGTCCACCGAATGAGAATTTCACCCGTGAAGAATCTGATTTTTTAAATCGTGCTGCTGAAGCCGTCACTTTAGCTGTCATTCGAATTCAAAAATTAAATGATTCCCAAACCGTCAAAGAACAGTGGGAAACGACATTTAATTCAATGTCCGAACCGGTCGCTATCATCAGCCAGGATTACGAACTGATTCAGATGAATTCGTCGTCTAAAAAATTAGCCGACGGCGCAGCCCCTGTAAAAACCAAGTGTTACGAAGTTCTTTTCAATAGAACAGAACCGTGTCCGGGCTGCCAATTAGGAACTCGGTATCACATTGAATCTATCGATACAGCCCCAAGAACCTATGATGTTTACAGCCAAAGTGTTCGCCTTGATTCAGAACGAAAAAATTTATTTTTCAATATTTATCATGATATCACCGAAAAACTTCGCCTCGAGAAACAACTTTTAGATACGGCGAAAAGGGCCGAATTGGGTACGATTGGATCCAGCATCGCCCATGAATTGAATAACCCATTGGGTGGCATTATTACCT
>JAYWEU010000089.1:0-2118 GCA_043779385.1 Pseudobdellovibrionaceae bacterium
GGATTTAGCTTCTCTAAACTCAGTCGACCAAAAGCCGTGTTAATTGATTTTGCAAAAGCCTCTTTCAAGCTGATCGAACGAGTCCACTTTGTGATTTTATCTGAAAGAACATTTTTCTTATATAAGGTGTAGTTCCCACCATTGAAGCGAATTGTATCTGAAGGGTGAACGCCCGCTTTATCGATGGCGGCCGTGGCTGACACAACTTTAAAATTTGAAGCGGCCGGGTAGGAGGCTTTTAAGGCAAGATTAGGTTTGTCGTCGGCATCCCTTTGAAAATTAGCTAAGGCTAAAATTTTTCCTGTCGCTGCGTCCATTAAGACAATCGAACCATAATCTGGTTTGTACTGTTTCAGCAGTTTATCTGCCGCCGCCTGCAGTTCAGAATCAAAAGTATATTGAACGGACAAATCCATCGGAAAGCCGTCCCACTTCATCTTGATTTTTTCAGGGTAAGCTTCATGGCGAACGGACTCGGCCAAGGTCTCGGCCAGCTGCACGCGATATTCAAGATGATTTTTAATTTTAATTTGGACTTTTTCTTCCACCGTAGGTCGACTATTGAATAAAAGGGTCACTCCGGTGATCACGGCCGCGATCAGAAAAATTCGCTGGACCTTTTTTCGGCGTGATAATTTCTTTTTAGGATGTATCATAAAATTATTCTAGCATTATTAAAATTCCCGTTTCAAGACCTGAGTCGAAAAAATCACAGGCTCGGCCCCCCGTAGACACCGAATGTGGAAAGATTCGCGCAAACCCAGTCCAGATCTAGGGTAATTGATGAGTGACAAAGCCAAGGTCTTGCAGATATGAAATGGAGATGAAGACTAAAGAAAAGATTCTTTTGCAGTCGATCGAACTTTTCAACCGCCAAGGCGTCAGTCCTGTGACGACAAATCACATTGCCAAGGCCATGAACATCAGCCCCGGCAACTTATACTTTCATTACGCCAATAAAGAAGAAATTATCCTCGAACTTTTTCAGCGCATGTGTTCAGAAACCTATGCGATGTGGCGGCCGCGGCAAATCACCAAGATGTCGCCTTTGCAATTTGTCGATCTTAATTTTGAGCTTTATTGGAAGTATCGTTTTTTCCATCGGGAAATGTACTCTCTTCGGCGTAAAGATATTATTTTAGCTAGAAAATGGCGGACCCACCTGGCAAAAATGATGCAATTGATGCAGATTCTTTACAGACGATGGGTTAAACAAGGCATCATGATCCAGCTGATAGACAAACATGAATTAGTTTATGTGTCGGAGTCTCTTTTGGCAATGGCGACAACCTTCCTGCAGTTTTTTGAAAGTGCCGAACGGCAACCGGGCAAAAACAGTGTCGTGCGTGGCCGTCGCCATGTTGCTAGGCTTTTGCGGCCCTATTGCAGTGACAAAGTTAAAGACGAGTTTGAAAAATTTATCGATTCTGAGTCTTAAAATAGCCTTAATCTTCCCGCCGACTTGGTCCCAACCTTGCTATAGTTAGCCCTGTCTTAGGCACTTGGCATTCTTGGTTGAAGCTAGAGTCCCCCTCGAAAAGCAGTAGGTCCCATTCCTATTTGATCGCTTCAACCAGAGCCAAGCAACCTAGGCAATTCATCGGGGTGGTTATGAAGTTAGTTTGGATTTCGGCTGTGTCTTTAATGGCGATCTTTTTTGCGGTGAATTCGGCACAAGCTTCGACCGCGACTTCTTGTCGCGAAATTGTCAGCGAATTGCAGTTGCTTCGAAAGGCTCAAAATCAAATTATTATGGGCCTTGCAGAGAATCATATCTCGGCGGCTAAATCGATCGATGAAACATCAACCCAGTTAAGCTTCTACAATCGACCGGCGCCAATGCGAGTGATTCATAATATGAAAAATACAGCCAACGCTCTTAATAAAAGGGGCGAAAAGGGCAAAGAACAGGCCCAGACTTTAGACGAGGCCACGGCTGATTTAAACGTCCGAATTGCCGCCTGCTTACGAAAATAGGCTAGCCCTTCATCCAGGTCCCCGAGTCTCGAACAATGCTTTTGAGGCTCAAATCCTTTCATTTTGTGCTACTTTTCTAAACAGCTAATTTAAGGTGAACGTAAAAAGACGCTGTGCTTCTTAATTTGTGCAGAATATTTC
>JAYWEU010000090.1:0-2107 GCA_043779385.1 Pseudobdellovibrionaceae bacterium
GTACTTTGAAAAAGCTTTGCGGTTAGCAAAGGCCACTCCGGAAGAAAAAAGAGGACTTTATTTTCAACTTCTTGAACAAGAAATTTTCCATGGCCATGATTTTTCTCGAATTGTGCAATTGTCCGAGCTGACTTCGTTTCATAGCTTAACAGCTTATGAACAAACTTTAATTTTTGTTTTAACTCAAGATACGCATGCGCTTCATTTTCTAGGTTCAGCTTGGTTCGGAAAAATGAATCCCGCCGAAGGTGTGAAAGCGGCTTTCTTGCTCAGCCAAGTGAAAGACTTTAAACTGTCTTGGGCTTATAAGCCGATCTTCTTTCAGAATTTGTCGCAGTTTGATTTTTCTACCCAAGTGTTATGGAAAGCATTTTTTGAGAAAAGTTGTGCGCCCTCAAATATTACGGCTTGCTAATTAAAGGCCGTATTTTTTTTCACTTTCAATTTGCTCACTGAGGGTCGCTTCGATTTCTGCCAAAGGGATCACGCGACCTTTTCCAATTCCGGGACAGTAAGCCACGACCTCAGAACTCCAAGCTTTTGCGTTCATCATTTCAGGCCAAAAAGGCCATGTTCGACACTGAGTCGGTCGGGCCTCATACACCGTGCAACGATTTTTATCTTTTAAAAACTGACAATCAGGGCGCTCTTTAATTTCTTTTAAATGCCAAACAGTCCCTGTGCGCTGACAATAATTTCGGGTGAACGCAGCCATAGAAACACCAAGTGAATCAGCCAACCGCTGGCGATCTTCTGGCGTCAGGTAGACATAGCCGAACTCGCCCCTTGATGTACAACATTTCCCTGATCCTTGACATTGAAATTGAATTCCATCTTTCCAAAACTTCTCATTTTGTTCAGGCATTAAGGGGTCTCCAAATAAGGCGAAAATTTTTGTCGAATGGACTCGGGAACTGGAATGGGCTGATGTGTTTTTCCGTCTAAAACAACATGCACCATTTCGACAATGGCATGCGCTCCAAGAGAACTTGAAAAAACATATTTCATAGTGAATGAAGTCATTCCGAAGGTTTTGACACAAGCTTCTACTTGGTAAGTTTCGCCAGGGTAAAAAGGCTTCGTATAATCAGCCGAGGTGTGGCGAATCGGAACCATCAATTGGTTATTTTTGAACCAATCTTTCCATTGATATCCCGCTTCTAAAATCCATTTTTCAAAGGTATCGTGGGCCCAGCCAAAAATATTCCCAAAAAACATGATTTGGGCGGGATCAGCTTCGCGAAAGGTCGCAGTTACATGGGTTTTAAAGACTTTTGCCAAAGCTTTGTCCTTGTTGGGGCCTGAAATCACATGATATGGGTTATAGTCTCTGAAGGAAGTCAAAAATGCAACGCACAACGTTTCAACCCACTTTCTCAAATTTGATCGGTGCTGATCTTAAGGTTTATGACCCCCGAGATTTTCCAGCTTATTTGCCAAGGTTGAATCAACTTTATGATGATTTGTTTTCGGGCGGTAAAGGTTTTCGGGCCCGGTTGATAAAAATGGTTTGCGACAGTGTTCAGGCGCCGGCAAAAACTCAGCATTTATTAGCTCAGACGATTGAATTTATCCATAACGCTTCTTTGCTGCACGATGATTTGGTCGATCGATCGCATTTGCGTCGAGGAAAGCCTGCTGGGTGGACAAAGTATTCGCCTGAATATGCCGTCCTGGCCGGAGATTATTTATTAGCTCGGGTGATGGTGAACCTATCTCATTTTGGAAATATTCAGCTGGTTCAATACACAGCTGAAGTTATTTCTGATTTGTTAGAGGGCGAGTGGTTACAAGACTCGGTGGTGGGTGATTTTTTTGTCTCCCTAGAGCAATTAGATCGAATTCATAATTTAAAAACGGCATCGCTGTTTAAATGGTGCTTGCGGGCGCCTTTTATTGCTAGCGAAAAATATAACAAAGAAATGCACCAGCTTTTAGAAGAGATGGGCACACTTCTGGGCCAGCTTTTTCAGCGCAGCGATGATCTTTTAGATTACGACATTCGCAACCACGAGGGGAAAGCGATTCTTGGTGATTTGAAGTCAGGATACCTTAATTCTTTTGGGGCCTTCGTCAGCCGAGGGCGAAAAAAAGAACAAATCGATCT
>JAYWEU010000091.1:0-2106 GCA_043779385.1 Pseudobdellovibrionaceae bacterium
GTTTGCAGCTGATCAATGGCGGCAGGACGATAAATGTCGGCTGGAACTAATCCCGGTTTTTTTCCTAATTTTTGCCGAATGTACAAAGCAAGCTTTGCAGCCGTCGTGGTTTTGCCGACCCCTTGCAAGCCCACCAAAAAAATCACCGAGGGCTTTTCCCGCACATTGATGTCAACGGCTTCACCACCTAGGGTGGCCATTAATTCATCGTGCACAATTTTTACAAACATCTGGCCAGGATTGACGTTCGATAAGACATCCGCACCCAGCGCTTTGACTTTGATCCGATCAATAAAGTTTTTAACCACTTTAAAATTCACGTCAGCTTCAAGCAAACTTAAGCGGATTTCTTTAACGGCCTCTTCGATATTTGATTCACTGATGCGGTTTTGTCCGCGCACCTTTTTTAAAGTTCCTAGGATTTTATCTGACAGTTGATCGAACATTTACCACCTCTGGAAAGAGCCTTTACGCAGGGCCCACTGTGACATCAAATAGAAAAAAACCAACCCCAACAAGGAGATTCCCACGGACTGCGAAATTTCGACATCACTGACGCCAAGAAGTCCGTAGCGCAGTCCATTGATTAAATACAACAGAGGATTCAACCTTGAAACACTTTGCCAAAAAGGACTTAAACTTTCGACAGAAATAAAAACGCCCCCTAAATAGGTCAAAGGCAACAAAATAAAAGCTGAAAAAGCTGACAGCTGATCAAAAGTTCGCGCCCAAAAGGCCACACAAATTCCTAGTTGCCCAAACAATAAACCGCCGGCAATCATAAAATAAATAAGAATCAGCGGATGCTCGATCGCTAAAATTTCATGCCGTTGGACATAATAAAAAATCGATCCGCAAGTGAACGTCACGGTTGCTACAATCGATCCTCTGAATAAGGACCCAAGGCTAAAAGCCCAAATAATTTGGTTATTCGTCACAGGAGCCACCCGAATGTCTTCAAGATCACCTGAAAATTTGGAGGTCACAACGGACGACGACGAATTTTGGAAGGCATTATTCATCAGCCCCATCATCATCAGACCCGGAATTAAAAAAGCCAGGTAAGGAACGCCGTGGGTTTGCACTTGCCCGCCCAAAGACACTCCGAAAACTAATAAATATAAAAAGGAACTGATAAAGGGTGTGACAACCGTTTGCACCAACACCTTCATAAAACGTTTAATTTCGCGTTGAAATAAAGTCCAAAATGCAATCATCAGTAGCGCTCCTGACCTTTAAGGACTTTTCTAAACGCTTCTTCAAGACTGCCTTCTTCAATGCGAAGATCTTTAATTTCTGAAGATTGAATGTTCATTTCTTCTAAAATTTCGCCCAAAGCTAAATTGGTGGGAACGACAAGATTATAATCACAGCCCGAGCTGTTGACCAGATACTGAGACTTCAGATCTCGGGGTTGTTTGAGAACCAGTGCGATTTTTTTCTGAGTGAAATTTTTAATGACTTCTTTGGTGGGTCCTAAAAATTCAAGCTTTCCTAAATTAATAATCCCCACTCGATCACAAAGCACTTCGGCTTCTTCCAGATAATGAGTGGTGAGTAAAATCGACATTCCCTGCTGACGAAGCTCGCGCACAAAATCCCACAGGGTTTCCCTGAGCTCGATATCAACACCCGCGGTGGGCTCATCCAAAAGCAATAACTTGGGCTCGTGCACTAAAGCCTTTGCAATCATCAGTCGGCGCTTCATGCCACCGGATAACTGCTTCACTTTTTTATGGCGATGTGGATACAGCGCTAGTTTGTTCAACACATAATCAATGCGTTCTTTGTTTTTTCTTTTGCCGTAATAGCCCGATTGAAAATTCAGAATTTCTTCGACATCAAAAAATCCTGAATTGATCACTTCTTGATGAACAACACCGACTTGCTTTTTGGTGATTAAAGAGTCTGTCACCACATTGTGACCAAAGACTTGAACCTGACCGGTGGTGGGTTTTTCTAATGTCGTAATGATAGAAATAATCGATGTTTTTCCAGCGCCGTTGGGGCCAAGAAGTCCAAAAATTTCGGCTCTTTCAACCGAAAAACTGACGTTTTTAACAGCTGTAACAGTGCCGTAATTTTTCACTAACTGATTAATAATAA
>JAYWEU010000092.1:0-35480 GCA_043779385.1 Pseudobdellovibrionaceae bacterium
AACAAATAGTCTGGAGAATTAGGATTTATGGACTTCCAAATGATGTCGTTAGGCGTGGCAGACAGAGAATTGTATTTTCTTTCCCTATTTCCTTGCAGGACAGAACAGGTAACAGCGCCAACTCCAGCGCCAACTCCAGCGCCAACTCCAGCGGGTCCAGTGATTAGTGATTTTAGAACTCTAGAATTATTCCTCACTGATATAAATGTTGTTTGGACGACAGACATTCCATCGACTTCACAAATCGAGTATCAAGATCCCAATGGACTGATTAAAACGACGATTGAAGATTCATCTTTGGTCACCAGTCACAGCGTCATGATCCATAATTTGACCCCTTCAACGACATACATCCTGAAAGCGATCAGTATTTCAAACGATCAGGTGAAGACCATCAGTGATCCCATCGTTGGAAATACTTTTTAAAACTGCTCCTGAAGAATAGACCACGCCTCCTTAGCGGGGCGTCTATTCTTTAGGTTTTATTTAAATCTATCACTGGAATCTCGGGCAAGAGTCTTTGTATCCCTCGTGGCACCTTTTCAAGTAAATGGTATTGACTGAAAACAGCTCATCAGTAAGCATTATAAACAAAAGGAGAATTTATGAAAAAATTTATTGCTGCCTGCGCCCTGTTTACAATGCTTGGATCAACGTCTTATGCTGCCGACACAAAAGGTGGAGAAGCCATAGGGGCTGATGCCCAAGCTGTTAATGCGGCCTGTTCTACAGACGCTGCGACAGCTGGGTGTGGCGCTGAAAAAGTCGGAACAGGTTTGCTGAAGTGTCTTCATGGTTACAAAAAGGCCCATCACGATTTTAAGTTTTCTGACGGTTGCAAAACTGCCATGAAAACTCTGCATCACGATAAAAAAGCCAAATAATTTTTAGGCCCACCTGATCCGTGGGCCTGGATCGAAATTAATCGCAGGTCAGAACCGCTTTTGCGTTCAGGCTCTCCTTCATTAAACACCGAATCAACTCGGAGCCTTTGCGATCGTGCTCGACGATTTCCCATGTTAAGGGGTCGATTTTTTCAAGAGTTAAAAAACCGAAGTCGGCAGAGTCACGGTAGACATTGGCTTGCTCAATTTCTTTGGGCGCCTTCTCAAGCTTTGTTCCACCATTGCCACTGATTATTTCTGGCGGACGACGATCTGAAAACTGGTTCAGACTAAAACGGTGCTGATGGCCGGTAAAAACAGCTGATAGCTGATCAACTAAGGACTCTTTTAATTGAGCTTGATGGGTCGTCGTTTCGTCATCGGCCCCTGTCGTCAAAAACGGCCGATGCAAAGCCAACCATCTTAAGGGATTTTTTGGCAATGGCAGTTGGTCTAAACTTGGTTGAATATTTTTATCATCCGCTGAATCAATGACGGCCATGGCATGATGATCAAGCTCAAGCCAGTACGGCGGCGTTTGATCGATGCAATTTTGCGAATAGGGCCGCGGATCCAAAAGATGAAACCAACCCTGTCCACCACGGGCGCAAAGCTCGTGATTCCCACGCACAAAAATCCACGGAGCCGCTTTTAATAAAGGTTCTGCCGGAGTCAGAAAATCTTCCTGCCAAGAAATCAGATTATCGCCGGGAGTAATGCCTTCACAATCTGTGTCACCTTCAGGACAAGCGGTTTCGCGGTAATGGTAGTCTCCGACATGAAGGACTAAGTCCGGGTGCCATTGGGCGGCTGCTTTTGCAATCTGAGAAAAAGGCCAATGCTTTTTACTATTGCAGTTTTGAGTGTGAACCTCGCCTTTTTTTTCAACAACTTGGCAGCCAGTATCACCAATCACAACAATTTTAGTTGGCGATTTTTTAAAGATTGGTAACCCTTGACCTTCAATCCTGAGTGGGTCGCCTGTTTGCGGAACATAGGCCTCGCAAACCAGAGAAGGAAAATCTGTAGAAAGGGGCGCCCGAGGGCTCATAGCAAAGGATTTCGTCGCAGAGCTAAGGACCGGACAGGATCCTTGTCCGGAAGCTAAAGTTCGCACGGACATCAAGCCTTCGGGCCCAAGTTGAATCCAAGCGACCGAATCTAATGTTGGAACTTTTGCAACGTTCCTTTTGTTGGCACTTGTTGCACAGCCGACAAAAAATAATGTCGCGCCAATGAGCCAAAAAATTTTTTTAGATCTTAACATTTTTAATCTCCTGCCTGAAGAGCCGCATTGATTTCGTGAATTCCTTGAAAAATAAGTTCCGGGTGCTGCCAAGGAACGAAATGATTCATTTCTTGAATTTTAAAAATCTTGACGACATTTTTTTGATTCAAATTCCTAATCAGATAATCTAAATTTTCAGGCGGTACAAGATCGTCTTTCTGACCTTGAATCAAAACAACTTTAGCTGAAATATTTTTCCAAAAAGGCGACATTTTTTGCAGCTCAGCTTTTAAGGGCATAATTTCTTCGTTACAAACCCTGAGCGCCTCTGGAATTAAAACACGAAAGGGCCACCAGCTGGCGGGATATTGAAACCATTTGGTGGATTCAAGATCCGGGTCGACGGAACTTGCGACAAAAACAAGGCCGGCCACTTTGTCTGGATGATCCATGGCCGCTCGTGCGATCACGGGGCCGCCGTAAGAGTGCCCAATTAAAATGGCGGGTCTTTGACTTTTATTAACCTTAAGAACCTCAAGCACGTCCTCAGCTTGGGCGGCTAGCGACAATTCGGTTTTTCCGTGGCCAGATTCACCGTAACCTGGCCGATCGATCGCAATCAAATGAAAATTTTTAAGGAGCTCTGGGTCGCGAAGAAAATGAACCCAACCATCCCATGAACCTGGTGATCCATGGACAAATAAAAGCGCGCGCTTTGCAGGATCTCCACTCCAGGCGTAATTCATGGTGCGGTTTTTGCCTTCGTAGTTTTGAATCTGGTTTGGAAATTCTTTTTTAAATTCATTCACTTCGGCCTGAAGATTTCCCAATGGGCTTACACAGGAGGTGAGGACGAGGAGGCCTAAAAAAGACCTGCTGATGGTATTTATTTTTGCGGAAAACATAAAATAATCCTAACACAAAAAAAATATACGCCAAGCTGATCTGATCAATTTTAATTCGGCTGTTTAAATAGGTAACATTTCCTAAATAAGAATGATTCACTTCAGAGAAGTAACCTGGAGGTCATGATGAATTTAAATTGCAGTCTGATGATGGGGATTATTTTTACAATGTCGGGGTGGGCTTCGGCCGCGGATTTGATCCCTGACTGTAAGTCTCATGGAAGCGTCTTACAGATTGATAATTCACAAGTTCTAGGTTGGAAAGCAACGACCGCCAATCAGTTTCACAGCCGAGGCCATATTCAAGGCTTGCTGGTTCAAGCCTTGCCAGACCATTCAGGTCACCATCATCTCAGTGTTCAAATAGGTCCAAATTCTACTGACACCATCGAAGTGATCTACAATGAAGCTTTTGGCCCCCTGCCCAATTATCAGATTGGCTCTGAGATCGAAGCCTGTGGGGATTATATCACGTCAAATAAACCCACCAATAGCTACCCGGCTTCGCCAGATGGCGCGATTATTCATTGGGTGCACGCGGCGACGAGCGGTGGTCATGATTCTGGATTTGTCGTTGTTGATGGCGTCCTTTGCGGACAGAGCTCAGGAGGAAACAGTTCAAATCCTCCAAGGCACGGCCGCCACCCAGGCCACTGACGGGGAATTGGCAGAGAACTGACAAGAAACATTTCTAGCCTAATATAAACCCTTGTTCTTTACAAAATAGTCGGTTTTCAGCTAAGTCATTAGGACGATGGGGTCACTTATGTACTTGCATGACTTGAAAACGATCAACGCGCCTTACAGCCTTCTGCAAGAAGACTCTTTGAAGTGGCTGTCCCAGGCTTGGGCAAAAAAACAAGGCAAGTCACCTGATGATTTAAAGAAAATATTTTCGCGGGTCGCCGTGCGCCCTGAGCAAATTCAAAAACGATCTTTCTTTTTGCCTGAATTCAAATCTGATGGACTCGATGGGCGAATTCTTGAACTTGATAAAAACAAAGGTCATGAATTACGAAATGAATTTTTTGCTGAAACGACAGAAAAAGTTTTTAATCAAACTTATGAAAATCGCACGGCACCAGATCATCTCATTCATGTGACTTGTACCGGATATACCTCTCCAAGTCCTGCGCAAAAAATCTCCTCCCATAAATGGCAGGGCAAAACCCAGGTGCTGCACGCCTATCATATGGGCTGCTACGCAGCGGTCCCAGCGATCCGGATGGCGCAGGGACTGAAAGGTTCCATCGATATTTTTCACACTGAACTTTGCACTTTGCATATCAATCTTTTCGAAGAAAGCCTTGAGCAAATGGTCATCCAAAGTTTATTTGCTGATGGTGTTGCCGTTTACCGACTAAGCTCTGAAGCTCCGGCGACAGGGTTTAAAATCTTGGAAGCTCGCGAACGAATCCTTCCGCAAACAGAAGATGCGATGAAATGGGTCTGCGCTGATTTTGGCATGAAGATGAGCCTGTCAAAAGATGTTCCAAAGTATATTGGAAATAATCTGAATCAGTTTTTAGAAGATTGGAAAAAAGATTTAAAGATTGAAAACTTGCCTGAAAATACGGTTTTTGCAATTCATCCGGGCGGTCCAAAAATTATTGATTTTGCAAAAGAAGCCTTAAATCTTAAAGAGCCTCAAGTGAAAAAAAGCCGCGAAATTTTATTCGAACATGGCAATATGTCTTCGGCAACGCTGCCGCATATTTGGGACTTAGTTCTTCGTGATCCCGAGGTTAAATCTGGGACAGATGTGATTTCTTTTGCCTTCGGCCCGGGCTTAACAGTCGCCGCTGTTTGGATGAAAAAACTTTGATCCCGCTTTTTGTGATCATCGCAGGTCTTCAAGCCATCACAATTTTAGTCGATGAGTTTTATTGCCACTGGCGACGCACTTTGCCCCGCTGGGAACGTTGGGGTCATCCTTTGGACACCATTTTTTTAATTTTACCATTAAGTTTGTTGGTCTTTATTCCCACGTTACCGTTATGGATTTATATTTTAACAGCCGCTTTTTCATGCCTGTTTATTACAAAAGACGAGTGGGTTCATAGCCAGCACTGCAACGCCTTTGAAAACTGGCTGCATGCTGTTTTATTTGTTTTGCATCCTTTGGTCTTAGTCTTTGCATGGTTGGTGCATCTAGAGCAGCCTGCTTTGATATTATGGATGCTTCCGCCGATGGGGATTTTTCTGGTCTATCAACTTATCTATTGGAATTTTTATGAATCAAATTCAGTCCGATCTTGATCGCCAGAAAATAAATAACGACTATTACCATGGCCTTGGTCAAAAATGGTATGGCGCTCAGGATGATCCAATCGCACTTCTTCGAGCCGAATCCAAAGTTCGCAACCAATGGGTCTATGAAACTTTGATGGCGACGACGCCAACGGCGAATGTTTTGGACGTGGGTTGCGGCGGTGGGTTTTTATCTAATTTCCTTGCGGCCAAAGGGCTGACTGTAACAGGCTTGGATCTATCGAAAGAAAGCTTAGATGTCGCCCATCTTTATGACCATAGCCAGTGCGCTAAATATGTTTACGGTGATGCTTATCTTTTGCCCTTTGAGGATCACAGCTTTCAAGCTGTCACTTGTATGGATTTTTTAGAGCATGTTTCTAAGCCTGAGTTAGTCTTAAAAGAAATTTCCAGAGTTCTAAAACCAGGTGGGTCTTTTTTCTTTCACACATTTAATCGCAATTGGTTGGCTTGGTTGCTGGTGATCAAGGGCGTGGAATGGTTTGTTAAAAACACACCAAAAGATTTACATATTCTAGAAATGTTTATTAAACCCAGCGAATTAAAAACCATGATGGAGCCTTTAGGCTTACACATTAAAGATTTAAGGGGACTTCGTCCGCAGCTGAATTCTTCTTTTTTTAGAATGCTTGTTAAAAAAGAAGTGGATGAAAATTTTAAATTCACTTGGACCCGGTCGACTTTAATGTCTTACACCGGTTGGGCTCAGAAAGACTGTTAAGGAATTTCTTCCCGCAAGTCTTGAGTTGTTCCTTCCGACTCCCCAAAAAAGGATTTTCTGTAAATATAATCTTTTTCGCTCCACCCGATGGCATGGACCCGGAATGTTGTGGCTTCCATTTTCATGGCTTTTCTGAGTGAATAGGTCGCCGAAATATCTTCGCGGGATAAGGGCGACGATACGCGGCCCGGATGAGTGTGGAAAAAACCAAAATCAGTGACTTGAATTTGAATTCTGCCAAATTTGGCAAAGGCTTGGTCTGAAAGATCTTTCAACGCCAATCTGACGTCCTCGCTTTTAATCACTGAAGAGTTTCTTGAGGTGAAGGGCCCGGATATTAATTTGTGAATTTGCCCTTGAAATAAAAAATCCATCGATAGAAAAGCCCACTCAAATCCTGTTTCTAGGGATTTTTTACGGATACTTTCAATTGAATTTTTTGTGAGGGGGTAGCTTTCAAAAAAAGCCGCCCTTGTGACAACCATTTGATAAGGCGCATAGAAATCTTCAGAATTTAAATAAATTTTTCGATTGGCAATTTTGCTAAGAATGGTTTTCCGAAACCAAGGGACTTCGATCAGCAAAGGTCTTTGAAGGCTCCAAGTGGTGCCGGCTTTTTCAACCTGATCAAGGCTGTAGGCAGGGTATTGAATCTGCGGAGAAAGGACTTTCGGGCCAAGTTTGGGGACTTCGCCAATCAGCATTTGGTACTGATTCAGAGTGACTAACTTTTGTTCGGTCTGCTGAAGACTGAGCACTCCCGAGCAAGAATCGGCGCTGAATCCCACTGTGGGGTTCAATAGGAACAATAATACGAAAAGAGCTGAATTTAGGCGCACGCTTAGTCAATTGCAACGGCTGTGCCTTGATTTAGTACAGGGGTGTTCCCAGGAGCAATAATAACTCAGAGCTGCTGATATTATCAAAAAAATCATTGCCTTTGTTTATCAATTCATATTAGTATTATTATAATACCAACTCAGGAGTCTTGATGCAAGACATTCTAGCCAGTGCTTTAACTCAACTCGATGAGGAATTAACACAACGAGATTTAACTATCGAAATAGTCATTTGTGGGGCCTACGCTCTTCATTTGTTTGGCTATTCTCGTTCAGAGCATACGCTTGACGTTGATAGTATCACCAAGATTCAATCAGGTGAAATTCAGAAAATCATAGAAGATATTGGACAAAAACTGAGCCTCGGACCGCTCTGGCTGAATGATCAAGCCTCAACAGTCAGTCTTCCTAATGGAATTTTATCCAGAACAAAACCCATTGAACGTTGGAAATCTATAAAAGCATCTTTAGTTAGTCGTGAAGATTTAATTAAAATGAAAGCTTCAGCTTTTTCTATACGTCGCGATCATACTAACAAAGACTGGGAAGATCTTATTTTACTACAACCAACAATCGAAGAGATTGAGCAAGCAATCGTCTTTATAAAAGAATCTAATGCCCCATCAGTGAATAGTTCAAAACAAGTTTTAAATGAGTTTGAGGAGACACTCCATGATCTCAGGAAAATCACAAAATAAGATATCAATCGATGATTTTAAAGAAATGTCATATTACTTTGGAATAGCCATTCAGCCTAGTTTCTTGAATTTAGCTTCAGATAGAATCCTAAGGTCATCTTTTGTGGATGTCGAAATTTTCTTTTTGTCTGCAACATATTATCTTAAGGAATCCCGATTCACAGAAGGATTTATTTGTTGGTTATTAAAATTCGGTCACCTTTTAAGTCCTGCCAAAATAAGGCGACTTATTCAGGCTGGGCATTTTTTTGATCCGGCAGTACTTGGTGGGCTCCTAGAGTTTTTGACTGAAAATAATATCAAATCTGCGCAATGGAAAATAGTAATCCCATTTTGTAAAAAAAGAAAAAAAATAGAACAACTTCTTGAAGGCCCATCGCCTAGGTCACCTTCTTCGTATTTTTTAAAATATCGAATCGCTGCGCCAGATTTTAAATTAGATTTGAATAAATTTTTATTTCCCACGGCAGCCATCTATAAAAATTGCCTGGAACTAAAAAATCGAGCACTCTTTGGATCGATTGTGAATGCAGATGTTGTCAGTTACTTAAAAAAGCATCCCGACAGCACTCCTTATCAAATTGCGAAAAGAACTCATCATCATAAAGCTCGAGTTTTCGAAATTTACGCAGACGTCTTGGCTGCAAGTTGAATATGGCAAATTTAATTCACAACACATGATTCCCTATCTTCAGAAAAGCCAATTTTTCTTAGTTTTTTACAGTTCCTTACCCGACTTTAGTGGCCTTAGAATTCATGGAGGTTTAAAATCTCTTTGCAAATTCCCATTTGTTTTTCGATTTCTGAGATGGCTTTATTGAGCTTTAGAATTTCACGATCATCCAGTTCACTTTCTAGCGCTTGCACAACGATGGGATGCTTTTTAAGCCACTGCCCTTGCCGAGCTGCATAGGTTTCGGGAATTCCCGACCGAAGGGCTGCCATTTTCGCATGGCCGTCGAATAAATATTCAACGATGAATTTGAGAGTTTCAAGAGTCAGGATTTTTTTGTGGGCCTTTAATTTTGATGAAAAGCCCATTTGTCGAATTCTCATCTTTAGAAGCAGGAAGTCGCTAGATAACCGACGCCTTTGACTCGGGAAACTTTATAGAATGCGCCGACTTTTTCGACCCAAATTTTTCGACCCTTTGGAATTGTCGTCAGGCTTGCGGCTTTTGCATTTGGCTTACTTTTCATCATGCATGACTTTGAAGTCGTTTTGAAGACTCCGTTTTCTGTTGCTTTGGCGGCTTTTTCTTTTTTAACGTGCGCAGCCATTTCTTTTTTTGCGGGTGCGGCAGTTTCCTTCTTTTCAACTTTGGCCGGTGCGGAAGCCACTGGCGGCGTGGTTTCTGCGACGGTGTTCTTGACAGGCAAAGGCTGCGGAGTGTCCGGGTTCAAAGGGGCTACCTCGAGCGGCTTAGGCTCTTCAATGCCAGCCAGCTGATCGTCGCTTTCAGTGATCGCAGGATTCTCTGGTGCTGATTCCCCTTTCATTGCACAGGCTGAAAATCCTTGCAGAATGAAAAGTGCCATTAAAATTCGGGCTATGTTTCGAGCGGCTGTCTTTGTTGTCATTTTTTAGATCTCCGTCACCGTTATTCCTGAAATCATAGTACAAAAAGGGCTGTTTTATAAAGCAGGTTCTTAAGCCTAGACCTGGACTCAGTCCTGCTGGAAGCGGATCAGAATGTCGTAGTTAACGTTCAGATCAACGCTTTCTTGATGGCTGCCACCAATATCGGGATGGAAAACTCTGGAAAGCTTTTTCTTGGCGTTTTTTAGGGCGTCTTCCTCAAAGGGAATCTGCAAAGGAAAGCCATTTTCCGCAAAGAACAACAAAGCTTTTTCGACGTCCTCGGGATAGTCAGGCTTAGCTTGCGCAAATTTACTTTTTTTCTTTTCGTCTTTGATGGCTTTGTTTCTTAATTTTTGTTTTTGGTATTGTTGTTTTTTATAATCATCTTGTTTGGCTTTAAAGGCGGACTGTTTTGGATTTTTTTGGCTGGATTTTTTTTCGATATTTTGCTTGGAAGACAAGAAATCAGGATATTTATTTTCCGTCCATAAAAGCATCGCCCAAATATGTTTGCACAGTTGGCCTTTTTTTGAAGAAGGACAGTTGCAGTCGGCGTAGAATGTGTCGCTCTGGATGGTTTCGGCTTTCAGGGACACTTTGATGGAGGATGAGCCCTTCACATAGCCTTCGATCAAAGTGTCTGAACCCACGGAGATGACGACGGCGTTTTTTCTAATAAATTCAATGGCGCTGTTTCGGACTTCGGGTTTGAAAAAATGTTCGAGGGCTTGGGTCAGGGACATGGCCGAACCTACCGCATTGTGTCCCTCAATTCCAGTCGATTTATGAACGGAGTTTATGGACTTTCAAGGGATCTCAGCCTATTCTCCTCAGCTATGAAAAAAGCCCTTATTACAGGTATTACGGGACAAGATGGCTCCTATTTGGCCGAGCTTTTGTTGGAAAAAGGCTATGAAGTTCATGGCATTAAACGAAGAAGCTCTTCGATCAATACGATGCGCTTGGATCATTTGTATCAGGATCCCCATGAATCGCACTTGCGGTTTATTTTGCATTACGGCGACCTGACCGATTCGATGAATATCACTCGGATCATTCAAGAGGTTCAACCGGATGAGATTTATAATTTGGGTGCCATGTCCCATGTTAAGGTGAGCTTTGATACGCCCGAGTATACCGCAAACGTAGATGGCCTAGGAACCTTACGGGTTTTAGAGGCCGTTCGTCTGCTAGGATTGACGCAAAAAGTTAAAATTTACCAGGCTTCGACTTCTGAACTATTCGGTCTTGTGCAAGAGGTTCCGCAATCGGAAAAGACGCCTTTTTATCCAAGGTCTCCCTACGGTGTTGCGAAAATTTACGGTTACTGGATCACTGTGAATTACCGCGAGGCCTATAATATTTTTGCTAGTAATGGGATTTTATTTAATCACGAAAGTCCCCGCCGCGGAGAAACTTTTGTGTCGCGAAAAATCTCGATGGCAGCTGCAAAAATTGCCTTAGGTGCTCAGGATAAATTGTATTTAGGAAATTTAAATGCACGGCGAGATTGGGGCCACGCCAAAGATTACGTCGAAGCTATGTGGAGAATTTTGCAACAACCTGTTGCTGAAGATTACGTGATTGCGACGGGTGAGACACACTCGGTGCGAGAGTTTGCGCAGCTTTGTTTTAAAGAGCTGGGAGTTGAAATTGAGTTTAAAGGAAAAGATGCTGGAGAAACCGGAGTGGTTTCTAAGGTGCACAATTCAGATCTTAAGTTAAAACCTGGACAAGAAATTATTGCGATTGATCCCCGGTATTTTCGACCAACTGAGGTAGATTTGTTGATCGGTGATCCCACTAAGGCGCGCACGAAATTGGGTTGGAAAGCGGAATATAATTTTGAAGCGCTGGTGAAGGAAATGGCTTTGGCGGACTTTGCTTTGGCGAAGGCTGAATTAAAAAAATAGCCGATTGGAAATTATTGATTTGAATCAGCAAAAATCTCTAAAAGTAAGGGCGTTGTCTATATTCTCCCTCGACGACAGGATCGACCGAAAAGAAGTTCCTCATGACGTATGGCGTTTTATAACTTCTATCCGTAAAATCCTTTACCTGCCCCTTGATGATCTATTAGATTGAGAAAGATTTAACCTCTAAAAATCTTGGGCCAAAATGAAAAATGAAACAGACGATCGTGTTCAGTTTGAAGAAAACCGTAAAATTAACATTCAGAATCTAGCAAAAAATGATGCTCTTCATAAACTAACTTCAGATTGGTTCCTGGAGGCCAACCTATCCAACTATTCCTATAACTTTAGTTGGTTAGGACTTCCAATTATACAGTATCCCCAAGATATCGTTGCCTTACAGGAAATCATTTGGACCACAAAACCTGATATTGTGATCGAAACTGGGGTGGCGCGAGGGGGTTCGTTGGTTTTCAGTGCTTCAATGTTAAGAATGTTAGGCCGCCCCGGACGAGTCATAGGTATCGATATTGATATCCGACCGCACAATCGAAAGGCTATTGAGGGGCATATGCTTAGCGCAGACATCACATTGCTGGAAGGCTCGTCTGTTTCGGCTGATATTATCAAAAAAGTTTCTGCGCTCGTCCCGAAAGATAAAAAAACTATGGTGATTTTGGATTCAAATCATACTCACGAACACGTCTTGAACGAACTTCGACTTTATAGTCAATTTGTGAGTACGGGTTGTTATTTTATTGTGATGGACACTGTGATTGAAAACTTACCAAAAGGTTATTTTAAAGATCGCCCTTGGGATAAGGGCAATAATGCAATGACTGCAGTATTTGAATTCTTAAAGGAAAATAAATCTTTTGAGATTGATTCATCAATCCACAACAAGCTTATGATTACGGTCGCACCTAACGGGTATCTGAAGCGAAACATATGAAACAGATCCCAGTTGCTGGTCCGTCAATCACGAGTAAGGAAATATCGTACGTGACTGATGCCGTAACGAATGGATGGTATGAGCATGCGAATGATTATATTTTAAAATTTGAAAAATCATTTGCAGCTTATTGTAACCGAAAGTTTTCTTTTTCTTTGCCATCTTGCACGTCAGGTCTACATTTAAGCCTTGCTGCTTTAAATATTGGACCGGGCGACGAAGTGATTGTTCCAGATGCAACTTGGATTGCTTCGGCAGCACCCATCACGTATCTGGGCGCGACTCCAGTATTTGCAGATATCGATCCTAAGACCTGGTGCCTGTCCGCGAAAACAATTGAAAAAGTTGTAAGCTCAAAGACAAAAGCTATTATCGTCGTAAATCTGTATGGGCATATGGCAGAATGGGACGATATCATGGCCCTCTCACGGGCCCATAATATTCCTGTGATTGAGGATGCCGCAGAGTCGATTGGTTCGAGGTTTAACGAAATTCCGGCAGGCCAGTGGGGAGTTGCAAGCTGTTTTAGCTTTCATGGATCTAAAACAATGACCACCGGCGAAGGTGGCATGCTCGTCACTGATGATGAAACTTTGGCTGCAAAAATAGGTATTTTACGAGATCATGGTAGAAATCCTGGAGACACAATGTTTCGAAATATTGAAGTGGGCTACAAATACAAGATGTCGCCACTGCAAGCAGCCCTAGGACTAGCCCAATTAGAAAGACTTACTGAGCTGGTCAGCCAAAAGCGAAACATTTTTTCTTGGTACCAGAAACACCTCGCAGGGCAACTCATCGAATTAAATCCCAGCCATTCAAAAACCTTCAATAGCTATTGGATGTCGACAATCCTTCTGCCAAAAACTTTAAAAACAAGTAAGGAAGAAGTGATTGTAGAACTAAAGAAGCAAGGGATCAACACTCGCCCATTCTTTGACCCTCTAAGTAGCCTGATAGCGTATAAAAATTTTTCTGATAGTGCCCGTGCACAAAAGATGAATTCTGTCTCTTACGATATTTCCCAGAGGGGAATTAATTTACCGAGTGCCTTAAACCTAACTGAAAATAATATCGCAAACGTCACTGAGACTTTAGTAAAAATTTTGGCTTCTAAGATTTAATTAATGTTCGCGCGGGATTTCCCACCACCGTGACATGATCTGCGACGTCTCGGATAACGATGCTTCCAGCACCCACAGTGACACATTTGCCAATTTTTATTCGTGGCAATATCACCGCTCCAGCGCCAATGAAAGAATGGTCACCAATAACGACCTCACCACATAATCGAGCCCCGGGAGCCAAGTGAACCCCGTCGCCTAAAACGCAATCATGATCGACGGAAGAGGCCGTATTAAGAATAACACCCCTGCCGATTTTAGATCCCACAATAACATTAGCCTGGGCAAGAATTTGAGTTCCTTCTCCGATGGGAACACCTTTAGCTACATAAGATTGCGGATGAATCAAAGTAAGAATTTGAATTTTTAAATCTTTCATTTTTTCCAACAAGGACACTCGTTCGTTGCCCTTCGACCCACCAACTGCTACCACCGCTGCAAAGTTTCCTGGATTTTTATCCGCTAAAAAAGCCAAAAGGGCAGACTCCCCTTGAACAATTGGAACCCCATCGCATGGACTAGGCAAAAGCCGTTGATCTACGATCAAAGTAATGCTTCGCCCGAATTGCGAAAGTAGCTCATTAATTACGCGCGCATGGCCTGTTCCACCCCAACAAATAATTCCTAGATTTCCTATCTGCTGATTGGGCAACTCTTTGCTCATAAGGCCTCATTTTTTTTGCCGAGATAAATATTTATATCCGCCAGTTGATCAAAAGTTGCTTTGTGACTAACAGCCAAAATAATCATTTTAGATTTCAATTTCTGAAGATTGTTAATCAGTAGCGCTTCTGTATTCACATCTAAATTTGCAGTGGCTTCGTCAAAAATAAGCACATCAGGCCGTCGCAAGAAAGCTCTGGCGATCGAGATTCTTTGCTTTTGTCCACTGGATAGCTGGGCACTTTCATAAAGGTTCTCATCGAGTTCATTTTTCAAATTTTTAATTTCGCTTCGGACGCACGCTTGCTCGAGGACTTCCCAAATATCTTCATCCCTAATTTTTTGAGGGTCGTGGTGACCAAATAAAAGATTCTCGCGAATCGTTCCAGGAACAATATATGGTTCTGGACCCACGTAAGCGATACGGTCTAAATACGAAGAATCTAACTTCGAAAGCAACTGATTATTATAGAATACATTTCCTTGCTGTGGCTTGTAAAGACCGATGAGGACAGAAACTAATGTGCTTTTACCCACTCCAGACTCACCCTTGAGCAGTAAAATTTGTCCTTTTCCTACTTTGAGATTTAAATTTTCAAAAATATTTTTTGAAGCAGAATAGGAAAATCCAATTGATTCTGCAGAAATTTCTGAAATTTCAGAGATCTTAACTTTACCACGTTCTCGATTTTTTAATCCCAATCCAAATAAAACTCGACGGGCTTTACATTTCCATTTGTAGACATCCGTAAAATTATTTGAATGAAAACGAATTTCGTTAATATAGGTGTTAATATCCCCGGCGCCTTGAGCTAACCGCATAAAAATATAAAAGAATGAAACAAGCGTAACTCCGTCCCGTTCCCAATACACTCGGCTGAGGTACGTAATCACACAGATTACTAATATTCCATAAGCTACAGGCAGGGTCCCCTTGAAAGAGTTTACGAAGATATATCGTCTAAAGTTTGCCTCATAACGTCGTATGGACGAAGTTCCCTCTGCAACGTAGGCAGCAACCCCGCCGTAAATTCTTAAAAAATACTGATTTTTTAAACCAATCAGCAGGGATTTATTGATTCCATTCCAATCACTCCCTAATTCTTGGCCTAAGACTGCCAGCGATGTCCCTAATTTTTTAAAGGGCAACAGGAGAATCATCAAAGCGCTAAAGCCAATTAAAAGCTCGATAGGTGCTAATGACAGCCCAACACCAAATAAAGCCACCAAGGAAATTAAAGTAGATAAAAATTGCGCCAAGTTTTGAATCGCAAATCCAGTTTGATAGACCCTTTCGCTGAATACACTGCTCAGCAGATGCACGGCCTCCAGCTTAGGATCATTGAGCGCATAAGAAAATAAAAGCTCGCGATTTGTACGAATATACGTTTGAGCAATAACCCCAGATACATATTGTTTAAAAAACATAACTAGAGACCTAAAAATCCCATAAATTAAAAGAATGATCACCGCGAAAGCTACAGAGTTCGGAACCACAAAAGGAAGTTTCAATTGCTGACTTGATAAAATTCCTAAACTTAAGAAGAAAATTTGAAAAACATAAATGAAGCTGTATTCGACGAGGGACCAAACGAGACCAATACAAACACTAATAATCAGCAGTCGTTTAACTTCTGGGCCAGTAATTTCAAAAAAACGCTGAATGACCTTACGATACATTTTTTCCCACGGTAAATTTCTTGATGAGCGATGAAAGCAGGCCCTAATTTAATCTTGGGAAAGCGTTTTTACAATAAATTCCTAGGTCCCTTGAATCAATGCCCAGGAACAGAAAGAAGCGGTATGTCAATTTTTACTTTGAGCCCGCTCGTGCAAAATTATTTAACGAATGACTAGATATTGCCTGATCCCGCCAACCCCATTTGAATCTCGATCAATCAAGGATTATATTACCCTTACTGAGCCAACAAAAAGGATGTGTTTTGAATATTATCAAGTCCAACCTTCCCTTAGTCAGTGTGGGGATCCCTACTTACAACCGCTCTGAAGGCCTCAAGAGAACGTTGAACTGTATCTTGAAGCAGGATTATCCAAATATACAAATCATTGTTTCAGATAATGCCTCACCACAGACTGAAACTGAGTCCGTCGTGCGCAATGCAATGGCGTTGGACAATCGCGTAATTTTTTTTCGTCAAGACGCCAACATAGGCGCCTGGAAAAACTTTTTGTTTGTCCTGCAGGCTGCGGCTGGGGATTATTTCATGTGGGCAGCTGATGACGATGAATGGGAACCTGATTTTATTAGTCGATGCGTATCCAATATTGAAGGCCTCGGATCGGTAATGTGTGATTTTGAAACTATAAATCGAGCTAAAAATAGTGTTGGAAAGAATCAGATGCCTGCGTTGGGACCAACCATCTCCGCTTTCAAAAATGCTGATCATTTTTTTAAAAATATGCAGCCATCCTTAATCTACGGTCTCCATCGAAGGTCCGATGTTCAGTTTGTTTTAAACGAATCATTGTTTGATTTCTATGATTGCTATTTTGCCTTACGGATGATCCTGGGACCAGGCATAAAAACAATTGAGGGCGTGAGCTATCGTGCGGGGATTGACACCGATGAGTACTGCATTAAGCCCACGGATAATGTGTCTGGGAAGTTACGCTACAGTCCCTTTTTATGCAAAGTGCTTTCTCTTTATTTCCAATGCAAAAAACTGAACTTAAAAGAGAAGCTCATCCTATCCATAAGCTTTTTAAGACTTATGATAAAACTAATCGTCCATCACGAACGAACCCATAAAACACTTTTCTATTTTTTCTTCCTTATTTTGGATTCCACACTAAAAATATTTGAAAAACCGAAGATGCTTATCCAACGAATTCGCGTAGGGACAAAAAAGTAATTAAAAAAATATTTTTAAGCAGGTTTTTCTAAAATATCATGTCTGATAAAAATGGTATTGATATAGGTATCCGCAAAAACTGAATAACCTTTTTCTAAAATTTCTTTGATTAAAGATTCATTTTTTTGCGATAGGCGGATATCGGGACTGTAGTTAATTGTTTCACAAATAATCACTTTCGGCAGAACTTGCAATTGGGCGAATTGATGAATCACCGACATTTCGCCACCCTCAATGTCTAAGGATAAGAGATCAACTTCACCTTTGAAGTGAACGGTACTCATCAGATCTTTGAGAGTCATGAGTGTCATCTTTTCTTGACGAACTAACTTATGACCAAGTGATTCGTATCTTCTAGCTATGTCGTCATCAAAAGTTGACAGGGTGTCGGGTGAAAATATGTTTAAGTTGAATTCGCCGCTCGTGGAGCCAATACCGACTTGAAGATTTACATCTCTTTTTCTTTGAGCGTTAAATTTTTTAATCGCTCCCGCCTGGGGGTCTACATTAACACCACTCCAACCCATTTTATATAATAAACAAGTATTACTGTATTTTACTGGATCATTGGCGCCGATATCTAAATAAAATCCTTTTTCAATCTGTAAACTTTCAAAAAGGAATTTAATTATAATATCTTCACCACACTGAGCAAAGGTCCTGGGATGTGAACTGATCAAATCTTTAATGAAACCTTTGATCGCCCGTTTTATTTTCATTTAAGTCACCTTCAATTGAGGAATAAATGTCACGAATTGGCATCCCCATTCACGGGAATATCCAAGGTCTTTGATAATTTCTTCTTTTAAATTCCATGGCAGAATCAAAATGTAATTTGGCTTTTCCGCTAGAATTTTTTCTTTTCCGAAAACCGGTATTCTTGAGCCTGGTAAATATTTGCCAATCTTAGATGGGGCGGCGTCCACGACGAAGGACACTAAATCCCGATCCACTCCGCAAAAATTCAGTAACGTATTTCCTTTAGCGGCAGCGCCATAACCGATAACTTTTTTTTCCGCTTTTTTAGCAGCCAATAAAAACTCTAAGACGGAGAGCTTAATTTGATCGACCACCGCTTGAAATTTTTTGTAGGTTTTTAGTTCAAACAGACCGGCGCTTCGTTCTTTTTCAACAAGTTTTTGCACAGAATCTTTGGTGGCAAGCAGGACGTGGCCATCATGAGTCGCGTAAATCCTTAAAGATCCACCGTGAGTCGGAATTTCCTCGACATCATAGATCCGTAAACCATGAGCCTTAAAAATAGCCTGCGTGACACCCAAGGAAAGGTAGGAATAATGTTCGTGATAAACGGTATCAAACTGATTTTCATTCAAAAGGTTTAAAAGATGAGGGAACTCCATCGTTACAGTTCCATGTGGCTTCAAAAGAATTTTTAAACCTTTTACGAAGTCGTTAATATCAGGGACATGCGCTAAGACGTTATTTCCAATCAAGAGGTCGGTCTTTTTGTCTTCAGCGACCAACTGTTGGGCTAACTGAACACCGAAAAAGCTTTCGATGGTGGGTACTCCCAACTTTTTGGCCGCCGCTGCCGTGTTGCTTGTGGGCTCGATTCCAAAACAAGGAATCTTGACCTGAACAAAGTTTTTTAAAAGGTAGCCATCATTGGACGCGATTTCTGCGACCAATGATTCAGGATTCAGGCCCAGGCGCTGGGTGATCATACTGGAATAGTTTTTGGCGTGCTCCAACCAGCTTTTTGAAAACGAACTGAAATAAACATATTCTTTGGTAAAAATCTCATCTGACTTTTTTACTTCTGCGATCTGGGCCAAATAACATTTCGTGCAAACATAAACATTAAGGGGATAGTAAATTTCTGGCCCCTGCAGTTCATCAGAAGATAAAAAAGCATTCGACGGAGGGCTGGCTCGTAGATCACAAAAGTTTTCAGTTAAAGAGGCTGCACAAAATCTGCAATTCATATTTTGAATCCTTCAAAGTTTAAATCTAAAAGTGGGAAACTTTTGTCTCGCTGCGAGAGAGAAGCAACCGGTAACGGCCAATTAATTTGCAAACGAGGATCATCAAATTTCAATCCGGCCTCAGCCTCGGGATGATAAAATTGGGAGTGAAAATAAATTAATTCTGAGTCCATCTCCAGAACCTGGAAGCCATGGGCAAATCCCTGGGGGATAACAATGACATTCCCTTGCTCTGCGGACAAAACGACTGAAAAAGATTTCAAAAAAGTCGAAGAACCTTTTCTTAAATCAACAGCGACATCAAAAACTTTCCCATTAAGACAAAGGATGACTTTGTCTTCGGCCATGGGTGGCTTTTGATAATGTAAACCCCTGACGGTGCCTACTTTATGGGTTTGCGACAAATTAACCTGAGCGACCGAGCCCTTAAAACAGGTTTCAGATATTTTACGAGGACAAAATAATCGAGTGAAAGACCCTCGTTCATCACGAGAGGGCTCGATCTGCCCTAGAAAAAGTCCCGTGAAGTTGGTCTCTTTAATTTTCATGATTTATAAAAGCAGCGATTTGCTGCCGACAGAGGTTCAGAGCTGGTTCGCCAGCGTAGAAGTCTTTATACCACTGAGCCGTGAGGGACACCGCTTTTTCGATGGAACAGGCCGGAGCCCAGCCCAGATTTTTTCTGGCTTTGGAGTTATCCAGTTTTAAAGTCGAGCTTTCGCGGGCGGATTGAGTCTGCTTTTCAACTTGGTATTTTCCTTGCCCCATCGCTTTGAGAAAAAGCTTTGTCAGCTTTTCAACATCTACACTGCTTTCCAACTCAGGGGCAAAGTTCCAACTTTCGGTCGCCTGACCCTGATAAAGTTTTTCCGTTAGCATCATGTACCCAATCAAGGAATCTAGGACATGTTGCCACGGCCGTACATGAGATGGATTTCGAAGAATGACCACTTTTTCTGAAAAAATAGATCTCATCATATCGGGAACTAGCCGATCCTCAGACCAATCTCCACCGCCGATGACATTTCCAGCTCGAGCTGTCGCCAAGAAATGGCTGTCAGAAAAATCTCGTTGAAAAAATGAAGCCCTGAAAGAATCCGAAATTAATTCTGAACAAGCTTTGCTGGCCGAATAAGGATCGCTGCCACCAAGCCTGTCGGTTTCGCGGTAAGGCCATGGCCACGACTCGTTTTTGTAAACCTTATCGGTAGTGACATTTAAAATTGCTTTTAGGCCAGCGACTTTACGACAAGCATTTAGAATATGCGCAGTTCCCATCATATTGGTCATCAAGGTATCAACAGGATCCGCGTAGGATTTTAGGACCAAGGGTTGCGCGGCTAAATGAAAGACGATTTCGGGTGAGGCCTTTACCAATTCGTCAGTTAATAGTTTTTGATCTCGGATATCGCCAACAATCGACCGAGTCATAAGACCTTCTAATCCTGTCGCTGCAAATAATGAAGGTTGAGTGATCGGATTCAAAGAAAATCCTGTCACCTGTGCGCCTAGATCTGTCATTAAAAGTGCGAGCCAAGTTCCTTTAAAGCCAGTGTGGCCTGTCAAAAAAACTTTTTTACCTCGCCAGAAATTCGGATGGATCATGATGGATCGTCTCTCCACACCTTCCACGGCGCGCCTTTGGATTGCCACATTTCCTCGAGGTGATTTTTGTCCCGCAAGGTATCCATAGCTTGCCAAAAGCCTTTATGGAAGTAGGCTTCCAGCTGTTGATCTTTGGCTAATTTAAACAATGAATCCTGTTCCCAAGACGTACTATCGGCATGAATATATTTAGCGACCTCTTTTGAAAGGACAAAGAATCCACCATTGATCCAGCCACCGTCACCTTTAGGTTTTTCTCGGAAGTTTGTCACAGAGGATCCCTCAAAATCAATAGCCCCGTACCGCCCTGGCGGCTGTATGGCAGTTAACGTCGCCATTTTTTTATGTTTGCGATGAAATTCGATTGCTTCTTTGATATTGATATCTGCCACTCCATCGCCATAGGTAAAACAAAAATCTTGATCGTCGCCGAGGTAACTCATCACCCTTTTTAATCGCCCTCCAGTATTGCTGTGGTCGCCAGTATCAACCAAAGTTATTTTCCAAGGCTCTGCTTTTTTTTGATGAACGGTGATCCCGTTTTGGCCTAAATCGACGGTGATGTCGCTTTGGTGATAGAAATAATTTACAAAATATTCTTTGATCATGTATCCCTTGTAACCAAGACAAATAATAAAGTCGTTGATCCCATGGCTGGAATAAATTTTCATGATGTGCCAAAGGATAGGTCGACCGCCGACTTCAACCATAGGTTTAGGCTTTAAAATGGTCTCTTCACTGAGCCTCGTACCTAAGCCACCGGCTAAAATTACCGTTTTCATACCAACCTCCTCATTTTAAAAAATTCCTTGCCCTGCCCTATTGGCTTTTAGTCGCTCGAACAAAAACGCCATGACATGCGAATTCGGCAGACCCCACAGTTTTTGCAGCATGGCTCTCTATTCTATATCGCGCGAGCTTAAATAACACTTTATCCAATAAACCATATTTTACAGGCTGAGGGGCGTATCTTTGCAAAACGTCAGGCAAACGAATGATTTCCTGAGATAACAACGAAAAAAAATCACCGTTGAAAGTAATCTCAATCTTATCAAAACCAAAATGAGTGAGATGTTTTTTAAAAAAATATTCACTGAATCCGGTGGCAAAGAAATATGGCGTAAAATGGGAAAAACTAATAAACGGAACAGTTAAAATAATCTGACCACCGGGTCTTACGATGCGACAGATTTCTTTCAACGCAAGAACGGGATCAGGCACATGTTCCAAAACTTCAGTGCAAAGAACAGCGTCGAAATATCCATCTTTAACTGGCATTTCTGTGATATCGGCGACGATATCCAGCTGATTCTGTTTCCAATCGGTCACCTGAAGCGATCTTCCGTCACCCACGCCATCATATTTTGCAAAATCGTGGGACTGATATTTCAAATGCGAACAGAATTTTTTAAAAGGCATAAGGCCCGCACCAACATCTAAAATAAGTTGTCCTGGCTTTAGATTTTTAAGTTGCTGCGTCACCCATGCGGTTCTTTTATCCTCATTATCGCGACCTAATTTTGTCTCTAAAAATGTCATAGATTGGCCTCTATAAAAAAGCGATGGGAGCTTTCAAAGCTATACTACAAATGCAGTAAATAAAAAGTTAACCCGAAAAATTGACACCCTTCGGCATATCACCTACAATCCAGGGAAAGGGGTTCCTTCCATGCCCATTGTGAGCGTCTTATTACCAGTATACAATTGCGAGACTTACGTAACAGAGGCCATTCAAAGCATTTTAAATCAAACTTTCTCTGACTTTGAGCTGATCGTCATTAATGACGGCTCTAGCGATGGATCGCTGGCAGCAATAGAAAAAATAAGCGACTCGCGGCTGACGGTAATAACTCATGAAAACAAAGGCCTGTCAGAAAGTTTGAATATCGGCCTTAGACTCGCCAATGCGCCACTGATCGCGCGTATGGACGCCGATGACTTATCGACACCTGATCGGTTGGCAAAGCAAGTGACATATCTGGATCAACACCCTGAAGTCAGTCTTGTTGGAAGCCATGCGACTATTCTTAGCGGAACGACACTGACGAATCGGGTCCATCAACATCCTTGCCGCCCCAATGATATCAGGGCTTTTTTATGTCTTGATAATCCATTCGTGCACTCCAGCGTGATGTTTCGTAAAAAGTTGATCTTAGGTTTGGGCGGCTATTCGTCTACCAAAGAGCACCAACCCGAGGATTATTTTTTATGGTCGGCTTTGTCGCAAGACTTTTCGCTCGCGAATTTGCCGGAAAAACTGGTGGCTTACCGCGAATTGCCCAATAGCATTTCGAAATTGTCGTCAGTACCATTTCCTTTTATAGATCAAATCAGTTTTGAGTATTTGAAGTCTCATTTTAACTTTGTTCCATCAGCTTGGCTGCGAAGATTTTCAGCGTTTATTCATTTTAACAAAGTTCCAGAGGCCCGACTGCTTTTCTTGCTCCAGTCAATCGTTGTTTACTTATTGATTATTTTTCGCTTCAGACCTCTCGAAAAACCGACGTGGAAAAAAATTTTGGGGTCTTTTAAAAGATTGCTTCGCTCAACCTTATTTTAAATGAAAGTCCCTTACCTAGCGATTTCCGCTGCAGAGGTAATAGCCAGCGGCCGATAAATAAGAAGTTGAAAATCCCCACACTCAATAATTTTTTCTGGAGCACCAAATTTTTTTAGACTGTCTTCGTAATTTATGTATGTCGGGTGAGCCCGGTTCACGATCACATAATTAACTGTAGTATTCCCAGCCTCAGCCGGTCGAAGCCAATATCGATTTGAACCAAGGTCAAATATCTTGAAGTCATTTTCCACTTGAATCGTATTCAGCCGGCCACCAGAAAAGTATCGAAGCTTTTTAGCGTCCCAATAAGAGGTTAATCCCGCATGAAGTGCGAAGTCAGTCTGGGCTTTTAATAAACATTGCAAACCCGGTGGAGGCCCTTGATCTGCCGGTAATCTGTTAAAAAAACCATACCCCGCCGTGAGACACACGGCCAAAATGATGCCGACAATTGCTCTTTTCGCTGGGCTGAATTGCCATATAAAAGTTCCAATGATAAACCATGGATAAATAATCCAGTTCGTCATGTATCGCATCTCGGAAAAATCATACCATAATCCCTTTAAAGCGACGGCCAAGACCGTGCCACCCAAGGATAACAATCCGCAAACAATAAAATAAGTCCAGCGCAACTTTTCCACGGACGACGACCGGCGAAAAATTTGAAACAGGCCCCAGCAGGCAATAATCAAAATTAAAACAATTTCATGGGATCCTGCCAACACTTGGACAATATTTTTTAACATGTTCCAAGCTGCCGCGGGAGTGGCCACCTTTAGGATTGGTATGTAGAGTGTCCCGAATAAATTCCATCTTGTGATAGCCCAGGACAAAAGGGCGCTTAGAACATTCGCTGAAATCAAAAATCCACAGAGCTTTAAATTGAACTTCCAATCTTTGGTTCGCCACGCACGGATTACGAGCACGGTCAGCAAAGGCAACTCAAACTGCACGATAAATAATTGGTCAGACAGCAGAAGCAAACTGAGAAGAAAAAATCCTAAAACCTTCCAAGTTCGACCAACTTGCCTGGGGTCGCCAAACAGAAATAAAATCAAGACTAAAAATCCCCCGGCGGATTGACCTGAATGAAAATATAAATCGTAAATTGGTACACTGGTTTTCCATTGCTGGATTGAATAAACTAAAAGCCCCAGCCAAGAAAACCAAAGACCAGCAAATGCAGCCAGATTTTTCTGATCAGGGCCAAGAGCTTGCTGCAAACGATAGAAACTCCAAGCGTGGACACCTGCAATCATGACCATGAATAAAAAAATACATGTCGCAAAGGAAATGCCTAATGCTTGAAATGGCAAAACAAAGGGAATTTCAGGAAAGTAAAAATGGGCAGCCTGAAAAACCCACCCTCTAACCAACGATGGGTCGCGCAAAAAATCCATTATAAAAGTCGACAGAGAATGGTGGTCGCTGTTGATTTCTTGGGAGAGGTGGGCCACCCAAAGTCCAATCCCAGCTATCAAGAAATAGGCAAAGTTGCGCACTAGCGATGAACCTTCGCCCAAACCCACCGCTTCACCACCGAAACCAAAAACCGCGGATCCTTCGTCAGGTAAAACTCCCTCATCATCAACGACATCACGGTGGCAAAGTTTCGCTGAATCAAAGCCGCATTCGAACTCTGCTTCCCATGAATTCGGTACTGCAATAAATTTTGTTTTAAATTCGCAAAGATCACTTGTGGATCGTGGCGCATCCGCAGCCAAAGATCATAATCTTCGGCGTAAAGACTGAACTGATAGCCACGGAACTTCAAAAAAATATCTTTTCGAAACACAACCGTGGGATGAATGAGGGGGCAAGTCCAAATCATCTTGGTGCGAATTTCAGAATTGGTTAAGACAGGATTATAAATTGCCCCTGGCTGACCTTGCTCATTGATTTCTTGGCATCCAGCCCCTAAGACTGACACTTCCGGATGAGCATTTAAATATTCCACCTGGACGGCTAAACGTTCGCGTTGGCAAATATCGTCTGCATCCATTCTTGCAATCAAGGATCCTTGAGCCTGGTTCACCCCATAGTTCAAATTAAAGGGCAGGCCTCCTACGGCATTTCGGAATAATTTAATCCGCGCGTCCGAGAAAGTTTTTAAATAATTCCACAATGAGTCTGGGGCGTCATTCGCAATAATTAGAAATTCGAAGTTATGATAAGTCTGCGCAAGAACACTCTCAACAGCTTCTTTTAAGAATCCATCGTCGCGATTGACCGCCATGACCACACTGACAAGGGGGCTTCCTGATTGACTCATCAGCGCGCCAACTTCTGATAAATTTCGTTTAAACTTTTCATGTTTTTTTGACGGTCTCCATTTTGAAAAACCAAATTTCGATTTTTCTGCAGCTCTTTAAAATCAAAACACCGCTTTTTAGCTTCTCCCATGGCCTGCGCAATTTCATTGGCGTCATCGCCTTGGACGAAACTAGCGACACCCTGCTGAAGCCATTCTTGATTTGCCGGAACATTTGAAACGATGGGATATAAACCAATATAATTGGCTTCCATCAAAGATAACGGCATCCCGTCCATCGTAGGAATGCTGACAATGACGTCACAGGAAGCTAGAAACTCCACATAATCTTTCCATTCAATAAAGCCGTGCATGACGATTTGTGAACTGATTCCTAAATCTTGAATTATTTTTTGTAGCTCCGCTTTTCGCTCGGGTCCGCCTCGACCGGTGAGATGAAGCACGGCCGTTGGGTCGTCCTTGGCAAATAAAGCAAACCCTTCGATGATTTTTTCAATTCGGTAAAGTGGTGCCCAGTCGCGAGGTGAAAGAAATTGCACCCCCTTGCTAGAAAATTTCTCAGGCCGCAGGGCAAGTTCAGAAAAGTCGATTCCGTATTGAAAGGTTGCGATTTGGTCTTCAGGATAACCCCAAACGATCAATTTCTTTTTGATATCTTCACTGGGCGAGTTAATCATCTGGTATTTGCCTAAGGCCCAACGGCAAAGCTTTCCCATCACAGATTGATTATAGTTTTTATTTATGTCAGAGCCCCAAATCGATAGAAGCTTCGGATAGTGCTTGGGAAAAAAGGCTGCGATCAAACCATAACTGCTTAAGTAATGAACATGGATAAGATCGGGATTAATTTGCCTCAACTTCCAAAAAATTGAGGGGATATTCAAAAGAAAATCCAGTCGCGTTCCCGTAAATCTTTTGAGGTGAATAAAGCGGACCTGATCCGTCCGTGGCTTATCGTAGTGAAAACTTAAAACGGTCAGCTGATGCTGATGCATTTGGGCGCGAAGCCAAGGGTAAATATGATCGCCTTCATGGGGAGCGAAGACCAAAATCTTCAATGACATGATTCCCTAGGCTAGCAATTCTTACCAAGAAGGACTAGGATCCTAATTGTTGCACTGCGCGGCTTTAAGGGAGTCTATGAAATTCTTAATAACTGGTGCCAGCGGTTTTGTAGGACAAGATCTCATCCGCGAGGCCGGTCTTGACGTGAAATTACAAGCCCTGCCTTTTTCCCTTCGCCATGACGACTTTACTCAAGTTCCACAAGACGTAACTCATACTGTGCATCTAGCTGGAAAAACCGGAGTCCCAGCTTCTTGGCAGGATCCTGAAAGCTTTTATAAAATAAATATTGAAGCCACATTAAAAGTTTTGGAATTTTGCAGAAGCCGCAAATTGCATTTAACCTTGGTCAGTACCTGCGCCTATGGATCGATAGCAACGCCGGTCTCTGAAGACACGCCCTTGCGACCGACGAATCCCTATTCTCATTCAAAAAAGCTCTGCGAAGACTTAGCTTTGTTTTACGCAGAGTTTTACTCGGTGCCCGTTTCAATTTTACGGGTTTTTAATATTTTTGGGCCTGGTCAAAGCGAAGATTTTGTTATCCCACGAATTCTTGCCCAAATTAAAAACCAAGAAAGTCAGATTTTAACTTTAAAAAATTCAGATTCAGTGCGGGATTTTATTTATATTTCAGACCTGTCCAGCGCCATCCTGCATTCCATGAAAAAAAACCTTTCTGGGATTTATAACGTCGGTACCGGGCATGGCACTTCCATTGGTGATGTAGCTCAGCTTCTACAAAAACTGCTGGGCACAAATAAAACTTTGCAAGTTGAAAACTTGTACTCGCCCTTTGAAGTGAAATCGATGGTTGCTAATAACTCTAAGCTTGTGGCCACGGGCTGGAGCCCAAAATACTCTTTAAAAGATGGTTTAAAAAAATTACTTTAAAATCTGGGCTTTTAATTTCTCATAGCTATCGATGGCTTGTAAGTAATCATCAGGCCGACCAATATCTAACCACAATCCTGTGTGCGGCTTGACCTGTACTTTTTGTTTTTCAGCTAAAAGCTGATACATCAAATGATCAAATCCAAAGGCTTTATCTTTTGGAATAAAGCTAAGTACTTTTTTGCTTAAAATATAAATTCCCATGCTAACGCTGTAAGCTTGAAGGGGTTTTTCTTCAAAGCCAGTGAGGTAGCCTTTTTTATCTTGATAAAGAACGCCGTAATCCAACTTGTGTTCCCGATTGTATCCAGAAATCGTAAATAGGTTTTTTTGCGCCTGATGGAATTCAAATAAATTTTTAAAATTTAAATCTGTTAAAATATCACCATTCATCACCAGAAAATTTTCAGGCAAAGACTTCATTAATTTTAAAGGCCCCATGGTGCTTAAAGGCTTACTTTCTAAAGAGTAAGTGATTTTTGCACCAAAACGTTTGCCGTTGCCGATGACTGCTTTAATGATTTCAGCTTGATGATTCACAGCTAAAATAATGTTTTTAAAACCCGATTTCACCAACTGTTGAATCACGATTTCTAAAATCGGTTCTTCGCCTAAAGGCATTAAGGGTTTTGGCAAAACCCAAGTGTACGGGCGAAGACGCGTGCCCTTGCCGCCAGCCAAAATGACAGCCGTTTTAGACATTATAAATCTCCGTTTTATACTTTTTTAAATTTTCAGGATTTTGAAACCATTGGATGGTCGCCTTTAGACCCTCTTCCAGACTTACATTGGGTTGATAGCCAGTGAGTTCTTTAATCAGTTTGTTGTCCGCCCAAAGCCTGAAAACTTCTGAATTGGCAGGACGTTTTCTTTCATTTTCAGAAACAATGGTTACTTTTTTATTCATTAATTTCTGCAAGAGGGTCAACAAATCGCCGATAGAAATTTCTGTATTAGAGCCAATATTCACAGTCCGACCCATTGTTTTTTCACTTTGGCCCAAAAGCAAGAGTCCCCGAGCTGTATCTTCAACAAAATTAAAATCTCGGGTAGGAATTAGATCACCAACTTTGATCACGTCTTGTCCACTGGCCATTTGCGAAATCAAGGTTGGAATGATCGCTCGCGCCGATTGTCTGGGACCATAGGTATTAAATGGCCGCGCCACTGTTAATGGCAGCTGAAAAGAATTGTGATAACTTAATGCCATACTGTCTGCGCCAATTTTTGAAGCGCTGTAAGGAGATTGTGGCTGCAGCGGATGCTTTTCATCGATCGGCACGTACTGAGCTGTTCCGTAGACTTCGCTGGTGGACGTATGCACAAAACGTTTTACATTATTTTCTAGAGCTGCCAAACACATATTAGAAGTGCCAGTCACATTGGTCTGAATATAGGCATCCGGCGCCTGATAGGAGTACGGAATTGCAATCAATGCCGCTAAGTGAAAAACGGTGTCGATGTCCTTACATATTTTTTTACAGAAGTACGAATCACGTATATCGCCTGTGACGACTTCAATCTGCTTCAAGCAAGAAACATCTTCAAGCCAGCCCCAATAATTAAACGAATTGTAATAACTAAGGGCACGGACTTGAAAGCCTTCTTTGACAAGAAGCTCGACCAAATGGGATCCAATAAATCCGTCTGCGCCGGTGACCAGGGCCTTTTTCAAACATGACTCCTTTTTTTTCTTAAGCTAAGGGAATTTAAGACGCCTGTCTATGCCCTAAAAAACCCTTGAAAGAAGCCGCCGATAATAGCAAAATCCAAGCCTATTACTGCAAGGCAGCATCGCTAAAGAAGTGGGTTTAAGATGATCGTTACCAAGCTGATTGGCGGCATTGGAAATCAAATGTTTCAATATGCCGTAGGCCGAACCCTGGCCGATACCCATAAAACCAATTTAGCCGTTGATCTGAATGATTACAGGCACCTAGAAAATAGAGCTTTTGATTTGGGAAAATTAAAAGCTCGTTTTGAAATTGCGGGTTCAGAGGTTATGGCTGCCACTCAGGGGAATCGCTGGCAACGATGGCTAAAAAAAATACTCCCCAGCCCCTGGCACTTACTTTACGAGAAGCACTTTCATTTTGACCCGTCCGTTCTGACATCAACGAACCAAACTTATCTGATCGGTTATTGGCAGTCTGAAAAGTATTTTAAATCGTCGCGAAGCATTTTATTGCAAGATTTAGTTCCTCAGGCGCCCTTGGAAGGCTTGAATTTAAAGCTTTCACAAATGATGACTCAGACCGTGGCCGTAAGCTTGCATATTCGGCGCGGGGATTACGTCACCAATCCGCAGGCCAGCCAGTTTCATGGGATATTGCCTTTGGAGTATTATAACCGAGCTTTAAATTATCTGAAAAATAAACTTCCTGAATTCCAGGTGTTTGTGTTTTCGGATGATCCCCATTGGGTTCAGGATAATTTAAAAACTGAATTTAACACCTATTACGTCACCCACAACCAGCACAAAAACGAAGAGGACCTTCGCATGATGTCCTTGTGTCATCATAATATCATCGCCAACAGTTCCTTTAGCTGGTGGGGAGCGTGGCTGAATCAAAATCCTGAAAAAATTGTGATCGCTCCTAAAAATTGGTTTCGCGATTCGACCAAAGATACGACAGATTTAATTCCTGCTGAATGGATTCGGCTTTGATCCCTTCGTTGCAAAACCATACTTTGGCGTTTTTCTTACAAGACCTTGGCTCACCGGGTGGAACCGAGAAAGTCATCACTGTTTGGTGCAATCATTTCACACAAAGTGGCTATCAGGTGGAATTAGTCAGCGAGCCGTCTTCACAAATCTTTTTTCCTCTGCAGCCCATGGTCAAACAAAGTTTTATGAATCTTGATGCTGAAAAGTCGATCAAGGCCAATCCGTTAATTCTTTTAAAAAGGCTTTTGCTTTGTAAAAGGTGGCTTGCAAAAAAGAATAATTATTTTTTTATCATTAATAAGTCGGTTTATCTGCTGCCTTTTTTAATTTTGAAACGCCTAGGTCTTCTGGGGTCCGGCAACCGAGTGATTTATTATTCACATAATAGCGCCAGCATGTTTGAAGCTCGCTTTTCAAAGCGTATTTTACAATTTATTTATAAAACAGCTGACATGGTGCTTTGCCTTTACCATGATTTCAACTACCAAGCGGCCTGGCCTGAATATGCTCCAAAAGTTTTGCCGAATCCTTGTCCCTTTTCCCTGTCTGCGTCTCACTTAACGAAGCCTGTAAAAAAGGCTTTGTACGTGGGCCGATTTTCTTATGAAAAAGGCTTGGAAATTATTCTTCATGCCTGGTTGCAACTTAAAAATTCACAGCAGTTACATGACTGGAAGTTAGTTCTTTTGGGTGACGGCCCCATGAAGCTTAAGCTTCAAAGTGATATTATTGAAAAAAATCTTTCTGACTGCGTTGAATTGGTTCCCTCAACCACTGAAGTGCAAAGCTTTTATCAAGACGCAGGGCTGTTTTTAATGGCTTCAATTTATGAAGGAATGCCACTTGTGATCCTAGAAGCCAAAGAGGCTGGACTTCCCGTCGTTTCAACGTTGAATGATGGCGCCCAGTTTTTAATTAACGACGGCGTCGATGGAACCCTTGTAAAGGATCGATCGCCTGCCAGTTATGCTCAGGCCCTTGAGAAATATTTCAGTTCAGAAGATTTAAGAGTACAGCATGGCATTGCTTCCAAAAAAAGTGCCGCCGAGTTTTCTTTGGTGCGAATCACTGCTCTTTGGATCAATTATTTATTATCCATAAAGTAATCCTTATACCAATCCACAGTGATCGTTAAAGCACTGTCAAACGAATGCCCTGGCGACCAACCCAGCTGCTGTTGGGCTTTTGTGATGTCCATGGCATATCTAAAATCGTGACCCTTACGATCAGTGACAAATTCAATTAAACTTTCAGGCTTTCCTAATAATTTTAGGATTTTTTTAGCTAAATCCAAGTTCTTCATTTCTGATTGTCCACCCAGATTATAAACTTCGCCGACCCTGCCCTTGTTGAAGACATTCCACACGCCTTCATTATGATCATCGACAAAAATCCAATCACGGATATTCATCCCAGCCCCGTAAACGGGAATTTTTTTATCTTGCAAAGCATTTTTAATCACTACCGGAATAAATTTTTCATCGGCTTGGCGGGGTCCGTAATTATTTGAGCACCGAGTGATCAGCACAGGAAGTTTGTAAGTTTCATAGAAAGCCCGGACCAAAAGATCGGAACTGGCTTTGGAGGCACTGTAAGGACTATTCGGAGCAATAGAGGTTTCTTCAGTAAAGGCCGGATCCTCTAACTTTAAGCTGCCGTAAACTTCATCGGTGCTGATATGAAGGAATTTAAAGTCCTTATTTTTTTCAAATAATTTAACGCTTTCCTGCAGCAAATTCAGTGTGCCTAAGACATTGGTTTCGACAAAAATATTAGGATTTGCGATGGAGCGATCAACATGGCTTTCAGCGGCGAAATGAATCACTGAATCAAAGTTTTCCCGCGCAAATATTTCTTGAAGCTTTGCCAAGTCGCGAATATCTGCTTGTTCGAATTTTAAATGCGGATGGGTTTCAACTTCGTTTTGAATGTGGCTGTATTTTCCGGCATAGGTTAAAGCATCTAAAATAAAGAAATCGTGTTTTGCAGACACTTCATTTTTAAGCGTAATTTTTTTTACAAAGTTACTTCCAATAAAGCCGGCACAACCGGTCAGCAATACTTTTCTTTTCATCAATTCCCTATCCTTCATTCGAAGAGGCCTCTTTTAAAGAAGCCTTTTTAAAGGAGGCTTTCAAAAGTTTTAATCTAAAAAATGACAATTGGCTCGATTTTTTGAGGGAAAAATGACACTTCATGGCTGTGATAAGGCCCCTGGATCTACTGGTGGCCCCTTTACAAGGTTTGGAGAAACTGAATCAAATTCTGCTTATCTTCTGGAGTCAGAATTTCTTGTCCTTGTTTTAAAAAAATCCCCTCATCGTGGCCCTGATTTCCTAGGCCCGCCTTCGTGGCTTCATACTTGTATTGCGGAAGTTTTTTATCTTCGTTTAAGTTTTTTGGATAGCCGTTGCAGTTTGAATCAAAGTCTTCATGGGGAAGATCCGCTGGTCTTGCCCAATAAACCCGCGCCCGCTTTGAAGTAGAGGTTAAGACATCACAAAGTGTCGGCGCAGAATTATTATGAAAGTAAGGCCAGCGGGCCCAAATTCCCACCAAAGGCGGCGGCACATAACCCTTTTGAGCTTTAACGGTCACGCCATAATCTTTGGAAATCTGAAGGTCATTCAAGCGCTCTAAGGACACCATCCCCTGCCTTCGATGGGTGTCCGTGCCGACATCTATCACGCGAGTCTTTTGCGGGTAAAGCACCTTGGACGTTTTTAACTTTTCAAGTAAGGGAGCGTTTTCAGATAAGACACTCCAATTTTTTTCATAATGGCCATGACAGCGGGCACAAGTTTTTTCAAAAATTTTTTCGCCTGTTTTTGCTTTTTCAAGATCAATCATTTCGGCTGGAAAAAAATCGATAAACAGCGGAGCCTCACTAGAAAATGCCGCTGTCGCAAGCTCTTGGATGATTCGTGAATTTTCCTCAAGCCAATGGGAAAGGTCATGCAGGTCAACTCCGCGTCCAATCTCGTTCCATAAAATATTTGTGACAATGGGGTTGCCGCTAAGGACCGAACCATCCGACAACCAACGATTTTTATATTTTAAATTCCACCACACGGCAGGCTTACTGTCGGCTGGATGATGTTCTAACCAATCACCCGGTTTCGTAGGACCGTGAACGGCAGTTTTCTCAGCCCAGGGATTGTTTTGTCTTTGGCCTAAGGAAAGGGCCACTTGCGCCAGTGAAGTATCTAGGCCCAAGGTGAGGGGGCTTTTCACTTTCACAAATCGAATATTATTCCTGGTTTCTTCGTACAGCGCCGTTTCAGGATCTGTGGCATGACTGAATTTTTGAAAAAGACCCGCAGGCATGGCCCTTATTCCGCGCTTGGCTTGCACGAAAAATTCGTTGGCCCGCGGAAATCGATTGGTCATTCCTAAAACTGTTTTGCCGAAAAGTCTGGAGGAGTGGCAGGCCGCACAGCTAAAGGTAAAACCTACTGCTCCATGGCGTTCAATCAAACCCATGCCTAAGTGGGACTGCGGACGAACACCACCTGGATAAGGAACTGCATACACCCCTTGATCCGTTTCTAGAGGATAAGGATGCAAGCCCAAGGTTTTTTCAACATCATCGAAGGATTTAATTTTTGAAACACCTTGAACAAATCTAGAAATCCAATGTCTGAAAACATTTTGATTCTGATCTTCAATCAAACTTTTAATCGGCCAGTAAGGCGGCAAGGCCCCCGTGATTTCAACCGGATAAATTTGTGCATGCAAGCGACCTTTTTCGCGCGATGAAAGAAAATCAGTGTCATTGAGTTGATAAGGATTCGTTTGGCCACCTTGAGGCACGAGATGCCCTTCCGACCAGTCGGGCTGACTTGCAAAAGTAGACGAAAAAATCAGAATGATTCCCATAATCAGAAAGCCATTTTTCATAGACCTTCAGGATCTTTTTTGCGCTTGTTTTTGTACAGTCTAGATCAAGGAGTTTGCACAGGACTAAGGTCGAGCAAAAAAGTGGCTTCGCTCCATCGCGATTCCTTAAGCTCACCTCATACGGGTTGAAAACCCAGTCCTCGAGTTTGAACACGCTGGAGCGTCCTCAAGGGTCTTAGAAAATCAAACTAAAAAGATCTCTTAGTTTTTCAAGGGCTGCTAAAAATAATAAGAATATTTTTAGCAACTGCTCAAAAAATTTCAGAAAACGCCGATACCTTCTATGTAACACTTGCGAAGTGCCTTTTAAAGATTCCGACATCCGAACCTCCTCTAGTAAGAAAGAGGATGAGCTCGAAACAAAGCGAAAAGGGCGAAGCCACTTTCGCTTTGTGCATTTTTGGGCCCAAAAGACTCGGATTCCAAAAATGGATTGACAAACTCCATATTTGGTCCAAAAATGGAGTGATGTATTCCAGATCTGTAAATTATCAGAATAACTCATTTTTTTTGTTCGGCCCTAGGGGTGTTGGGAAGTCTTCCTGGGTCCAGAAGGAGTTTAAAGGCAGTCTTCAAATCGATTTGCTGCACGCTCAGACATTTAATGAACTACTGGCAAATCCATCACGGCTTGAAGAAAAAATCATCGATAAAAACCCCGCTTGGATTGTCATCGACGAAATTCAAAAGATTCCGCAGCTACTTGATGAGGTTCATCGTCTTATTGAAAAAAGGAAACTTAAATTTGTCCTTACGGGATCGAACGCTCGAAAGCTTCGAAGCCAAGGTGTTAATCTGCTGGCCGGCAGGGCTTTTAATCTACAAATGTTTCCCCTAACAGTTCGAGAACTTGGAAACGATTTTCAATTTGAAAAATCGATCAGATTTGGCCATCTGCCAATGGCGATTGGAAATAAAAATCCTGCAGACTACTTAAGTTCATATTTGCAAACCTATTTAAAAGAAGAAATTCAGCAGGAAGGGTTAACAAGAAATATCTCTGCTTTTTCTCGATTTCTTGAGTCTGCAAGTTTTTCTCAAGGCCAATACTTAAATATTTCGAAGGTAGCTCAAGATTGTTCCGTTGAAAGAAAAGTGGTCGAACAATATTTTATCATTCTTGAAGATCTTCTGATCGCGCAAAGGCTTCCGGTATTTACTAAAAAAGCAAAAAGACTGATGACAAAACATCCAAAGTTTTTCTTTTTTGATGCTGGGGTTTTCCGAACAATTCGGCCAAAGGGTCCTCTTGATTCCATCGAGGAAATAGAGGGAGCCGCATGGGAAACACTAGTCTATCAAGAAATTCGAGCCGAGAATCATTATCAAAAATGGGGCTTTGATTTATTTTGTTGGCAGGTTTCAAAGGGACCTGATGTGGATCTAGTTCTTTATGGGAATCAAGGCATCAAGGCTCTTGAAATAAAACGGACGGACCGGCTGCGAGGCGGTGAACTGGATGGCCTTCGCGCCTTTAAAAAAGATTATTCAATGGCAGATTGTTTTTTTATTTATGGCGGACATGAAAAAAGAATTATCGATGATATTATGGTTATACCAATCGTCGATTTTTTTAAAAATATGACGGCCTATTTAATGAAATCAACTTTTTGAACAAGCCCAAGGTCGAGTGAAAAAAGTGGCTTCGCTCCATCGCGATTCCTTTCAGCAAATGCTCAAAAAATTTCAGAAAACGCCGATACCTTCTATGTAACACTTGCTCAGTGCCTTTTAAAGATTCCGACATCCGAACCTCCTCTAGTAAGAAAGAGGATGAGTTCGAAACAAAGCGAAAAGGGCGAAGCCACTTTCGCTTTGTTCATTTTTAGGCCCAAAAAATTAAGCTGTTTCCAGAATCGCAGCGACACCCATTCCACCCGCTGTACAGATCGAAATCAACCCACGTTTTTTTCCACCG
>JAYWEU010000093.1:0-2102 GCA_043779385.1 Pseudobdellovibrionaceae bacterium
TTTTGCTGAAGCACATAAGCTAGACACAAGCTTTCCATACTCATCTTTGATCGACCGGCAAGATCGGTCAGTTTCTTTAAAGACGGCGCTAAAGTTTGATATTTTTCAGGCAAATTTTGCGCTGAGCGAGTCAAAACCCCACCCATAAATGGTGCTACGGCTTGTAAGATTTTACCCGCTTCAAGAGCTTTCTTTAAAGCCGTCCCCAAATTCAACGAATTTTCGATCAAATTAAAAGACACCTGGAGAACTTGCAGCGCCGGAATTTTAGCAGCCCCTAGAATGGCGGCCTCCGTTCCAACAAGCACGCCAATATTTTGGAGGCGACTTTTCTTTTTTATTTCCACAAGCTCAACTAAGGACTGAGGATTATTTTTTATATCGTCTAAGCTTTCAAAGGAAAAAGTTTCCAGCCCATCAAGGCCCATCGACTGGCAAGCTTGCTCAAAAATATCGGTGACGCTGCCCTTGCTGCTGTCCGATCCTGGACTGAGACGGAAATGGGTTTGAACCTTACAATTGTTTTTTTTTGCAAACCGACTAACAAACCCTGCGACATCTTTCGCATCCGGCGTGTTGATCCGCGTGATCCCCAATTCAAAAGCACGATTCAAAACAAGGGCCCGATCACTTGCTTCTGAGGCCGTCAATCCAAGAATAAAATCAGGTCTTTTCATTATCGTCCTTTTCCCATCAAAACCACGCTGACGGTCTTGAGCAGGATTTGCAAATCCATTAGGAAGGTGAAGTTTTTAATATAAAATAAATCATACTGTAATTTTTCGCGGGCGTCTTCAACACTTGCACCGTAAGGGTATAGAACTTGCGCCCAACCCGTCAACCCAGGTCGCACAATATGACGAAGATTATAATAAGGAATGGCTTTTTCTAACTCGATATTAAACTCGGGCCGCTCAGGCCTAGGGCCAATAAAACTCATATCGCCTTTTAACACATTCCAGAGTTGAGGAAGTTCATCCAAACGCGTGAGCCGAATTAATTTTCCGACATTCGTGACTCGTTGATCATTTTTTTGCGCCCATTGAATTCCGCTGGCTTCGGCATCTTGGCGCATCGAGCGAAATTTATAAATCGTAAAGGCGTCCCCATCCTTGCCTGTACGTATCTGCTGATAAATAATCTGATCTCCTGAAGAGTCCATCTTCACCAGCAAAGCTGTCATGAGCAGCAAGGGCCAAGTGATGATCAGCAATCCGGCTGAGAAAAAAATGTCGGTCAGCCTCTTTATTCGCAAGCGAAACCTGTTAGCAACTAAAGAGAATCCATCACTCAGAAAAAACCACGCGGCTCCCAGATGGAAGACGGGAATTTTTCGCCACGTGTATTCGTAAAATTTAGACAGGTCAATAATTCGAGACCCTGAAAAACGAGCTTTTAAAAGCTCACTGCCAATTTCTTTTTCAATCAGATCCATGGGCGCTGCAATCACCCATGCTGACCATGATTTTTCTGCGGCCAAGGCCAAATTCTTCCATGAAAAGCAATCGCCATCATCGGGACCAGGATCCCTTAAGGCCCAGAACCAGTGTCCTTGAAAACGATTTTTCTTAAGTTCAAACTCTAAAAATTCGCGATCTTTTTTTTCAACAAAGATCAAAATTTTTGCTTCACTTCGAACCTGCTTAAAGTGGCGCCACAGAACGAAGCGAAACAAGGCTCCAAAAAGATAATAAAAGATCAATGAACCCAGTAAAATACCGCGGCCAAAAAGACCGGCTCGATCTGAACTCATTAAATAATTTAATAAAATCGTTCCAATAAAAGTAAAAACGACGGCCAGTGCCAAACGCAGGATCAGGGGCGAAAAAAGATCATCTCGGTCTAAATCGTAGGTGCCAAAAATATACAGACTGGCCAGCAGAATAAAGCCGATCAGCCAAAAAGCCGGCGCCGCCGCCAGTTCTTGAAAAAGTCCGCCCAAACGCAGACGGAAAATCAACGCCACGATCAAAGCAAAGACAAGGGCGTCCACCGCCATGATCCAGGCTTTAGTTTTTGGCGTCAGTCGAAAGCGGTGGCTTTTCATTTAATATCTTTCTGCTTTATCAATTATAATTTTAAAGTTTCTAGCCAGTCACCGA
>JAYWEU010000094.1:0-2101 GCA_043779385.1 Pseudobdellovibrionaceae bacterium
TTCCTGTTTTTGAAACCGCCCGTCTTATTTTAAAAGAAGTCACTTTGGCAAACGCTGATTCTTATCAGAAATATTTTAATGATTACGAAATTATAAGTCAGCTTGCGGTGGGTGTTCCCTGGCCTTATCCCGAGGACGGAGCGAAAAATTTTATCGAACGGTACATCCTTCCCAATCAAGGAAAAGATCAATGGGTTTGGGGTCTGTTCTTGAAATCAAATCCATCTGAGTTGATCGGCGTCATCGATTTGTGGCGACCAGGACATCCAGAGCACAGAGGTTTTTGGCTAGGTCGTCCCTTCTGGGGGCAAGGATTCATGAGCGAAGCCGTCATTCCAATCACTGATTATGCTTTTGATTTTTTAGGCTTTGAAACTTTAATATTCGCCAACGCCGTAGGAAATGAAAAATCAAAACGCGTGAAAGAAAAATCTGGCGCACGCTTCCTAAGAATTGAACCCGCTCAATTCATCAATCCTGCCTACACGCAAAACGAAATATGGGAATTAACGAAAGTACAGTGGCAATTACACCGAACTATTTAAGCCCGTTTTTCTTTAGGCATCCGCCCCCTGTCCGTTCACTCCACTGAGTCTTTAGTTTCCTTGCCCTTAAGATCGCTCCTCCTTTGCAAGTGTGTGTGGTGGTTCTAAATCTTGGGGGTACCGGTCACATGCAGCAACTGAACTTAGGGAAGACGAATTGGAAATTCAGATTTTCTTACGGTGGCGTACTCCGACAAAAGCGCGCGGGTCGAGGGCAACGACCACTTTCATCTCGGGAGCCCCTGCATTTAGTTCTGAAAGTACGGCGTGAAAAAGTGAAGTACGGACTTCGCACCTGGAAGCGATTCTCTTTAATTCACTTCTTGCTGAAAAAGTATGCTTCGAAGTTCTTCATCAAAGTCGAGCAATTCTCAATCCAAGGGGATCACCTTCATTTGCTGATTCGCACATCGAGAAGATCCAACTTTCAAAGTTTCTTTAGAGTCTTGGCCGGACAAATCGCGCAGCAGTTCCAGAAAGAAGGACTTCTTACTGTCGAACGAGGCGCTAGCGTGACCGATACCCCCGGGAGTCAATCCCACAGCAAGCAAACAAGCAAGAAGGGCCTTTGGCTGTACAGGCCCTTCAGTCGGGTGGTTCGTGGGTATAAAGCTTATAAGATCGTTCGGGATTACGTGCAGCTTAATGAGAAAGAAGCGCTGGGGCAGATTCCTTACCGCACAAAACGTTTAAGAGGGCTTTCGAATTCTGAGTGGGAAATACTTTGGGCGTAGGAACAACGAACAACGACCAAGCCGAAACCATTCCACTTCGCATCGCTAAAAATTCGTCACCGCACAGTGAAAAAATTTCCTGGAGACAATTAAGTCGACAAGAGTGACAATTTTTTACTGCGAAAATTGCCTGAAACAATCCTAAGCTATTTCTATCAATTTATTGGGTGGCACAGTCAGTGCAAAACTTTTGGTCGCTAGCCGGCGGTTCCAGCTAGCTGACTTTAAGGGGGTCACAATGAAAGACATGCATTTTTTCGAATTACTGGCGCAGATTCTGATTGTTTACGTCGGAACTGGCGTTTTCGTGTTCTTCACACTCGTTCAATAACTATCGCGATGCCTTGGCCACCGCCGATGCAGGCTGAGCCAAGCGCATAGCGTGCTTTTCGACGGTGAAGCTCATACACCAAATGATTCATGATTCTGGTTCCCGAAGCGCCTAGCGGATGACCAACAGCAATAGCTCCACCGTTCACATTCGTTTTCTCAGGATTTAAACCCAACTCTTTTTGCACTGATAAAAATTGTGCGGCGAAGGCTTCATTCACTTCGACTAAATCCATTTGGTCCAAAGTTAAACCGGCTTTTTGTAATGCCAACCGAGCCGCTCCGGCAGGACCGATACCCATTATTTTGGGATCGCAGCCGACCGAGGCGTAACTGATTACGCGGGCCATTGGTTTTAAGCCAAGTTCCTTGGCTTTGGATTCCGACGTGAGCAATGAGCAAGCGGCGCCGTCGACAATTCCTGATGCGGTCGCTGCTGTGACCAAGCCGTCTTTTTTAAATAACGGCTTCATGGCTGAGATTTTTTCTAAA
>JAYWEU010000095.1:0-2094 GCA_043779385.1 Pseudobdellovibrionaceae bacterium
ATAAAAGGTAAAACAAATATTAAGCAAAAAAATGTTTGTAAGTTATTAAACCTGACAACGTTCTTCACATGCCTTGAAACACGTCCTAAATAAATGATATGCAGTGCCCCTGCAACAGCACAGATAAGGGTCACAAGGTCACCCTTATTCAGAGAATCAAAATGACCACCCATTAACAGGAAGGCACCAAAAATTGCGATCACGACGGTCAAGTAGATCTTAGAATCCGTTTTTACTTTAAAGAAAAAATGGTTCAGAATTGGTACAAAAATAATGTACAAAGTCGTTAAAAAACCACTGTTTGTGGCTGTGGTGTAAAGCATTCCGATGGTTTGTGGAATTAAAAACAAGGATAAAAGCGCTCCAGCGGGAAAGGCTTTTCGAGCCTCAGACATATCAAGGGTAAAGCCTTTTCGAAAAAGTCCGACTTGAAGAATTTCGCCAGAGATCACACCGATAATAAACCGATAGAATAAAAGTTCCATCGGTAAAAAACTTTGTAGGCCCCATTTTGTCGCGACAAAAGCAAAGCCCCAAATCGAGGCTGCCATAACCAGTTCGAGAGCGGCCCGTCGACGGGTGATGGAATTAGTCAAAAGCCTCAGACCAGACTTGAGTTTTTTCCAAGCCATCCAATTCAAGAAGCTGGTGTTTCACTTCTTTGATCATACCGCCATTACCACAAAGATAAAAAGTTGTCGGAATGGTTTTGTAATCAAAGTCTTTTAAAAAATGCTGAACATAGCCTTTTTTTCCAGTCCAGGAATCGAGAGGACGGCTGAGAACATATTGATATTCAAAATCTTTGAGTTCAGAGCGCAATTTTTGAAGTTGAGGTTGCCCATAAATTTCTTTTTCATTCCTAACGCCAAAAAGCATGCGGTATTTTAAATGAGGAAACTGTGCTTTTTTAGACAGCAAATAGCATAAGTGTTGGGATAAACCTGTCCCCGTATTTAAAAAAATAATTTGTTCCGTGGGAGGTTCTTGAAAGAAAACTTTTCCAAAAGGACCCGTAAAATTTAAAGTTTCAGAGCCCCTAAGACTCCAAACATAATTAGAGGCGACACCATTTTCGACAAATTTAAACAGAAGTCTAAAGCCATTTTTATTTTGCTCTTCAGAAGCTATCGAGTACGCCCTTAAAGCAGGTTTGGCGTCCCCTTGAGGCACATGAAGCATCACAAATTGACCGGCCCGAAAAACAAACTCTTGAGTGGGCTGAGTTTCAATCACCAGTTCTCGAACATTCGGAGTGTGATCAATGATTTCAGCAATTTTCATCGGGTGGATCGTTCTTAGATTGGACATCAGTCTAGTTCCCTTTGCTAAGGCTCAGAACATAATGCCAAAAACCTAGTCCGTCCAATGATTTATCTTGTCGGGCCGGGCTGGGCCTTTCTAAAATAAGAGACTCATGACGAGATCTTTTCTGATTTTATTTATTCTTCTTTTTGGCTCTTTGCCTTTGCATGCAGGGCCATCCGAATCGACGATGCAAAGTGCCGAATTTCCAACGGGGCTTTACTTTGATATCAATAACACAGGCCCATTACCGCCCATGGAATTTGAATATGATTTAAGCGATACGGAAGGAAAGAATCTGATCGTCGGCGGTACCGAATTGAATGAGCGAACTTTTTATTTTGCCGTGGGTCCCTTGTCAAAAATGCTCTCCCAATTTCCTGACTTTGCAGGAAAGGATGGCGGGCGAAGTGCTTTGATTCTGCGCTGGCCAGAAAACCTTTTAAAAAATGGCACGATTGAAGTGATCAGTCGAAATGGAAATTCGCTTTGGAAAAGTGAAATCACCGAGAACGATGTTAACAGGTGGAAAAATCGCCTCGCGGGATGGCAAAAAAAATTAAGTTTGAATCCAAAGGTCAAGCCTTTGCCCGCTTTATTTACAACTCAAATGGCCATCATGGACTGGACGAAGATTGTTAATAATATTGCGACCAGCCAAGAGTGGTTTCGATTTTGTCTGACCCAGAACGAAGGAACCAATTTGACACGTCTTTGTTCAAGTCGCTACATGGCTAAACCCACGCCGACCGGATTTAGCCTTGCAAAGCAGGTTGTCACGGATGGCAA
>JAYWEU010000096.1:0-14961 GCA_043779385.1 Pseudobdellovibrionaceae bacterium
TTGACTGAAAATTTGCTGGGGCAAATCACGCTTTCTTGAGCAAATCCTATGGATGCCGTCGACGTTGATACGATCGTTGCCATAAAAATAATTCGAACAAGGTTTTTCATACACACTCCTGCCTTAAGCAAGAAGCACAAAGCAAACCACCTTAGCTTAGTTATATGCGAGGTCAAACTCAATAGGAGCTAGATTGACAATATTTGCGAGGTGGCGCACTGAACTTTTACAGCGTTAGAAAGGAATTTCTAGGCCCACTTCATTGACAAAAAAGTTGGCAATGACTTTACCCTTAATCTCTAGGTCTTTATCTTTATAAACAGAATAAGAGTAATGCAAAAATGGCATCGGAATCACGTCCACCCATTGATCATTTATTTTTTTCACAAAACGAGCGCTTAAATTATCCCTTAATGAGCAGCCCCCGTCGGGATTAAACTTAGGATCACACTCAAGGGGTGTTTGGCGAATGTAAACTCCCATCGAAATTGATAAGTGGGAATCGCGATTTAATTTGTAATCTTGGCCCACTTGGATCGTGCCAGCTAAGTTATCGTAGCAATCTTTGACAACAGCCGATAAAAAAAGAAGACCCGATAAACTGATAGATTCTAAGCCAAAACCCGGCGTGATCACAGCATCTCCATTGGCCAAAATTTTTCTGGGCATAGCTCCGGCCGCATTATTCAAAGGCTGAAAGCCATGCACCACAAAGGACGGAACAATAAAACTGAGATCTGATTTTTGATCCAGAGTTTTATTATACCTTAAAGAGCTTTGTCCGTTTGTCTGAGCCCCGGCGAAAGAGGGAATTGTGATAAAGATAAGTATTTTAAGAAACTCGGCCATAACTATCAGACGGGTCAAAATGACCTTCAGGTTGATCTAAAAAGCACTTCTAGACCAACGCCTAGAGGTGGTTGAAGCTCAACCTGAAGGTCCTTTTGAGATGTCCATGCCGAACACGTATAAGCTCTGGATATGGCAGGGCGTTTCTACCGAGCCCCAACAGGTTCGTCTACGAGGTGAAAGATGTCCCAGTTCTTCCGAGCGTTTCGTTCTGTTCTGCTTTTAATTTCGATCTCTTTTCCAGCCTACGCACAACTTCACCTGACTCGAGTCGATCTTGGGCAAGAGACAGTTTCGTATTATGGCGCTGAATTTTATAAACAGCTTCAGCTTGGCGCCTCGAGCGATCAGATCAAAGAGATGCTTAAAAATATTCTTCGTTCGTCGCACCAACATGTTGATGGAAAATTCGATCAAATTGTCGCGAGCTGTTCGGGCACCGGCTGTTACGCTCACAACCCGGTTGGTTATGATGCCGCACGAGTTTATTTAATGGGTGAAATTTATTTGGTTCAAACGGGATCGAACTACGCCGTCAAAGAAGTTTATTGCCAAGAGCTTTACGGGCCCGAGCGATTTTCTAAGGTTAAACCCGGTCCCCATCTTGTTCCTGACAATGAAGTGATCAATATTGAGCACACTTGGCCCCAAAGCAGGTTCACTCATAAATACCCTGAAGACACGCAAAAATCAGATATGCATCATTTGTTCCCAACGGATTCTCAGATGAACTCGGTTCGATCAAGTTATCCGTTTGGACTTGTGGGTCACGATACGAAAAACTTAAAATGTAAAACGGTTCGCCTTGGAAATCCAAAGGGCAGCTCGGCCATTGTTTTTGAACCCCCACCCCAGCATCGGGGCAATGTTGCGCGCGCGCTGTTTTATTTTGCCCTTCGCGACGACATGGTGATTGATCCGGACCAAGAGGCATTTCTTCGAGCCTGGAATGAACAAGATCCCGTCGATAAAGACGAAGCCGACAGAAATGACAAAATTTATTCTTTGCAAGGCAATCGAAATCCATTTATCGACCATCCCAAGCTTGTTAATATGATTTCAGATTTTTAATCGTAAACCCACTCCGGGGCCCTCTGTGGTCCCAGCAAAAACTCTTTGATCCAGCTGAAATTTGCGGTTAGGTTTGAGTCCATGAAAATCTTAAACCTTGCTTTGGTGTTTGCTTTTGTTGGAACTGCTTTTGTGGGCTGTCAGACCTCTAAAAATAAATTCAACGATTCTGCAGGTTCTAAAGAACCTCCTAAAATTGAAATTTCTTTAAAAGAAAATAAACTTCCGCAAGGATTGAAATCTTTGACGGGTCAAAAAGTCACGGCGCTGCTAATTTATAATTTGCCGGACAGCTATTTAATCAAAGCAAAGGCGCTTTTTAATCCGCCAGATTATGCAGCTCAAGAAGTGACAAACTTGCAAACCGACCGTCAGGGGTGGTTGGATGAAATGATTGTGACTTACTGTGATGATTGCAAAAATATCAAAGTCCAAATTCCCTTCAAAACAATGCCGGAAGATTCCTTGTTAGCTTGGATTGATAAGGCGTCGTTAAGTAAAGAACCAACACCCAAGGAAATGGAAAGTTTAAAAAGCTATTATCAGGACGCGGATATTTTTTGGGTTATTTTAGGATCAGAAAACTACGAACAACGTCGAGGCGCAACGGGTGATGCTTTAATGATTTCAGGTATTGCCGAAAACACGGTGACCTTAAAAAGTTATGTGTATGATGTGAAGAAAAAAACATTTCTAAATCGGACCCAGTTAAATGCCACTGACAAAGATATCTTGATCTATGAAAAAGATAAAAATGAAAGTCATTCAAAAGCGGCTATTTTATTTGATAAGATGAAGGATAAATTTTGGCCACTTCCCGTTGGACAGTCTTATGACAGTCCAAAGTACGACGAAGTTTATCCCTATCCTCCAGTTCCTGAAAGCAGTTACATTATTAAAAAAGCCTTATCCGCACTGGGAGAAAGTTTAAATCCATGACTCTTGAAAAACTGCTAACCGTCAATGAAGAAGAGCGGGATCTTGATTGGGAAGATAAATTTTTTATGGCCTTCACCAGTTCAGAAATTCAGGTTTTAAGTGCAGAACCACAAACGGGACCCGATGGATGGCCTTACTTGCTGGCGGATACAAAGGGCGAAGAGCTTGAGCCTGCTCAAAAAGTTCTGCAATGGCTTGCCACACGCGGAATTGGGTTAGCTTTAAATCCAACAAAGTCTTATCCAGATTATGTTTTTAATTACGGTATGATTTGGCATTTCCGCGAAACCGGTCTTTTTTACCGCCGGCAAGATGAAATTACGAGCGGAGCTGTCGAGATCAAAGAGGGTCAAAAGATTTTATCTGGGCCACCTAAGGAAGAATATCTACCGACCTATGTGCGAAAAGTTTTAAAAGACTTTTTTTTAGATCAAGGTTTGATGGCGATTAAAATATTAATGATTTCGCAAGATGGAAAACATTATGATTTAGCTTTTTCTTTAGAATCTTTGGGAAATCCGCCGCAAAAAGAACACGAAGGCATTGCCGAAGCCATTTCATGGTTTTTACCGCCGCATTATTCAATCCTGCTGACCACAGATAAAGGCCTTCCGCCGTTTATGCCGCTGTAATTTTTTTTAGAAAAATTTAATCTAATTCTCCGGGTCTTGGCAGTAAGTCCATCAAACATTCGCGCCAGTATTCTGGCGAGTCCTCGGAATAATCGACAGCAATCAAAAAGCCATTTTTTCCTAAAAACTGAGTTCGGACAATTTTTCCTGAAATTTCTAAGTTCATATCCTCAAGCCGTAAAAAAACTATGTCGCCAATCAGGCAATCAATTGTTAAATGAGCCCTTAAATGGGATGGCAAAAGGTCTTGCCTTTTAACTTGCATCAGAAGCCCGGTGATTGAGGCTTCAATAATTTCACAGTCTTTAGCAATTTTCGTAAAATCATCTAAGGATGTCATGTGTGAGACATGAATGGGGTGAGTTTGTTTCCTTGGTGATATTCTTTTTGATTTATTTGCTGCTGCCATTGGGTTCTCTCTTCCTTCGTTGCTCTGTATACTTAACTGATCGGAAGAACTGGACCAAAGTTAAGCTAAAAGTCTTTACGAAAAATTAAAACGCAATAGGTCAGATCTGACGTATTATAAGTCGCTCCAAGGCCTCCGGTGGCACCAAAATCTTTCTCATTTTCAACTCTAAAAACAGCAGAACGATCCTGATGATTTTTATCAAAATGAATCTTAATTTGAGACAACACGGGCGGTGGCTTCAACGTTTTAAGGGCTTTAAAGGCAGCTTCTTTGGCGCACCATAAGCTTGCAAAGTTTGGCGCTAAAGCCAACTCTTCGGGGGTGGAAATTCGTGCCACAATTTCTTTCGTCACCCTTGCGGTGACTTCAATATCAAATCCTATGGGATCTGCACTTAAAGCAAACCCACCTTCGCTCAAAGTATGAGACACCGATGAAAAGGCCCCCGGATTTTTTTGTAAAGCTTGATCAAGGGCTGCATAAATAAGTTCTTTATGTTGCGGATTTGAGGCTCCCCAGCCAGCCAGGGACATCATATTCAAAGTTAAATCAGAAAGGGCCTTTCGAAAAAAATGTTCCACCCTAAATTTGAAACCGCTCAGGCCATGTCACAGATTCGCCGCGGGAAATCGCCATCATGCGATCTAAAGAGACCTGCGCACGGATCCTCAGATCTTCAGTAAGGATCACTTGCGGCGATAAGGTTTGTAAGGCGCGCTTTATTTTTTCAGTGGTGTTTAATTTCATAAAAGGGCAATTGTTGCAGGCGCAGGTTTTATCTTCGACGGGCGCTTGAATCAGCAAAACATCGGGGCGAAGTTTTTTCATTTGGTGAAAAATACCGGTTTCAGTAGCTACGATAAATTTTTTGGCAGGATTTTTTTCAACTTCTTCCAAAAGTCTTGATGTCGACCCCACCACATGGGCGAACTGTAATACGGACTCTTCACACTCGGGGTGAGCCATCACCACAGCATCGGGATGATCTTGAATCATCTCATGCAGGCGCTTGGCATTGAAAAGGACGTGCACCTGACATGACCCTGGCCACAAAACAAATTCCCGGCTCATTTTTTTTGATAAAAATCGCCCTAAGTGCTGATCAGGTCCAAACAGAACTTGTCGGTCACGGGGAATCGCTTCAATTATTTTTGCAGCATTCGAAGACGTAATGATCACATCTGAAATGGCTTTTACTTCAGCGCTTGAATTAATATACGTCACGGCAATTCCATCCGGATGATCACGGCGCCATTGCAGGTATTTGTCGTAAGGTGCGCCATCCACCAATGAGCAACCGGCATTCAGGTCCGGGACTAAAACTTTTTTACTGGGGTTTAGAATTTTCACGCTTTCAGCCATAAAAACCACGCCTGCTAACAAAATCACATCGGCTTGAACTTTTTGGCCCATTTGCGCAAGATAAAAACTATCACCGACATAATCGGCCAGATCCTGGATATCGCCTTCTTCATAAAAGTGAGCCAAGATCACAGCGTTTTTTTCTTTTTTTAATTTCTGAATTTCGGCGGCAACATCATAAGACATACACGCTCTGTATCACAGAGTTGAACCACCGCGAAGAACATTGATAATTGACTTTGAAAGGGTCTTAAAAGATTCAAAGACACCCTTACCCTCGGCCGCACAAGCTTCAAACTCGGGGGCATTGAAGGGGTTCAGAGCATTTCGCAGTTCAGCCATCGTCGCGACATTGGGCAGATCGCGTTTATTGTATTGAATCACCAAAGGGATTTCTCGGATATTGTAACCCTGTTGTTCCAAATTGGTTTGCAGGTTTCTTAAGGATTCTAAATTTTCTTCCATGCGCTCGACTTGCGAATCAGCGACAAAAATAACGCCATCTAAGCCTTTAAGAATTAATTTTCTAGAGGCATCGTAAATCACTTGGCCAGGGACGGAGTAAACATGAAATTTTGTTTTAAAGCCGCGAATTTCACCAATGTCTAAAGGCAAAAAATCATAAAATAAAGTGCGCTCGATATCTGTTTCTAAAGCATTCAACTTACTTTTTTGATCCAGATTTGTTTTATTATAAACCCACTGAATATTGGTGGTTTTCCCGCCCAATGAAGGTCCGTAATAGACGACCTTGCAGTGAATTTCTTTGGCATTTGAATTGATAAATGACATTACAGCTCCACTCGGTTTTCTAAGGCACGACCCATCGTTCTATCATCTACGAAATCGATGTCGCTGCCAATAGGAACACCTTGGGCGATGCGGCTCAGCTTCAGCTTTTTACCATTTTCTGAAGCGTGCAGAAGTTTTGTTAAGTACAAAACTGTCGTATCGCCTTCCAAATCCGAGCTTAAGGCCAAAATAATTTCACGAACTGCGGGTTTTTGGCCGCTGGCCGCCTGATCAATTCGATTCATCAACTCTTTTAATTTTATATGATCAGGCCCTATCCCGTCCAAGGGCGAGATCGCGCCATGAAGAACATGATACCTGCCGCGAAAAGCACCTGAGCCTTCAATTCGCAAAATATCAGAGGGCTCTTCGACAACACACAAAAGGTCATCAGTGCGATAGGCGTCCGTGCAATAACGGCAAAAATCATGATCCGTATAATTGTAGCACTGTTTGCACATATGAACTTCGGCGCGCACCCTTTGCAGAGCGGTCACCATACGATCGACATAGTCTTCACGAGACCGCAAAATATAATAAGCCAGCCGCTCTGCTGATTTTGGACCGATGCCGGGAAGCCTGCAAAGCTCATGGACCAATTGTTCAAGGGCTGGAATATGAAGCACTAAAACATCCCTGGAACGCCCATGCCGCCGGTGACTTTTTCCATTTCTTTGGCGGATGTTGTTTTTGCTAAAGTCATCGCATCGTTGGTGGCTGCCAAAACTAAGTCTTGCAGCATTTCAACGTCACCAGACTTCATCACTTCGGGATCAATCGTCAGGTTCACGATTTTATGATCGCCATTCACTTTCACTTTAACGGCGCCGCCACCAGCTGTGCCATCAAATTCCATTTTGGCCAGATCATCTTGGGCTTTTTTCATTTTGATTTGCATTTGATTGGCTTGCTTCATCAGCTGGGCCATAGAACCGGGCATCCCCTTCATACTTTCTCCTTGCTGACAGATTTAATCGTACTTCTAAAAACTTCCTGTGCGGCCTTCACTTTCGGATGAGCCGCCGTCAGTGATTTCATTTCATCGTTCTCATCACTTTTTTTCTGTTGGGCCAGGGCCTGAGCACTTTGCCCACCCACCGGTTCTTTACCCAGTAGAACTTCCAAAGAATAACCAGGGCCCCAGTATGAATCAATAAAAGCCTTTAGTTTTTTTCGGATTTCAGCGTCTTTCATCTGATCTTTTAAAAACATTAATTTCGGGGACACGCCCACATAGATGACGTTGCTTTCAATCCTAGAAAAGATCAGATTTTCAATTTTTGCGGCAAACATCGCATCTTTTTCACGAATATTTTCAACGAAGTCCATCCAGCGCTCATTAGGATCGGTCAGATTCCTTTTAACCACCACGGGCTTTTCTTCGCGTACAGGTTCAGGCTTTGCTATGAAAGGTTGGGTCGGTTCAAACTTTTTTTTTAAGACTTCGGGCGGTTTGTTTTCAGCAGGTTTAGCTCGGCCAGGAACGGGGCCTTGCTGAATCAACTGTTTTAAATCGACAATTTGTGGGGCGCTGGCCATCCGCAGAAGCAACATTTCAAGAACCAGGCCGGGATCTTGCGCCCGGGCAATATCCTGAGTGCCCTTCAGGGCCATATCAAACATAAAATGCAAGTCTTCTTGGCTTAAGCTTGCACCTAATTCAGCCAAAGCTTTTAATTCTGAATCAGGAAGCTGTAAAATATCAGACATTTCCGAGCCAGAAACTTTAATAATTAATAAATTTCGAACAGACTCTAATAAATCTTGAGAAAATATTTTTGCATCAAATCCAGACTTCGAAATATTTTCCAGGGCCGTTAAGGCCCCTTGCGTGTCACGGGCCACAAGTGCTTTTAAAGTGTCTAGCAGCAGGCCGCGATCTGAAAGACCTAAAATATCTGTGCATAAGGCTTTCGTCAGCTGTCCATTGGTAAAAGAAATTACTTGATCAAGAAGACTTTGCGAATCTCGCATGCTGCCGTCTCCCTGGCGGGCGATCAGCCAAAGGGCTTCTACGTCGTAGGCGACCTTTTCAGTATCGCAGATCAATTTTAAATGTTCGGCAATTTGTCGAGTCGGAATTCTTCGGAAATCAAAACGCTGACAACGCGACAAAATGGTTTGTGGAATTTTATGAACTTCAGTCGTCGCTAAAATAAAAATCACATGTGCCGGCGGCTCTTCCAAAGTTTTTAGAAGCGCATTGAAAGCACTGGTCGAAAGCATATGAACTTCATCGACGATATAAATTTTGTAGCGACCTGACGTTGGCATATGCATGACGCCACTTAAAAGATCGCGAATATCATCAACACCATTATTTGAAGCCGCATCAAGTTCACGGACATCGGGACTTGCGCCCGCCGCAATTTCTAAACAAAATGTACATTGATTGCAGGGCACAAAATCTTTGGCATTTTGACAGCGTAAACTTTTAGCTAGGATCCGAGCCGAAGATGTTTTCCCAGTTCCGCGCGGGCCCGTAAATAACAGGGCATGGGGTAAGCGATTGTTATGCAAAGCATTTCCAAGAGTTTGCGTGATATGCGTCTGACCGACCATTTCACTAAAAGATTGTGGGCGCCACTTTCGGGCAATAACCTGATATGACAAAGTCCCCTCTTTTTAAAAATGCTAAAAAGTGGCCGAGCCCCCCATATCACATAGTCCCTTGAACACCGTTGCTTCCTTCCGGACCTAGCGGATTCATCAAAAGCTCTATTGTATGGGACCCGGCCATGCTTGGTTTACCCCAGCGGGTAGGGCTTTTCACCGCTTAACGCATCCCCCCGGGGGATTAGTTTTGGCACCTAATTTGAATTTATACCCGACAAAGGTAAATTTCGACCAGCTTTTGTTTAACTAATTAAATCATCATGGCATTCTTAGGAGATGATTTCAAAACGAGGCAGCATCCTTATTGTTGAAGACGACCCTGAGCTTCGGAAAACCATTGCTGAAGTGATTAAAAACTGTGGTTACGACATCTGTGAAGCCGACAGTGGAGCGTCAGCTTTAAAAAAAATTATCGAGCGTAAGCCCCATGTGATTCTATCAGATTTGGAAATGCCGAACGGCAGTGGGCTTGATTTGGCAAAGGCGATGACGAAACACCGCTTAAATATTCCGTTTGTCTTGCTGACCGGTCGGCAAGAGCTGGACACCGAATGTTACACAGAGCCAACCATTCGGCACATTGTCTTTAAGCCCTTTAAGCCGCAAGAAATACTTTCGCTGATTCAAGAACTGACGAAAGAAAAATAAGCTGCCTGAAAAGCCCCATGAAAAGCGGTGCTTTGCCTCAAATTATTTTTTGAAAGCCTTATCTCTGGTGCCGTTAAGTCTGGATTGGCACCTGCCTTGCTGCAAATTCATGTGGGGTCATTGTTTTTCCAAAAGGAGTTCCTCGTGGAAAATGGAATCCAGCAGTTCATGTCTAGAAAAGTCATTATTCTGAACGATAAAGACACCATCGAACAAGCCGCGAAAGCGATGGCGGAACATCACGTTGGCTGTGTCTTAACAAACTCAAAAGACGGAGTGTCGGGAATCATCACCGATCGCGATTTAGCTTGTCATGCTATTGGTGACGGTTTGCCTTCAGACGCCCGGTTAATAGATATTCATACCCAAGAAGATTTGAATTATGTGGCTGAAGATTCAACGTTAGAGGTTGTTGTTCAGCTGATGAAGCGACATGGGGTCAGGCGCGTACCGATTTTAAAAAAAGTTCATCACAGCAAGTTAATCTGTGCAGGCCTTGTGACTTTAGATGAATTGATTATTGAAGGTTTAGTTTCCATGTCTGATGTTCAGGAAATTATAAAATCGCAGGTGCCTTTATTCGAAAAAAGAAACCTGGGACGGATTAAAAAAAGAAAGGAAGCACGCAAAGAACAAAGTTTAAATATTTTTTTTAAAACAATGGCACGACAAATGGATATTGATCGAATTGAAGCCGAAGTATTAATTCTTTTTTTATTAAAAATTCTGATTTCAAGATTCACCCATCATCAAGCGACAGATTTATTGTCCAGCCTGCCAATGAAAATTCAAGATGATTTAAAAGATCAAAAACACGGACCTGATCCAACAGTGAATGCAGAATATATTATTCAGCAGCTTAAGGTGAAATTTGGTTTAACTTCCGCTGCAGCCGAGCGACGAGTGAAAGGTTTTTGGCTAGGTCTTGAGATTTATTTGCTGAACAAGGAATGCCAGCATATTTTAAATCAACTGCCGGGCGATCTGCAGATTCTTTTAAGCGGCGAGGTTTATCAAACACCCATCGATCAAAAGCAGCCCCACCGCCCAGTCAGTCTGTCACAATAAGGCTTAAGAATTTTTCTTAGTCTTAATGCACTCTTTCATTTCTTTTTTAGTCGCATTTGGCATTTCGCTTTTGCAAGCGGCTTTAGCTTCTTTTTTGCTCATTTTTGCGTGAGCAAAAGAAACCGGTGCTACTAAAGACAATGCTAACAAAGACAATACTAACTTACTCATAATCCATCCTTTGGTTCTGATCCGCTGATTGCGAATCATTTGTTTTGTTTTAATTAATTAAAGCTTTTTTTAAATTCTCATTGATGGCTTCTAAAAAAGGCTCGGTGTTTAAATATTTATCAGCCGTGACCTTATCGCCAAAAATACAAGACGCTAAATCTTTTGTCATTTTTCCAGACTCAACAGTTTCGATACAAACTTTTTCTAAAGTTAATGCGAATTGGGCAAGTTCTTTGTTGTTATCCAATTTTGCCCGATGCTCAAGGCCGCGCGTCCAAGCAAAAATTGAGGCAATCGGATTCGTTGAAGTCGGCTTGCCTTGCTGATGCATCCGATAATGTCGAGTGACAGTCCCATGGGCCGCTTCAGATTCCATCGTTTTTCCATCCGGAGTGATTAAAACTGAAGTCATTAAGCCCAAAGAACCAAATCCCTGAGCGACAATATCAGATTGAACGTCACCATCATAATTCTTACATGCCCAAACAAAGCCGCCACTCCATTTGATCGCTGAGGCCACCATGTCGTCAATCAAGCGATGTTCATAAGTGATGCCTGCCGCTTCAAATTTAGTTTTAAAATCTTTTTGATAGATCTCTTCAAAGATGTCTTTAAAGCGGCCATCGTATTTTTTTAAAATTGTATTTTTAGATGAAAAATACAAAGGCCATTTTTTTTCTAAAGCCATATTAAAGCAAGACTGTGCAAAACCGCGAATTGATTCTTCGGTGTTGTACATCGCCATGGCAACGCCATCGCCTTTAAAATTAAAAACTTCATGAGTGACTGCTGGCCCACCGCCCTCAGGCTGGAAAGTCAGGGTTAATTTGCCTTTGCCCTTGGTGACAAAATCAGTGGCGCGATATTGATCCCCAAAAGCATGACGGCCAATACAAATGGGCTGCGTCCAGTGCGGCACTAGGCGGGGAATATTTTTAATGATAATAGGCTCACGAAAAACTGTCCCATCCAAAATATTTCGAATGGTTCCATTCGGTGACTTCCACATTTGTTTTAATTTAAATTCCTTCACACGCGCTTCATCCGGCGTGATGGTCGCGCACTTAATTCCGACATTGTATTTTTTAATGGCTTCAGCCGCATCAATCGTCACTTGATCATTGGTTTGATCGCGGTACTCCATGCCCAGGTCAAAATATTTAATATCGATATCAAGGTAAGGCAGAATTAATTTTTGTTTGATAAAGGACCAAATAATCCGAGTCATTTCGTCGCCATCAAGTTCGACGACAGGGTTGGCCACTTTAATCTTATTCATCTTTGCTCCGTTGCGGAATTGTTCAAGGCTCTTAATTTTTCAAATTAAGTCGATCGGGTCACGGCCTTATGCAAGGCAATACGAATCTTTCTTTAGGTCAGGTCCAGACCCCAGGCGATTTTCTCTAGGGCTTCGGTCTCTTCGGCCCAATATCCATAGGTGTTAAACTCTGGGAAAATGCGGGGAAACGAAGGATCCTCCCAGCGTTTAGCAATCCACGAGGCATAGGAAATGATTCGCAAGCCTTGCAGAATAGGAATCCAATCCCACTGATGGTGGGGAAAATCCCGAAGCTCTTCGTAGCCTTTTAAGATCAGTTCCCGCTCGCGGCTTTCTTGATCCCGATCACCAGAAAATAACATCCAAAAATCTTGCACGGCAGGGCCGTTGACAAAATCATCAAAGTCGACCAGAAAAAACTTTTCTTCCGGCGCATTGCCGTCATTGTTAGCCGTGAGCGAGCGCCGCAGGTTCACATCTCCACCATGCAATAGATTGCCACGGTGGCAGTCGCCATGAATGCGCAAAAATTCGGACGGATCAATCACTTCTGAAAAGGCTTCAAGAATTTTAACAGCGGCGACATTATAGCGATCCATGGTTTCAGGACTGATCCAGTCTTGCAAAAGATCTAAAGCATCCCAGGCGCCAGGGAAGTTTTCGTCCATGGACACGCGGTGACGGGCCTTTTTTCGGGCTCCTAGATTATGCACCTGGGCCATTAAGTGGCCGACCTTAACATAATCATTGTCCAGAAGTTCCTGCGGCAATCTCCCTCTAATTTTTGGAAAAAACGCAGTCCACATTCCATCGCAATTAATCAAGGTCTGTTTATTCTTTAAAACCAAGGGGGCTACGGCTGGGATGCCCTCTGTTTTTAAATCGTGCAAAAATTCATGCTCGTCCAAAATAGCCTCTTTAGACCAGCGGTTCGGGCGATAAAACTTGGCGATGACGCGATCGCCACCCTCGCAAACAATATCAAAAACTCGATTCTCATAGGAGTTCAATTGGGAAAATTCACCGGTGGGATGAAAGCCCGCGGCCTCGGCTCCCTGCAGAACTTTATCGGGACTTAAATTAAAAAAACTAGAGCCGTCAGACATGGTTTGTTGTTAGCACTATTTAAGAAGGACGAGAAGATAAAGAGTATTGGCTGAAGCCATATTTTTCCATCAGCCAAACAGACCAAAGAGCTCCTAAGTGGCCCACCATGCCGCCGGCCATAATATCGCTAAGAAAATGAGCATGAACCATCACCCGAGAAAATGTTAAAATCCCGGCCAGTAAATAAATCAACCAAGCCCGGCGCGGCCATAAAAAAGCTAATAGTGTGGCCGAGCAAAACACAACCTGCGCATGTCCCGACGGAAGCGACTGATTGTAAGAGTCAAAACTGATCGGCGCAAAAACATGAGAATCAAAAACCTCAGAGACATGCGGACGTTGCCGGCCAATGATAATTTTGATGAAATGGCCAATAAGGCCCGAAAAAACTAAAGCTAGAAAATAATTAAAACTCCAGGCTTTCAGCCATCGACGGCCCGCCCAAGAAGAATAAATATAACTTAGGATGGCTAAAGCAAAAGAATATTCACCCAAGCCAATATCAGTAATGGCGCGCGCCGTTTTTCGAAATGGCATGAGGTCTTCGTTATTAAAATAGACGCTTAAGCTTTGATCGATCCAAAAATACGCAAAGATCGCAAGCCCCAAAACCAGCCCTGCTAGGACAATAGAATACTTCACAAGATTGTTTGGGAGGGGATTTGATCGCATCCCTGTCACCTTACCGGCTGACAATTAATTTCGCAATCATTTCAATGAACTGAGTTGACAGCTTTCGATGGTAGCTTTTGCAATCGCTTGGTGGGAGAGGGTTTCACAAATCATCTCACCTGGTTTTGCTTCTTGATCATGCCACTTTAATTTTAAGCTGACGGGATCAAGGACATCAACGGTGTATTGAAGAACGTATTGATCGTTTGTTTTGGCCAAAGATCCGATCGCTTTTTTACTATTTAACAGCTGCACCTTTTCACCACAAACTTCTTTTTTATTGGCGATATAAAAGGGCTTTTGCCCGGCCGCCGACGGCCACCAAGTGGCTTTAAATTCATTTTGTCCAAGGTCATTTTTTGAAAAAGAAAGTTTAATGGTACCCTGTTCTTCTTTTTCGCGAATCGCTAATTTTAAAGTGGCTTTGCACTGAAACTCACTATTTAAAAGAGAACCTAATTTAGTTAAAGTAAACTTTTGAGCTTCATTGCTAAAGCGAAAAACCTCGGCGTTGGGATCTTGAGTTGTGTCAACTCGGTTATCAATTGTGGTTGGAAGTTTATTTTGTTCGTTCAGCAGTTCTTTTTCTATCTGCTCTTGCTCGGGCGCTTTAGGGATCGCTGTATTTTTATCTGAATGATCACTGCCCGAGTTTTTGGCGCCGGACTTATCGTTATTTGTACAGCCCATAAAGACCAGGGGCACCAGCGCTAGAATCAGCACTGTGATCAAATTGTTTATAAATAGTTTTTGCCCGCGGCCTGACATTTTATGCTCCTTCAATCGATTTCAAGTCATCTTAGTCTGTTGGGGGGATTATAAGAAGGCCGGATTTTCGAATAAGGATTTTTTCCAAAAGAAGTGACAAGAATTGTCTCTGAAAAAGGGAATTTTTAAGGGGGCCTGTTGATCTTTTAAACACGTCTGAAAGTCCTACTGTACAATTCTCTGACAATTGTGGGACCCGGCCATATCAATTATATTAGGAACCGCAAGATAAACCGTCAGGAGATTTTTATGAAATCGTTATTCACGTTAATTCTCACAAGTTCTTTTCTGCTCACCGCTTGTGGACAAGACTCGAAAAACCATTCCTCGGCTTCGCCAGCTCCTGCAAAGCCAGCAACAGTTGCGGATAAAGAGGCTGACAAGCTGACAAATCCTTCGGCTTCTGATAAAGATAAAAAGGCAACGACAGTGCCAATCTTAGAAAAAGTCACAGACGGTGGTTCTGGTGGAAACCCTTCCGACTTCGAAAGAATTCCAAAAGAATTCAGCGACAAAGAAAAAACCACTGCTTCCAAAGAAGCCGCTGTTCCTAAAAAAGCGACAAGCTCGGACAG
>JAYWEU010000097.1:0-2076 GCA_043779385.1 Pseudobdellovibrionaceae bacterium
TATTAAAACTTGAGCTTCTAGCAGCGTAAAAAATATTTCTCCGTTTAAAAACTCATCACGCATTCGACCATTTAAAGATTCTATAAAGCCATTTTCCCATGGGCTTCCTGGTTGAATAAATAATGGCTTTACATCTAAACCTTTGAACCACTTCATTAATTCTTTTGCTACAAACTCAGGTCCATTATCTGATCTAATAAATTGCGGCATTCCACGCTTTAAAAACAAATCTGCCAAAACAAAAATGACATCCTGTGATCTAATTCTCCGCGCTGTAAAACTAATTAATAATTCACGACTGTATTCATCAATAATATTTAATACTTTAAATTTTCTGCCATCATAAGTCTGATCACTTACAAAATCGTAACTCCAAACATGATTTTTATATTCTGGCCTGTGACGTATCGTTGAACCGTCAGCTAACCACAGCCTGGCACGTTTTGGCTGCTTGTGCGGGACCTTCAAGCCTTCTTGACGCCAAATTAATTCAATTCGCTTTTTATTCACAACGTATCCTTCGGATTTAAGCATTTCAGTGATTCGTTCGTAACCGTAGCGACCGTATTCACGAGCTAGTTCGATCGTTCTTTTTCGAATAAAATCATCGAAATCATTTTGAATGAATTTATATCTTTGCGTTGATCTTGGCTGAACAATCACTCGACAAGCCCTGCGTTCACTGACTGGCAGTACATTTACAACGTGTAAAATAGCTTCACGTCTGCGCGCAGGGCTTAGAAGTTTCCCTTTGAAACTTCTTTTAATATTTGATTATCAATTGAAAGATCCGCCACTAACTTTTTTAATCGCTGATTTTCAATCTCTAATTCTTTAAGTTTTTTTGCTTGGGATAAATCCATGCCGGCGTATTCTTTTTTCCACCGATAATAAGATTGAATTGGAATATCGTGCTTACGCACGGCATCTTCAATCGTCATTCCTTTTCCAGCTTCGATTTCGATCGTTCGAAGATGTTGAATAATCTGTTCTGTTGTATATTTCCTCCTAGGCATAAAAAACCCTTTCTTTAATCAAATCCTCTCATAGGACCTGGATTATGTTAAGGGGGTTAGGTCAATTTAATGGCATGCCCTTTGGCCCCCTATATCTAAAACCGTCGACAATGAGAAGATTTATTCATTCGCTTCTCAGCCAAGAAGTCGAAAGACTAATATCTAAAAATCCCACCAGTCCTTACCGATTTTAATCCAAATAATGCCAAGTAAACCCGAAATTAAAGTCGAAATGGATAAAATTTTTCTATACGTTTGGTTAAATTCCTCTTCATCAGAGGTTATATACACAATTTTCCCCTTTACATTGAAAGGAATGTTTTTATTTTGTTCAATAACTGGAACTGTTGAATAGTCTAAGAATGCAGATTCTTGATTACCCAACTTGATTATTGATAATATCACCGCAATCACACTGCATATGAGGACCACTTTCATCAACAACAAACCAATTCTTAAGGGCATGAAACACCTCGCGATGTCGCCGGCGTAGCAGAACTCGGTGCTCTTATTATAGCCAAGCTAGTAAATGTTAGGCCGGTAGAGCCTGAGGCACCTGATTGTGCTCCAAAAGTAATTCCTGCGCCGTCTACGACAGCACCATTCTGTGCATGTCCAGAAAAGACATCAATACCTCCACCCAAGCCCTTACCTCCGTGTATTGAAGTTTGAGCAAATTTTCCAGCTAAGTCATTAACAGTTTCTGCGTTTGACACTGCAATAGAAGCTCCTCCTCCAACGGATCTGCCCGCTGAAGTTCCACCGACTCCCGCAGTACTGTAAAGTGCAGCACCACCGTGATTGTCGATTGCAGCCCCTGCTGAAATATTGATGTTAATGAATGCTCCAATGTTAATATTTATCGTAAATCCTAAAGATGCTGTCCATAATCCACTCGGGTCAATGTTGTTAATCGGATCATTAGCACTGTAAGAGAACAAATTCACATCCCCACCAGCAAACCGAATCGGATCCTTACTCAACCATCTCCCAGTCTCAGGATCATAATGTCTTGCATGGCCGCGAGTGAGATTTTGGAAAATCTGATATCTATTGAAAT
>JAYWEU010000098.1:0-2067 GCA_043779385.1 Pseudobdellovibrionaceae bacterium
TGCTGCATTTGAAGTGACTATTCTTCGAACTCCCGCAGCCGCCGTGGGTGATGGAGGAGACTCCATTGAAACAGCAGCGGCGTCGCGGTGTCTGGCACCAGGAAGATGATTTTCCCAGCATTCCATCTTACAAAAAACATAGCCCGTTCTTTGGCCATTGCAGGAAGAAACACTGCAAATATAGTACTTCTGCTTAAAACCAATGTCTTTTTTGCAACTGCTGCATTTTCGCCAATGGTCTTGGATTTCCATTAAACATTCTCCATCAATTAAAATCCATCATTTCACCATCTGGAGGACGCAGACCTTTTTTCTTAATTTTTTCCACTAAAGTCGTTCGATTCAGTTTCAGTAACAAGGCCGCTTGGTTGCGATTCCAACCGGTTTTTTCCAGCGCTCGCATGATCAAAGCATTTTCATAAAGATCGACAGCCGAATTAAAATCTAAACCGTTTTCGGGAATATCGACGCAGCCAATTTCGCGGGAAGCATTGATGGAAGCGCGGTATTTCACGGGAAGATCAATGACGGCAATTTCCCCGTGACCTTTTAGAATCGTCAGACGCTCAATCAGATTTTCGAGCTCGCGAATATTTCCAGGCCAGGCATAATTCATTAAATTTTCCATCGCATCAGCGGCAAATCCCGTGATTTTATGGCCTTTGTTCCGGCGGAAAGATTCTAAAAAATGATTCAGTAAAATCGGAATATCAGATCGACGCTCACGCAGGGCAGGGACTGTGATGGGAATAACATTTAAGCGATAGTATAGATCTTCCCGGAAATTTCCTTTTTCGACGGCATCTTCCAGATTCACATTGGTCGCGGCGATCACCCGAACATTCACTTGCACAGTTTTAGTGCTACCGACGGGTTCAAAACATCGTTCTTGAAGTGAGCGCAATAATTTCACCTGTAAGCTGGGCTGCAAATCGCCGATTTCATCTAGGAAAATAGTTCCGCCATCGGCCATTTCAAAGCGACCGATGCGATTTGAAACAGCCCCTGTGAAGGCGCCTTTGATATGTCCAAATAGTTCACTTTCCAAAAGCTCTGCAGGAATAGCGCCGCAATTGATGGCCACAAAGGGGTGCTGCGCGCGATTGGAATTATAATGAACCGCTCGGGCGATCAATTCTTTGCCAGTACCAGATTCGCCAGTGATTAAAACAGTCGAATCGGTGTCAGCCACTTTTTCGACCAGACTTAAGGCAAACTTGATCGCATCACTTTGTCCGATGATTTGTTCAAATCGATATTTTTTATTCAGCTCTGTGCGAAGTTGTAAATTTTCTTGCTGCAATTTTTTATGAGTTAAAGCTTTTTCGATAACACTTAGTAGCTCTTCAAGGTTAAAAGGCTTTGTGACGAAATGAAAAGCGCCTTTCTGTGTGGCTTTGATGGCCGTTTCAATAGAACCATGGCCGGTTAAAATAATCACTTCCGCTTGCGGATATAGATTTTTTAGGTAGGTCATAAATTCTAAACCATCGCCGTCGGGAAGACTCAGGTCAACAATCGCCAAATCGATGCCGCTCTCTGTTTGGCACAAAGTTTTTGCTTCTTCGATTTTATGAGCGGTGATAACGCTTAAACCTTTACGGTCTAAAACTCTAAAAAGAGCTGTTCGCAGAGTGGACTCATCATCCAATATAAGGACTCTTGGACTTCGCATGAACCTTCCTTCCATGGTGGGTTCTGATACTTTCATTGTATTTTGTTTTTGACCGGACTGTCAAAAAAACCGCAAGAATCTTAGTTCTTAGGACCTAAAACTGGACGAGAGAAGGAAATTTTTGCCTTAAGGTCTAGACTGGTCGAGGCAGGGATTTCCAAGCTGGCAGCAAGATCCCGCAGAACTTGCTCCACCAAAGAATATGAAAAGCTGTTCACATTTTTATCCCAAAGCGGCCCTGGTGAATTATCGAAGGCTTCAAAAATGAGAGCTGAATTTGAGTCAGAAATTTTCCAAATAATTTTGCCTTTTTTTAAAGCAGGTGTGTCTAGCACATTCTGAACTTGCTGCTGAAGAAGGTGTGCAAAGATCTGCGATAGGCGTCCGCCATC
>JAYWEU010000099.1:0-14805 GCA_043779385.1 Pseudobdellovibrionaceae bacterium
AGAGCCCTCAATTTAAAAACTAATTCAGATTTGAGATTATAGATGGTTGGGATATGCATTCTACTTTATTGCGCACATTTGTGTGGGGGAGTTTCTAAAATGATGTTCCCCAGCCGGCTCGCAAATAAAGGATATTTGCTTTCACTGTGGCTGAAGAGGGAAATAATCCATAGTCGATACTGAAAGGAATAAAGGCGCCTTTTCCCAGAGGATAATCCATCCCAAAGGACAGGACCCATAATTGGTTGCTAGTGATATCAGCTGTTTTTAAAACTGTGCTTGCTTTGTTGATCGCAAATAAAAACCCATAATACCCACCAGCCCACAGCTTAAAGTTGCGATTGTAAAAATAGTATTTAAGGCCGCCATAAGTTGATAAATAACTGATATCGACATTGCAATCTGAGCCGCCATCACAGTCGGTGGCATTGCCAGTGCCTGAAACTTTAAATATTTCTACGCCGCCTAAGGCTCGAAACTGAATCTCTGGCGAAAAAGTATAATCGTAAAATCCTAAAACTCCAAAACTTGTGCCCTTCATCGCAACAGAGGTTTTTGTACTAGAACCCGCTGGAATAAAGCTAGCTTGCAGATCATTTTGCAAGAGGCTTCCTAGGACACCCCAAGAATTACCGGCTTGGGCGCTAGCGCGAGTATAGGATTTTCTTGCTGAAGGTTTTTCTGAGGCTGCATTCACAGGTGGAGTCGCGGCAGAAGACGGTGCAGAGGATAATTTAAAGCCCACCTGAACTTGGCCCTTAATGACCTCTGCAATGGCACGGTCGTCTTTGACTTGGCGGATCCTAATCAAGGCTTTTTTTTTGCCGCTGGCATCCAGCAAGAAAAAGCGTTCGCCGATGTGCACACTTTGTCCACCCAGGGTGAGCAGCATTTTTTCATTTTTAATGCCTTGAACAGTGGCTGCGAAAGCAGGGCTTGAAAAAATAAAAGCTATAAATAGGAAAGCTTGTATTAGCACAAGATCAGTTTGGTGGACAAAGGTCAGAAATGTCTAGGGATTACTGAAGATGTTGCAGGAAATAGGCTTTGTTCGTCTGCCATTCTAAGGAATCATTATACTGGTAAGTACAAACTCTCTCTTTTTTATGATCAAGGACTTGTATAACTGGAGTGCTGCTAGAAAGGTCTTCGGCGACCCAATAATCGTTTGTTTTGTAGAAGCTGCGACTGGAAAAGCTGTCTAAAAAACCTTCGTCATAGTCTTTTTGTTCGATAGGATCACAGCCCACAAAAGCCAACGTTTTCACAAAATTAGGGGATTTTGTTTCAAAATCTTTCCGACCAGCAGAGCTATAAACTGTGCAAGAAAAAAGCCCCGCTGTGATCAGAAATACAAATAACCAACGCATATGTTATTGTGGCGGGTTTTTTAAAAAAAGAAAAGCCCTTCCTGAGAAGAGCTTTCTGAAAAAATAAAAATTAAATCAACGAAACTTTTAGAACGGAATTTCCTCTGAAGAATCAAAGCTTGGCTCCGGACCAAAATCTTGGAAGGTCTCACCGCCGGTGCTTTGAGCGCCTTGAGACGGGCCACCCGCGCGCTGTTCGCCTTGGGCACCTAAGAACTGAACGGTCGTCGCAACGATCTCAGTGGTGTATCTTTTTTGGCCTTGCTTGTCGTCCCATTGACGAGTTTGCAGACGACCTTCAACATAGATCTGGCGACCTTTTGTTAAATGCTTACCACAAATTTCAGCCAATTTTCCCCAAACGACAATGCGATGCCATTCAGTTTTTTCTTGGCGCTGACCATTTTTATCCGTCCAGTTTTCACTGGTGGCTAAATTTAAAGTCGCAACTGTTGAGCCTTGAGCGATGGTTTTAACTTCAGGATCTGCACCCAAACGGCCAACCAGGATGACTTTGTTGATTCCAGACATATCTATTCCCTCCAATTCAAAAGGATTCTTGTTATAGGCTCCATAGAAGTCAATCAAGGACTTCAAGTGATTTATGAGGTCTGCAAGCTTTGGTTCAGGCTGTAAGCTAAGCCATTGGAAGTCTTTAAAAAACTCAGGTCCTAAGGGCGGACCCCGAGAGTTTTTTAACGCAAGGCTCCCATTGAAGGAGGCATCATAAAATTAGCGCCAGAAATTTTGATGCGATATTGGCCACCATCAGGCAGCTGCGTTTTGTAACCATCAATGAAACTAAGGAACAGAGCAGCTTTGTCCTGGAAGCTGCGTTTAATTTTTAAATCGATATCGAAGCTATAAGCCCCCAACTGCGGTGTTAAAAGACCGCCGTTGCTGGCGATCGTGAGGCCCAGATTGCCTTTGATATGGCCAAAAATTTCATCGCCCTCACGGCCGATAATTCCGTCGATGATATTGATACGGCCGCCAGATAAGCGACCCTTTAATGATATTTGCCCTAACTTCAGTTCAGGCAAAGTCAGGCCGCCCATGGCCGTTTGTAAGTTTGAGGCGGGCAGTTCAAATTTATCGATTTTTAATAGGATGTCGCCTTCGGGTTGTTCCGTGAAGGACGGATCAATCTGACCGTTTGTCAGGTCCATCGACATTTGTCCGCGCAAGAGCACAGGAAGATTCACTAACCTGCGAATTTCAATCAGACTGAAATTCGCTAAATTCAGATCCAGCTGATAACGTTCGATATTATTATCCGAGCGTTTACCACTGCCGACTTTCACTTCGATAGAACCTTTCATAAAGCCGTGGGCACTGAAGTGACCGAAGGGTTTCTGCTGAAGAAGCCCTGGAATCGACGGCGACAAAGTTAATTCTTGGGCTGAAAGGGGCGCTAAATTTGTAGTCTCGATATAAACTTGTTTCAGCTGCATGCCTGGCTGCGGAACAATACTGATACCCATTTTATCAAAGCGCACGTAGATGCTATTATTTGTTAGTTTAGCCACTTGCGAGGAAACTAAATCGCCCAGGTCATCTAAAGGGAATAGAATAAATGCAAAAACTAAAACGAAGACCAAAAAAAGAATGAACTTTCCCCAGTTATTTTTAATCGCCTTAAGAAACTGCACTAGCTTTTCAATCACTCGTCGCCCTCTTTAATTTTCCCCTTGGGGCTTGAGCCTTTACGAAAACTTGGCTTTTTCGGAGGAGGTTCGGGCTCAGGGACGGGAGGGGGAGCCACTTGCGGCACAGCTAAAGCAACTAATCGAAAGACCACATCAAAATATCTAGCATCCTGCTTATCGGGAAACATTTGCAAGGCCGTCATTTTTACACTGGGACTCAGAGTTTTTAATTTATAGCCAATATCCAAGACTTGTCTTAAATTCAGTTTGGCTAAATTCACAGCCACTGAACCTTGGGCCATATCAGCCGGAATTAATTTTGAATCGACGGGCACCACATCGACAGATTTAATTTGCTCGGTAATAAGCTGAACTTCTTTAAGGTAATTTTCAATTTGGGTGCGCAAAGCTTCTGGCGTCGGCGCTTGCGGAATATCTGGAATGTCAGCAGATTCCCGAGAGGCTTTCAGAAGCCGGCGAACGATATTGCGTCGATCTTCAAAGCCTTTCACCGAAGTTTGGCTTTCTGACCAATAGCCATAGGGCATTGAAAAAACTAGGAACCCTAAAATCAAAACTGTCGCCGCCAGAACGACTTTTTGGCCTCGAGGAGTTAAGTTCTCGAAGCGATCGCGCAAATGATTAAAGGCACTGCTTTCTTGGATTCGCTCCCAGGTTTGCTTGAGTGAACTTAAAAATCGCTCTTTCAAATCATCAAAGTTCATTCCTGAGATCCTTTTTGAATATTTCGATCGACCTGAAAAGCCAAAGCAAAAGGAATTTTATTTTTCCAGGCTCCTAAATTAGATTTTTGCGGAGTCACGCGGCCATCTTCAGCAACATTGGCAAGAGCTTGCTGAAGAAGGGTTAATTCTTTCACAGAGCCTAAATAACCTTCCATCACGACCATATTATCTTGAACATTAAAAATTCTAACATCTAAACTGATGGCCGATTTGACAGGAGTCGCATCACTGATTTTTTTTAAAACTTCTAAGGTCGAATTCATACTAGCTAAACGAGTCAGTTTTTTAAGATCTTCAGCTTGTTTGGCAGTGGTGCGAATAAATTCTTGGATTTTTTTATCCGTCGCCGATTTTCCAGTCAGGCCAGCGACGCTTTTGGCTTGTTGCTTTAAGTTCGAGCGAGCCGCTTGTTCCATCGTGTCAGCGAAATGACTGCGAGCCATCGTCCATACAAGTAAGCCCACCATCAAGGCGGCTGTCCATTGCAGGGTGGGCGCCCAATTTTCCCAGAAGCGTTTGGCGCGATTGCTTTGCCGAGCAAATTCACCTTTTAAAAAATTCACAGCGGGATTACGGGGTTTTCTCAGGGACTCGATGGCTAAGCCCAGAGCAATTCCCAAGGTCGCCTGGGCATGATCTGTTTTTTCAAAATTAACTTGGGCATAATTATTTAAAGAAGGCGTGCGATTGACGGGAACTTCTAAAAGCTGGGTTAAAAATGGGCCTAAGCCTTTAATTTGAGACACTCCGCCGGTCATGTCGACTCTTTGAATTTGACCATTGAATTCGGCGCCAAATTCTAACAACACCAATTGCAAATCGCGGGCAAGGTCACGAACATTTTTTGCAATCAGATCAGAAAATAGTTTGGCTTCATAGCTGGCTTCTTGTCGAGTGGGTAAAATAAAAGCTTTTTGCTCCATCTCGCGCTGAGCATCTCGAGGGGGAAGGTTGTATTTCTTGGCGATGGCATCAATGACTTGGGATCCACCCCAAAGAATCGATCGAACACCCACAAGCTGATACATCTCGTAAGCGCAGACCAGTGTGCGTGTATGACCGATATTTAAGACGATAGAAATTGGACGTTTTCGACGATCAATGCTGTCTTCAACGGCTAAATCCAAAGCTGGTTTTTGCGGAGGAACATCATCCCAACGCTCAAAGGTGTTGGCTAAGGCGGTGGCTTCCGTGCTGATCAGATAGGGTGAAATTCCGCCATCAGAGATCAGTTGCGCTAAGTTTTTAACATACTGATTAGGAACAGCGCAGGCTAGAATTTCTGTGGAATTGCCATGGTACTGGATAATTTTTGCATCGAAGACGGCGGCATCGCTTGAAAAGGGGATATCTTCTTCAAGCTCAAAGGGAAGGCTTTTATTAATTTTTAGACGGTCTTTAAAGGGAAAAATTTTATTTCTAATCGACACTCGGTCTTGGCGAATGGCAAAACTAAATCTTGTTGAGTTGACTTCAAAGCGCGTGACCAGATCCCTCAGGTATTCAATCACTTCGATATCTTGATCGGTGCCCGGAGGACGAGTCAGAGAATGCACTTGGTAACTTAGAACGGCAAAGCCTTTGGATGTCGATTGCACTTCGACAACTTTGATATGGCTTGAACCTATATCAACTCCGACTGACTTCATCTCTTCCTTCCTTGAAAGAGTTTTTACTAAATAGGCCTCAGCCAGACTTTAGTGCAGGAAAAATTTTCCCTTAATTCTCGGACCAGTATACGACACGAGGAGGCCCTTTGGAAAGTCTTTCTGGAGGTTTTTTTGGTGGGGCGGTTTTTGGCGATCCACCTGCGGGCAAAGGATCTTTAGGTTTATCTTTATCAACAAAAGTTTTAATTCGAGCTGAAGTTTGACTGATATCCATGACGATAGCGGTGATTTCCCGCGACGTATTTTGGTAAACTCCGTGGGCGGTGACTCGGAAGCTTGTCATGCTGTCAAAAGTGATCGGCCACTCATCCGATTTGCGAGCTTTTAATTTTTGCCCTGATTTTTCACTGGCAAAGGCAAAAAAACTATCGGCCGTGGTGAATGGATTTTTCTGACGTTCTTGAAGAACGGATTGCGCCACTTCTTTCGTAAGTCCTGGGTCTAGGGACTGTAATGATTCGGAGCTGGCGGTATTGGGGTTGACCCCTTTTAAGCCGTAAATGGTGATTCGAGGCTCTAGCATTTCAAACAAATTGTCGTCCATTAATGGAATTAAATGCAGTTCACCCACAGTGCGAAAACCCCGATTCGGAGGTAGTTCTTGGGATTGAAATTCACTGTACTGACTTCGCTTATCGCCGTTTTTTCCATTCCAGGTCGAAGACATGAAATCCCGCATGGCTTCAATCAGATCTTCGAAATGAAATTGACCGTATTCTTTGCGAAACTGATCGTCAGTTTTAATTCGTTCTTCAAAAATACTTAGAAGCATACGTTCGGCATTTTTTCTTAAAGTTTCAGAAGGGGAGACCAAGTCATTGATGTCAATTTTAGAACCTTCATCGGCAATATCCAATGTGTACTGAGCGTCCACCAAAGATTCTTTCTTTTTTTCTTCAGAGGTGTCTTTGTCAACGGCGTTTAAGAGTTCTGTCGGCAAAGGCCACTGAATAGGAAAGCTCCAAATTTGATCAATATAGGGAGCATAGGGACTGCCTTGCAATTGGTCGCCTAATTTATTTTTTACACTTTGATAAATTTTAATTCTTAGTAAGCCAATTTCAACTGCCCCGCGGGCGGCATAATAGGATTTTAAACGATTCAGCTCTTGCGCGTTCACATTGTACTCAACAGTTGTGTCGTACATAATCTCGACAGCTAAATAAATAATCAACGCCATGGTTGAAACCGCCATGATCATCGCCATGCCACGATTATTTTTAAGAGGCTTAAGAACCTGGCTGCGCTGGATTAATCGGCGTAGTTCCATTGTTAGTGTCCTCCTCTTTGTTATTAGGGAAATGGATTGGGGCGACAATTTGCGTCGAATATTTTTTCATCGTGTCACCATCGCCTTTTTGAAAGGTCAGGGAAATTTCAACGGCTGCGGGGAAATGATCCTTGGTGACGGCATCACCACTGGCGTCGGAATGCCATTCGCTGACCCAATCTTGCTTGCCTTTTCCAATGTATCGAAATTTTAATTCCTGCACATGGTCTAATAGCGCAATATCATTTCCCCCCCGAGTGACATCGGAATCAACTACCGCACTGGTTCTGCGCCATAAGCATTTGCCTTGGTTTTTTTCGCGGCAGTCTTTCAGCGCGTAACCGACTTCCTGAAAATCCGCTTGGCGAGCATTGCTTTGAATTCGGCTGTTGTTGAGGGTCACAAAATTCATATCCGAATCTGAGCCTACAAAAAAAGTTGTGGGATCTTGGCGGGGTGCTTCGCGCACCTCGGGTGGGTCGAGGGGTGGAGCAAAGCCTGGTTGGCCCTGCAATTGTTGCTGTGTCGGTTTTCCCAAAGCCTTTACTTTTTCAGCAATTTCTTTTTCGAAATCTCGGTGGTGATAGGCTAAGCCTAAATCCCGTTCCATCAGTCTTAAAGCATCTCGAACACGGGATAAATCATCGATCTGATCTTGGAGTTTAACCTTGGCTTGCATGCTGCGCTGAATAGTTTGCGCGGCTAAAATCGACATCACAGCTAATATTGAAACTGTCAGTAAGGTTTCAATTAAAGTAAAGCCCTGCTGAGATTTTAGCCGATTCCTCATTGGGGAAGTCCCGGGACAGCGATCTCTTTATCATAATCAACAAAATAGGTGGTGACCGAATACGTTTGCTCGTTGCCATTTTCTGGCTTGTACATGACGCTGACTTTCACTTCCTTGACTGTTTTATTTAAGTGCTCTTGCAGCTGTTTCATAATCATTAAAAGCGCTTGATTCGCGCCCCCTTCGCGACCAGTCAAGGCGCCGCTGATATCAGGAAAATCAAATTTCCTCGATTCCACCGTGGATCGATACTGTGGATATTCAGATCCAAAATCTTCTTCTTCAGGGCCCTCAGGAATCGAGTCCAAAGGCTTGCCTTTATATTTTAAATCCACCTCAACCATTCTTCGTTGAAGCAAGGCCATGATTTCCGTTTTCACTTTGGTTTTACGAACACGGGCGTAGCTTCCACCCCAAGAGGTGGCCAAAAGAATCAGGGCTGATGATAAAATAATCATCGCCAGTAAAACTTCGACTAAAGTAAAACCCTTCTTCGTCATTGGTTTAAATCCTTCAAAGATTTGGCCTCTTCAATAATTTCACATTGTCCTGTCAGGGGACTGATCACAAAACTCCAGGTCAGATTGCTTTTATTGGTGACCTGAATCACCGCGGCTTCAACAAAGCCTTCAGGAAAATAATGAACGTAGGCCAGTCCCTCTGAAATCGGTGTTTTGGTGTTGATGGTTTCGATCGACGCAAAAGTAAGTCCATTCGGAAGTTCGCGCTCTTTTTTCATGAGCGAAGTGTCTTTTTGAAAACTCCGCGCCCGGGAGCCCTCGACCTCGTTGTCTTTTTTAGACTCATAAAGATTGGCTGGGATCGGTTTTGAACCTTGCATAAATTCCACCCAGTAGCGATGTGGTTCTGCTGTCATATCAAAAACGATCCGGTAAGTGGAATTTTTAAGCTTAGCGCGATTACGGACTTCTTTTGTCAGCGATGTCAGCTGGCGAGCCACCTTTTTGATATTGTCGCTTTTCTTAAACAGGGCTGGAATTCCCATGGCGGCAATACCAGCAAAGATCGCAAGAACGATCAGAATTTCAACCAACGTGAAACCCTTGGGTGTCTTTAAATTAAAGAGCTTCAGAGGAGATATCAGCGTCAAAGCCCTCTCCCCCCTCTTGACCATCTTTTCCTAAGGAAATAATGGTGAAAGTTTGGCCTTTGGATTCATAAGAAAAATCATTTCCCCAGGCGTCTTTAACATCACCTTTTTTAGAATAAGCCACCGGGCCCCAATTGGTGCAATCGTCTTTGACGATCAAACCTTGCAGCGAAGCTGGAAACTTATTGCAATCCGAATAGTAGCCTTGCAAAGCATTGCTTAAATTTGAAATCCGAATTTGCGTTTCGCGGACTTTGGCTTTTTGGTTTTGACCAAAAAGATTAGGAACTAAGTAAGCCGCCATGGCGCCGATAATTGTTAAGACGATAAGAATTTCGATAAGTGTCATACCACGTTGATTTAAGCGACGCTGATCCATGCAAAAGCTCCTTTTTGAAAACTTCTAATAAACTACTTCAACCGACGGAAGATGTCATCTCGAAGATGGGGACCATCACAGAAAACACAATGATGGCGATCACAATCCCCATCATAATGGTGACGATCGGCCCCATTAGGCTAGTGACGGATTCTAGCTTATTTTTGACTTGAAAATCATAAGCGTCAGCGACTTGGGCCAGCATATTTTCTAGTTCACCAGTCTTTTCGCCGATATTAACCATGTGAATCACGATGGGTGGAAATTGCCCCGATTTTTTCAAAGGTCCAGCGATGGATTCCCCTTCGCTGATGTTATTCCGCGCGCCATCGACGGCCTCGGCGATCACGGCGTTATTAACGACATTGCGAACAATATCCAAAGCGTTCAGCATCGGCACTCCGCCCGTCAACAGTGTGGCCAAAGTGCGAGTGAAACGACTGACCGCCACCATTCGTACGATGGGTCCAACATAAGGAATGTTTAAAGCAATGGCATCCCACTGGGGCGCCCCGGTTGGGCTTTTTCGCCAGTTTTGAAACAGCAAATAAACGATCACGATCGTGCCGGCAATTAAGTACCAATAATTCACCATAAATCCACTGATATTAATAATCACAACAGTGATAAAAGGTAATTTCAAACCCGGTGTGGATTCAAAGACTGCGACCATTTTAGGAATCACGAAAATAAATAAACCACTTAAGACCACAAGCACAGACACCAGCATAATGATCGGGTAGGTCAAAGCACTTCCGACCTTTTGGCGAAGCTCAGCTGAGGCTTCGGTAAATTCTGCCAGGCGCATTAAAATGACATCCAAAGATCCCGACATTTCACCGGCTTCTGTCATCGAAATAAAAATATTTGAAAAAATATTAGGATATTTTGCTAAGGCTTTATAAAAGGGACTGCCTTCGTTCACCATATTTTTGCAGTCAGCAATGGCTTCGGATAAAACCGGATGCTCGACTTGTTCGGCAACGGCGGCTAAGGCATCGACCAAGGGAATATTCGCTTTGATTAAAGTCGCTAGCTGCCTTGTCATTAAGGCTAAATCCTTCACATTGACGCCACCGCGGCTGGATGTTTTTTTCTTGCGATTGGTGTCCGCTTTTTTTCGGTCACGAATATCAACAACAAAGATATGATCTTTTTTTAAGCGCGAGCGGGCCGAGCGCAGATTTTCTGCGTCGATCACTCCTTTAAGATTTTTTCCCTGGCGGTTAAGACCGCGATATTCAAATAAGGGCATAATTATACATCAAGCTGAGTGTTGCTCAGCAATTCTTCGATGGTTGTGATTCCACTTAAAACTTTTTGGATGCCATGATCTCGGAAGGTCTTCATGCCATTATTGACGGCTTGTTTTTTAATCGTATTGCCGTCTTTTCGCTGCATGATCAAAGATCTAATATCTTCAGTAACTTCTAAAACTTCCGAAATCACTGTTCGGCCGACGGTGCCTTTTTGATTGCAGTGTTCGCAGCCAACGGCCTTACAAATATTTGATTTTTTGGCAATATCGCGAGTCACACCCAATAAACCCAGTTCAAATTCAGAGGGCTCATAAGAGGCCTTGCAATGCGGGCACAAGACGCGCACCAGCCGCTGGGAAATCACAGCTAAAATCGACGTCGCAATTAAAAAAGGTTCAGCGCCAATATCAATCAAGCGGGGAAAAGAGCCCGCCGCATCGTTGGTGTGTAAAGTGGAAAACACGATATGACCTGTTAATGAGGACTGAACGGCCAGTTCGCATGTTTCTAAGTCACGAATCTCTCCGACCATGATGACATCGGGATCTTGCCGCAGAAAAGATCTTAAGCCGGCCGCAAAGGTCAGACCAATTTTTGCATTCACTTGCACTTGTCCGATGCCATGAATTCGATTCTCGATAGGATCTTCAATTGTTAATATATTGACGTCTGTATTATTAATTCGGGTTAAGCAAGCATACAAAGTTGTGGATTTACCAGAACCCGTGGGGCCAGTGACCAAAAGAATTCCATAACTGCGCAGACACATATCGGAAATCTTTTTTAAGTTTTCGTCTGAAAAGCCTAATTGCTCAAGCTCAAAAACCACATTCGATCGATCCTGTAAACGCATCACCACACGCTCGCCGTGGGCGGTGGGCACTGTCGACAGACGAATATCAATATCTTTACCGCCGACCTTTAATGGAATTCGCCCATCTTGCGGTAAGCGTTTTTCAGCGATATTTAAATTTGCCATGACCTTGATTCGAGAGGTGATGGCATTTTGAAGTTTTTTGGGTGGTTTATAAATATCAAACAGCACGCCATCAATCCGGAAGCGCACAACCATATCTTTTTCGTAGGGTTCTAAATGGATATCAGAAGCTTTTTCTTTGACGGCGCGGAAAAGCAGGGAATTCACTAGCTTGATGACCGGGGCGTCGTCTTCACCGGCTTCTAATAAATCAATGATGGGATCATCTAAATCGTAATCTTCACCTTCAATTTCGTCTAAGCCCGACAGATTGGCCGTGGATTTTTCATAGACTCTGTTAATTGCGTCTTGAAGTTTGGACAGTGTCGCTGTTAAAAAGCGAACTTTTTTTCCAAAGATCACCTGAAGATCATCAAGGGATTTGATGTTAACTGGATTGGCGGTCAGTGCAATCACGCAGTCGCTTTCTTCTTTATAAGGAAGAATCGCGTTGGTCTTTGCATAATTGATCGGAATATCGCGGATCAAGTCTGATGAAATATCGTTGACTGGAATATCTTTGATAAATTCAACGCCCATCTCATGACAAAGCGCTGACACAAGTTCTTCCGCGGAAGTGTATTCTTTTTGATCAAGCGCCGCTCCCACCGTCATTGGGCGAACAGCCGAAGTACTGGCTAACACCGATCGCAGTTGATCGGCCGAAAGGGCTGTGCTTTTACTAAGGATATTTTGAATATCCATGAATCTGATGTCCTATTCTTTTCTAGATTTGTTTTCGTCGTCAGTTTTTTTAACACCAAGGCTGCTTTGAATTTCATCTGCTGTTGATCCAAATGGATCTTTGCCGCCTTGCCCTTTAATATAATCTAATCGTTGGCCTAACTTTTCTCGTAAAATATCTTTTTGTCGAGCGGCTGTGCGGATCACTTTTGGGGTTAAAAACACAGTTAAGTTTGTTTTAGCTCGGGTCGAGGCGCGAGATTTAAACAACCAGCCAATAATCGGGAGATCGCCCAACAATGGCACCTTCGTAATTTCTTCTGTATCTTGATCGCGCATCAAGCCACCAATGATCGCCGTATCCCCATCATTTACGACAATGGTCGTTTTAATAGAGCGAGTGGCTAGCGGTGTCGTATTATCGGCTAAAGCCTTCGGTAAACTTTCAACAGTTGTTGGTTGCTTAACCTTTTGATCAACAACCATTCGAACAGCGTTGGTCGTTGGTGAGATTGACGGTTTAATATTAAGCTTAATCGTTGCATCCTCTAAATTGGGAGTAAAAGTATCAGAGGCACCGTTGGTGCCGGCTGTTTTCGTGACACTTGTCGCAACCCTGTCACCCACTTCAATTTCGCCTTCTTGATTATCAACGACTGTAATTTGTGGACGGGATAAAATATTTGCTTTCGTTGTTCGTTTTAAAAAGTTGATAAATCCGATCAATGAAGGAATTTTTAGGATTGATTTGTCAGCCGGATTTGTGATTTCGATTGTTTTACCTTGGCCAAATCCAATAATTGTTCCAGCTCCGCCAGTAGGATTGAGCATTGTTGGTAAGTCAATACCACCATTAAAGCCAGTTTTTCCAACGCCACTTTCGTTAAATTGATAATAACCAATTTTCCAGTCATCGCCGATGCTGGCTTTCATTTCCATAATGATTGCTTCAACAAAAACCTGATCGCGAGCAATATCTAATTTTGAAAGCAAATTCAGAACAATTTCATAATCTTGCTTGCTAGCAACAATCACTAAACTGTTGGTGCTTTTATCAGCGCTGATTTTTACATCGCCGCCAAAAATTTCAGTCGCACCGGCTGCGTTGCTAGTGACAGCAGGAGGTCCAAACGGAGACGAAGGACCGCCGCCAGTGGCGGCCTTTGGAGCCCCTTCTTTTGCCACACCTTGCATGACGGTCGCAATTTTTTCTGCATCACCATATTTCATATAATAAACGTGCACGCCGCCCGAATCTTCGGGTCTGATTCGGAAATCCAATTGCTGGATCAGTTTTTTCACGCGGATAATTCCGGCTTTACTGCCGGTGACAACAATGGAATTGGTGCGATCATCAGGAATCGCCATAAAAAAACCACCGCCGGCTTGGCCAGACCCGGCGCGAGTAAATCTTGGCACTCCGCTAGAAAATGTTCCGCCGCGCGAGTTATTGCCTTTTTCGCCCTTATTCACGATGCGATCGACAAGATCCGCGAGATCTTTGGCTTTCCCATACCGAACGGGAATGACTTCCAATTGGTCTTCAAAACCTGGAACATCCAGCTGATTTAAAATTTTCATCACGCGGTCAATATTTGATCCGAAGTCAGAAATAATAATCGAATTGGTCGGGGCATAGTGATTGATTTCGCCATTCGTAGAAACTAGAACGCGCAGATCTCGGGTCACTTGCTCGGCTTGAATATGCTTTAAAGTCACGATCCGAGTGATCAGCTGATCGGTGTTAGGGTAATAAGCTCCGGAATAAGTTTCGATACTGTCCCGTTGGGCATTTCTAGCCAGCTTCACTTTTAAAAAACTACCACTTGGGACGATTGTAAAACCATTGATCGCTAAAGCTGACAAGAAAGCTTTATAAGCTTCCGCGACAGTGATTTTGCTGGGTGCTACAATGGTGATTTTTCCTCTGACGCCAGGATCGATGATAAAGTTTTTTCCGGTCAGTTCACTGATCGCTTTAATAATATCGTTAATATCGACGTTAGGAAAATCGAAGGACTCGATGGTTTCAGGAAAATTTTCGTTGGTGATGTCTTCGGGGCTGGCTTTAGCAAATTTACTTTTCTGAGATTGCGTCATGCCGCTTGGTTTTTTTGAATCAGCCGGAGTTTGTGCACCCGCCATCGGAGTGATTAAACTTAAAACCACGAGCCCTGAAATAGATTTTCTCATTTTCAACTCCTCATTACTTCACCTGATATTTCAGGGTCTGTCGTCGTCCATCGCGTTCTACTTGTATTTCAATATCGCCAGCAGATCTTAAAGTTTGATACATTTCCATCGCTTGCTGAGCACTGGTCACAGGGTTGCCTTGAACACCTGTGATCACATCGCCATTGGTGATCCCAAGCTCAGTGTAAACACTGCCAGGCTCAATGGCGGTGATGCGAAAGCCGTAAACGTTCCCGCTGGCGTCAGTGGCTGGAAGCGCTTTGGCCTGACGAAGGATTTCAGGAAGATTGGAAAGCTGAGCATTCAAAGTTGCACGTGTGACATGAAATTCATTTTCACCCACCTTACTGACAAGGCCACCGCCGCCAGGAGTTACTTTGGCAGTGGTTCCAAAACTAACTTTACTATCAGTTTTAATTTCTAAATATTCGAGTCGATTATTATTAAGATTTCGAAGGATGACCTTCATCCGTTCGACCCTTTCGACGGTCGCTAAGCCTTCAATTTCTTTTTTAGGTGTAAAAGAGATGACTTGGTTTTTTGATTTAACTTCGATAGCGGCAATAGAACGCTCGGGATTTGAATGAACTAAAGTTCCAATTAAAACAAGGGGCAACTGCGATAAAACGGGAGGTGCATCTTTCTGACTGCCGCCGCCATCACCTTGCAATGAAGGGGGAATGATTCCATCTGAAGAAAAAATATTAC
>JAYWEU010000100.1:0-2051 GCA_043779385.1 Pseudobdellovibrionaceae bacterium
GGTACAGTAAAGTTTTTTAACTCAGGCAAAGGTTTCGGATTCATTACACCAGACGACGGAAAAGATTTATTTTTCCATATCTCTGAAGTGCAAGGTCAAGAGCCGAAAGATGGCGACAAAGTTGAATTTGAAGTTGGACAAGGCAAAAAAGGTCCTTGCGCGACTCAAGTACGAGTAAAAAACTAATATTTTTATAATTTAGATTTCAGGGGTTCTTTTGGGAACTGAGAACGGAGCCAGTCTCCGACAAAGAAAACCAAAGAGCCCTTGTTTAAAGTGTCTTCTGAATCCCAGTCTTTGCATCTGCTCCCTTCTTCCAATTTTAAAAGACCCACTTCATCTAAAAACAAAAATTAGTCTGATTATTCATGCGAAGGAATTAAAGCGCACCACTAACTCAGGTCGTTTGGCTTTGCATTGTCTTGCGAACAGCGGAATGCATGTTCGTGGCCATTTTGATAAAAACAAAGAAGACTTTGAATCTTTAGATCTCTCTGATTTGTTAACGCAAGGCTATGAGACTCTACTTTTTTATCCATCTGACGATGCCATGGAACTTACAAAATCTTATGTGCAAGCGGTCCATAAACCGATTCAATTGATCGTTCCAGATGGGAATTGGCGACAAGCCAGTAAGGTTCACACACGTCACCCAGAGCTTGCAAAAATTCCCCGAGTTATGATGAAGACTCCTAATCTCGCGAAGTTCCATCTTCGCGCCGAGAGCTCAGAATTTGGCATGTCAACTTTGGAAGCGATCGCTCGTGCGATCGCCGTGATTGAAGGTGATGATGTGGGTGAAAAACTATTAGCGGTTTATCATTTAAAACTAGAACGAACTCTGATGGGTCGTGGAAAAATTCCTACTTTATAAGATAGACAATCACTTTAAGTTTTGGCATTGAACACTAGGTATTTCAGTGACTTATGCGGTTTATATCTAGGAGATCCTTATGAAGTTTTTGACCCTTCTTTTGCTTCTTATCGGATCTTTTGTGCAAGCAGCGCCTTTGACTTTTGGGGGATACTTCCGAAGCTCAGGCGGTAGCAACTTAAAGGGTGGGCAGCAAGAGTGCTATAATAATCCGGGCTCTTTCGGGAATGAATTCCGTATCGGAAATGAATGTGGAATGTACGGCGAGGCGACCTTTGCCTCCGACCTTAGCGATCAAGAAAAATGGCCCGGTGTTACTTCAAAAGCTTTCCTGACTTTTTCTTATGTTTATGACAACCGCACTGATTTTGAAACGAGTGCGAACAACTGGGTGATTCGCGCAGCCTATGTTGAAATTGGTGTTGAAAAAGAAATGCCTGGGATCTTTTGGGTCGGCAAAAGATTTTATCGTTGGGGGGATATCTCGGCGATCGATTTTTATCCGGTGTCGATGAATGGTGTTGGAGCTGGTTACGGCGGACTTAAAAAAGGTCCAGGGGTTTGGAGTTTTGGAATTATTCAAAGTTCAGAGTCAAAAGAATTAAATGGTTCAGCGACGGTGATCACGACAGAAAATAAAATCGCCTCTAAAACAAGTGCGCATTTACGTTTAGAAGATGTCGAATTAAGCCTTGCGAATAAATTGCACTTTTGGCTGACAGGGGCTGCGACGCCGTCGACAAAATCAACACCGGCGCCTGGGACTGACTATAAAGCGGGGACAGGTGGCTTTTTAGCAGCGAAAGAAACGTATGCGGGAACTGTTTTCGATGGAAAAAAAATAACCAATGAATTGGGTTTGGCTTACGGTCAGGGTGTGATGTCAGGAATGGGAGCTAACGGCGAGTTAGTTAAGGATTGCAGTGATACGACGAATGCCGCCTGTACGGCACAAAGCTCAGAGCGCTTTCGAATGTGGAATGGCTTACTGACCGAGCAAGATATTTGGTCGGGACAATTAAGCTTAGTTTATGATGATTTTAATAAAAAAACTGTAAGTAATAATAAAGTTCGCTGGGTCAGTATCGTGGCCGAGCCCATTTACTATCTGACCAATCATGTACATTTGATTTCTGTCTTTGGCTTATCAAACGTTTTAAATGAATCCGATGGCTTG
>JAYWEU010000101.1:0-34499 GCA_043779385.1 Pseudobdellovibrionaceae bacterium
GTTTGCTCGAACTGCCAAAAATCGAAAGCCGCCTTAAGTTGTGGGATCTGCCAAAGCACGATCTGTAAATACTGTGCGAAGTTTTTAGAGGAAGAAACACTGTCCTACATGCCAGCGATTCCGCCTGAGCTGAGTCACGCAGTTTACTGTGAAGGCTGCTATCACGAAAAGGTGGCGGGTCCACTTGCGGACTACAATCAAGATTTAGAAAGTGCCAAAGAAATTTTGGTGTTTTTTAAAAACCAAGGCAAGGAAACTCGTTTGATCAAGCGCCTGGAAGATCCGATTCAGGTTGAAAATTGTTTGGATCATCAAGATGTCGTCATGCGCTTGGCTTTTTTAACTTTAAAGGCTGGTTACAACGGCATGGTGGATATCGTGATTTCTTCTGAAAAAGTTCGCACTGGAAATTATCAAACCTTGAAGTGGAAAGGGGTCGGCATTCCGGCCCGAATTCGCGCTGACAAGCTTTTACGTGATAAGTCGCTCGAGCAAACTCCGAACTAAGGGTTGTCTCATAACGGGATATTTTTTGGCCCAAGTTTTGCTGTAATTAATTTAGATGAAGTTGAATTGGTTAATAATCACTGCATTATTTATATTTGGTTGCGGAAGTGAACCTGGTTTGCAGAAGCGATCATTTTCAGCGGCACCTGAGACCTTAATTTCGCCTAACAGCTGTCAAGGAAACGAACTTTCATCCCGGGTGACCAGTCTTTCTGGCAATGACCAGGATTTTAGGAAACTGGTGGGTGATTTTGTCTCTGTGTCAATGAATCCTGTTGAACTTGGCTCAGTCAGTGGCGCTTCTAGTGGGGCGACCGGGGTTGAGCTAAAAATGCTGTTGGTTTTTGATTCTTCTCATCAAATCATCAGTGGATCTTCAAAATTCAGAATCACGATCAATGATTCCTTTGTTAGAACCAAAGGCACTGATGGAAAGATCATTTCTGCCATCGAAGTTGTCCACACGGGCAGCAGCCAACTTGCTGGTTCTTTTGATCCAAGCCAGCGGGTTTTACATGTCCAGTTTTCAGACTCTTACGGTCACCTGACTGTCGATGGTCAAGTGCAGGGCGGTCAATTGATCGGACAAGTTCAATTTATGAATTTAAAGTCCTGGGATGGTTCAACACCTCGACAGGGAACCTTAGGTCGCATCCAAGCGGCCTCTTGCAACTTTCAGTAGCAAGCTGTCATCATGCCGTGCTCCCAACCTTAATTTTAAACTTGCTTGATCTCAGTTTCGGCTCTCAAATAAGCCATGCAGCATAGATTTAATTTTGATTCTGATGTTCTCCATTCCGTTGCGGGCGGACGTTCGGCCATTGATCTTCCGCGACTGAACATCACCACAGTGGAATCGGCCCAAGCTTTTATTTCAAACTATGGTTACAATCCAACCCACGAAGAAGATATTGCGAAACTTTGGTATTTTCATCGTCGCGCACTTGTTTTGTTGACCGAAAAATTAGGCTATTTGGAATCTGAAATTCCGGAAGTTTTGATTGATCGCAAACATATGGGGGATCTCTCGCAACTTTTAATTTATGCAAGTTCCCAGCGGCCAGAAGACAAGGAATTGCAGAGGTGGTCTTGTGCCATCCTTAGATGCATGCAGGTTTATATTCACAGTGAAAGCGACTTGTTTGCCTCGTTCACACAAGAAATTCAGCAGCAAATTTTAACGCCGTTTCAGCAGGCGATCTTTCATGACGGCAGCATTCACAAATTAAAACCACAAAAAACCACTCGGTCTGCTATTGATCTTGCCGGCTTTGAAGTGAAGCCCTTTAAAGCTTCCAACAGCACGGTGATCAAGCTTTTGGCCAAACCAGATGCTCTTGCCATGAAGGTCTTTGACAAGCTGGGCGTCCGATTTGTAACCAACTCTTTGTTTGATAGCTTTCAAGTGATTCGTTTTTTAGTCGAAGAAAACATTATTAGCTACCCCCACATCATGCCGGATCAGTCCTCTAATAATTTGTTTCCCGTCGATCTTTTTATCGATATTTGTCAAATGGCCGAAAGTAAAAATTCTGAAGCCACTAATGAAGAGATGTCACAAATATTTGATCTTGCTTTGAAAAAGTCGGGCGATGAGGCCAAGATGATTCGCAAAATTAATGAGCAGTCGGGGCAGGACTTTAAGTTTATCAAATTTATCACTCGGAAATTGATTCAAATTCAAAATCCTGGCCGTGAAAATTTCAGTTTCTTTTACCCTTTTGAAGTTCAGATTATGGATCAAAAAGCCCATGAAAAAATTCTCTCGGGGCCGTCAGAGCACGATGCCTACAAAGAGCGCCAGCGCGAGGCGGCTCGGCGTCGGGTTTTCCCGTTGGATCCTAGGGTATGATTTTAAATATCTTATCCTACCCAAGATCCGTGATCATGGGTGTGCTTTATCCGCCCTACCTATTGGTGGCGTCATTGATTACGATTGCTGTGAATTTGGTTTTCCGGCGGCGGGACTTCGACGATTTAACTTTAAAGTGGTGGGGAATTATTTCTTGCAAGATGTTCGGCGTCCAAGTGAAAGTGATGGGTCTTGAAAACATCCCTTCAGGGGGCGGCGTTTATCTGTTTAACCACACTAGTTTCTTTGATATTTTTGCCATGGTCGGATATTTGCCTTCGGTGCGGTTTGGAGCAAAAATCGAACTGTTCAGGATTCCTTTGTTTGGGTGGGCCATGCGCAGAGTGGGAATTTTGCCGATCGCCAGGGGGAATCGCGAAGAGGTGTTTAAAACTTATAAAGACGCCGAGGCCAGGTTGCAATCGGGGGAGCATATCGCTTTAGCTCCTGAAGGAACTCGGCAAACCGAAGAAAAGTTAGGACATTTTAAGTCCGGACCTTTTGTTTTTGCCATCAGTGCGCAGGTTCCTGTCATCCCTATTGTGATTCGAAAGGCCTCTCAAATTCTACCGAAACATGCCTATTTTCCAAATTTTGGAACATGGTCGCGGGAAATTCAAATTTGGGTCTTGCCGGCGATTGATACAAAAAATGTTTCGGTGAAGGAACGACCCCTTTTACAAAGTAAAGTCTTAGAAGCGATGCTGCCTTATTTTACAACGCTCCATGAAGAGCTTAGAATTGTGTAGCGAAGCTTAACATGGCCAGGGCCTGTGTCGACAAGGGCTTGAATTTGTCCTTTTGGTAAAGACTCTAATTTTTGCAAGCGAATATGTTTCGGATGTCGGCCTAAATGACTTTCGATCAACCCCGCCAGCTGATCCCAGCGAATAAAGGGCTCAAATGTTTCACCGCGGTCAGAGCTTTTAAAAGACCCGACAAACCAATAGCCATCGGGATGAACACTGACGGGCAGATCTTGGTTGCTAAATTGTTTTAATTGAACCCATTTCACGCCGTCTTCCGTTTTGAAAATTCCTTGCGCTGAAATGAGTCCTTTCACTTTTTTTGTGCCTTCCAAAGCCAAAGAAAAAATCGGTCGCTTCAAGATCTCTTCAGCTGTTAAAGTCATCTCTTGTGATTCAGATTTTTTTGAAGGGCTTGACGATTCTTTTTTCCACCAAACTAAACCGTGGCCCGGCAAAAGGCTTAATGCCCACTGATGAGACTCGCTTTCAAGAATCTGCACATGGGCTCGCACGGGGGGTTCTTCCGCTTCAGAATTAATCATGACGCCCTTGTTCGGGCTGCCCGTAAAGGCCACGACTTCATCTAAAGGAATTTTTTTTCCATCGGAAGTGACAAGAAATTGATCTTCCCGGTGATGGACGCTGTGCCACTTATTATCCTTGTAGGCCCAAACGGCAAAATCAGCCCGGGACACCAAGTGGCTCAGATCAACATAGCCTTCGTGATCCAGGTACTTTGTTTTTAGGAAGCCGTTGTCATATCCCACAATTTTTAATCGCTGAGCTTTGGGAATCGTTGTGATCATCGCTGATTCGTGGCTTGGTTTTTTGCGCAAAAAAGTATCGATCAGATTTACAAAAACACCCGCATCTTCATTTTTGGCTTTAAGATCCGTTAACGGCATCCAGCCCTCGGTTTTGCGAGCGGGCTCCCGCACTTTGGCCCACGAGCCTTGAATCTCTAGGATCTCGACATTTTGATCTTTGGATAAAAGTCCCAAAGATTTTGCCGAGCCTTGCTGATTTTCAAACAGAGGGGAATTGTTCGCCAGCTGAGCCGTCGTAACGCAGTGGATTTCTTGCAGGAGTTGATCGCCTTCAATGGCAAACTCTTTTTTATTCCAAGAGACCTTGAGGCGGTGATGGAACTCCTGGCTTTTAATTCGGGTCTCAAGGTCTTGGCGGGGAGCCTGGCCTGAAGCAAAGTGGCTTTGAAGATTTCGATAGAAGGGGATTGCCAATTTGTCCTGCGGGACAGCCAAGGCTTTACCTTGCAGCGCGAAAATCAGCAGAAAGACAATAGCAAACAAGCTTGATCTAAAAATCACCATAGTCTTTATTTTCACTGAGGAATGGCGCCTTGCCTAGCCCAGAAGTTTTGACAATGCGCCGTCCTTAAGTCATAGCTTAAGGACCCTTTAAATTCAGGAGTCAATGGATATGGAAATCAAATCAGTAGGAGTCATCGGCGCGGGACAAATGGGAAATGGCATTGCTCAAGTGGCCGCTCAAAATGGCTACCAAGTGTTCATGATGGATGTTTCAGGAGCGACTTTGGAAAAGGGTCTAGCTACGATCGCTAGCAGCTGCGACCGAATGATTAAAAAAGGCACGATCACGGACGCTCAAAAAAAAGATCTGTTGTCGAAAATTAAAATCACGCAAAAAATGATCGACCTTAAAGATTGCGATCTTGTGATTGAAGCTGCGACTGAAAATATCGACTTAAAATTAAAAATCTTTAAAGAAATTGATGAGGTGGTCCAGGCGAAAGCTTTACTAGTTTCAAATACGTCTTCGATTTCCATTACAAAAATTGCGGGCGTCACAAAAAGGCCTTCGCAAGTGGCTGGGATGCATTTTATGAATCCCGTGCCTTTAATGAAGTTGGTGGAAGGAATTCGTGGCTTACAAACCTCTGATGAAACCTTTGCCAGGGTTAAAGACGTCGCTGAAAAAATGGGAAAAGTTTTTGTTGAAAGCACAAAAGATATGCCAGGCTTTATTGTGAATCGAATTCTGATGCCTATGATCAACGAAGCTGTCTATACCTTGCACGAAGGGATCGCAGAGCCTGCCGCCATTGACGAAGCCATGAAATTGGGAACGAACCAGCCCATGGGTCCGCTGACTTTAGCTGACTTTATCGGTCTTGATACATGTCTTGCCATTATGAATGTTTTGCACGAGGGGCTTGGCGATTCCAAGTACCGTCCTTGTCCCTTGCTTGTGAAGTACACCGAAGCAGGATGGCTGGGCCGTAAAACAGGTCGCGGATTTTATACGTATGAGGCAAAACCATGAACTTTAGTTTTCAAACCTTAAAAGTCGAAAGTAATCCTCAAGGCGTCTGGACTTTAAGACTCAGTCGACCAGAAGCGATGAATGCTTTGAATTCACAATTGCTGAATGAAATGGCCGAGTTCTTAAGAACCATCGGAGAACTTGATTTTGAACATGCGCGGGCTTTAATTATTACCGGCGAAGGCGAAAAGGCTTTTGTCGCGGGCGCGGATATTCGTGAAATATCAGTATTAGATGAGGACTTAGCTAAAAACTTTGCCGACCGCGGACAATCGATTTTTCAAGAAATAGCTCATTTAAAAATTCCTGTCATTGCGGCTGTGAACGGTTTTGCCTTGGGCGGCGGGCTTGAGCTTGCTTTGGCCTGTGACTTTATCATCGCGTCTGATAATGCAAAAATGGGTCTGCCTGAGGTGACCTTAGGACTGATTCCTGGCTTTGGTGGAACGGTTCAACTTTCTAGGGCCGTGGGTTTAAGAAAGGCCCGTGAACTGACCTTCACTGGCGATATGATCACGGCCGTTGAAGCTCAAAAAATTGGTTTGGTGAATCAGGTGGTCTCGCAAAGCGAATTGCTACCGGCCTGTCATGCCCTGATCTCGCGAATTTTGCAACGGGCTCCGATGGCGATTGCGCACGCTAAAAAATCAATCAATCAGGCGTGGGATCTGGATATTGATGAAGCGCACAGAAATGAATCTCGACATTTTGCGGATTTATTTCGCGGCGCCGATGTCGGCGAAGGAACAAAAGCTTTCTTAGAAAAAAGAAAGCCTCAATTTAAAGGTCTATAAAATATGAAACCCCTTAAAAATCCTGTTCGAATTGTCACGGCGGCCGCTCTTTTTGATGGTCATGATGCCAGCATCAATATCATTCGAAGAATATTGCAAGAATTTGGCGCCGAGGTCATTCATTTGGGACACAATAGATCTGTCAGTGATGTGGTGAAAGCCGTTTTGCAAGAAGGAGCCCAGGGGGTTTGCATCAGCTCCTATCAGGGCGGGCATATGGAGTATTTCAAGTACGTCAAAGACCTGCTTGATGCGGCCGGAGCAGGCTATGTGAAAATTTTTGGAGGCGGTGGCGGAGTCATTGTTCATGAAGAAAAACGGGAACTGGAAGCTTACGGGATCACACAAATTTTTCATCCAGATGATGGACGAAAATTAGGCCTTGAGGGAATGATCCGCCTGATCGTGGAAGAATCTGATTTTGATCTTCTTGAACGACGCGCTGATTGGATTCATAAAAATGCGGCGAAATTAAATCCGGGGCTTTTGCTGGAAGCTTTTGGGCAAGACTCGATTCCTTCGCAAAACTTAGGTTTGGCCCTGACTTCAATTGAAGAAAAAAAACCGGCTGTCGCCTTAGAGCTTTTGAAAGAATTTAAATCAAGCCCTCGCCCAACGCCGATCGTGGGCATCACTGGAACTGGCGGCGCTGGAAAATCAAGTTTGATCGATGAGCTGGCGCAAAGATTTTTAAATGCCTATCCGGATAAAAAAATCGCCATTGTTTGCGTCGATCCATCAAAACGTCGAACCGGTGGTTCATTGTTAGGGGACCGGATTCGCATGAATTCCCTCAGTCGTCCGCGTATTTTTATGCGATCGATGGCATCACGTGGTTCAGGAAAAGAAATTTCTGAAGATTTGCCTGCGACTTTAAATTTTCTAAAAACCCTGGATTTTGATTTGATCATTGCTGAAACCTCAGGAATTGGTCAGGGAAATATGGCCATCACCGAAGTCAGTGATCTTTCCATGTATGTGATGACCTCCGACTTTGGAGCGCAATCCCAGCTAGAAAAAATTGACATGATTGATTTTGCCAATTTGATTGCTGTCAACAAGGCCGATCGCCGAGGGGCCCACGATGCTCTTCGGGACGTCACCAAACAATTTAAACGGGCTCGAAAAATATTTGATGAAAGTGTTGAAGTGCCCGTATTTTTAACGCAAGCGTCGCAATTCAATGAAGGCGGTGTTAATCGCCTTTTCTTGAAATTAATGGACATGCTGACAGAAAAAGATCCTGCCTTTAAAGTCAGCGAAGATTTTAAAAACAAAATCCTCAGTGCAGAAGAAAATATAATTATCCCACCTGATCGTCAGAATTATTTATCTGAAATCATCAGCACAGTTTATCGTTATAAAGAACGGACCACAAAACTGGCCGCCAAAGCGTCGCAGTGGGGGGCGCTGGAAGGTATTTCTGATTTGAAGTTGATTGATCCAGTCAAACTAGAAACGACAAAAAAACTATTACAAGCCGATTTGACAGACGAAGAAAAATCCCAGTTGCAAGATTGGGATCACTTGATCGAAAAATATTCTAAAGATGAATTAATTTTTTATGTTCGGGGTAAAGAAATTCGTCAAGCCTTGGTGTCAAAATCGTTATCCGGTACTAAAATCCGTAAAGTCGTGTTGCCAAAATTAAAAGACTGGGGCGATCGCTATCGTTTTTTAAGGATGGAAAATATTCCCGGCGAGTTTCCGTTCACCGCAGGCTCTTTCCCTTTAAAGCGCCCCGATGAAGATCCAAAGCGCATGTTTGCTGGCGAAGGAACTCCCGAGCGCACCAATAATCGCTTTCATTATCTTTGCAAGGGCGAAAAAGCCCATCGACTTTCAACAGCGTTTGATAGCGTTACTTTGTATGGCCAAGATCCTGATCCTAGACCAGATATTTTTGGCAAAGTCGGTGAATCCGGCGTTAGTATTTGTACCCTTGATGATATGAAGAAGCTTTATAACGGATTTGATTTAGTTTCTTCAAACACCAGCGTCAGTATGACGATCAATGGCCCAGCGCCCATGATCTTAGCTTTTTACTTTAATACAGCGATCGATCAGCAGGTCGATAAAAAAGAAAAGGAACTGGGTCGCAAGCTAACACCAGCAGAGTACCAAGATCTATCCGAATGGACTCTGCAGCAAGTCCGCGGCACCGTTCAGGCCGATATTTTGAAAGAGGATCAAGGACAGAACACCTGTATTTTTTCAATTAATTTTGCTTTAAAAATGATGGGCGATATTCAAGAATATTTTGTTCAAAAAAATATTCGTAATTTTTATTCGGTCAGTATCTCGGGCTATCATATTGCAGAAGCGGGTGCGAATCCCATCAGTCAATTGGCCTTTACACTTTCTAATGGCTTTACCTTTGTTGAATATTATTTATCGCGGGGCTTAAAAGTCGACGATTTTGCACCGAATTTGTCTTTCTTTTTTTCAAATGGGTTGGACCCTGAATATTCAGTGCTGGGCCGAGTGGCGCGCCGGATTTGGGCGATTGCCATGAAAGAGCTTTATAAGGGCAATGATCGATCGCAGAAATTAAAGTACCATATTCAGACCAGTGGTAGGTCTTTGCACGCCCAAGAAATTGCATTTAATGATATCAGGACGACTTTGCAAGCGCTATTGGCCATTAATGATAATTGCAATTCGCTTCACACAAATGCTTACGATGAAGCCATTACGACACCGACCGAAGAATCAGTCCGGCGGGCGATGGCAATTCAAATGATTATTAACCGCGAATTTGGCATTTCAAAAAATGAAAACCCCAGCCAAGGGTCTTATTTTATTGAAGAGATGACCGAGCTTGTAGAAGAAGCCGTCTTAGAAGAATTTCGCCGCATCAACGAACGCGGCGGGGTCTTGGGTGCTATGGAAACCCAGTATCAAAGATCAAAAATTCAGGAAGAATCTTTGTACTACGAAAAATTAAAACATGATGGAACCTTGCCAATTATTGGTGTGAATACTTTTATTGATCCAAAAACGATGACCGCCGATTATATGCCACCAAAAATTGAAATGGCACGGGCTTCGTATGAAGAAAAGAATCAGCAGCTGACGCAAGTCAGGGCCTATCAAAAGGCGCATCAAAGCCAAAGTCAGATCCAGATTCAAAACCTAAAGGACAGTGTTCTTGAAGGCAAAAATATTTTCGAAGCCTTGATGAAGGCGTCCCGGGAATGCAGTTTATTTGAAATGAGCCAAGCTTTGTACGAAGTCGGCGGTCAGTACCGAAGGAATTTGTAGCTTTGAAGAGATCATGAATAATCCGTTTAAAGTCAGCGGCAGTGGTCGTTTGATGACTTTAGAGTTTAAAAACAAGAGAATCATTGTACAAGATAAGCACGATATTCCTAGTTGAAATCATTAATGTAAAAAAATGCCAGAGTGTTGCTCATCCCAAAAAATTTACAGAGTCTTTCAAGCTGTCGCCGGAAAAAATAGAAACTACAATGCCCTCGAGAACGGCTTCGCAATTTAAAAATTTATTTTCAACAAATAAGACGAATTGCACAACTGCGGGAGCTCGTTAATTTTTGGGTTAGCAGTCTTTGAAGATGCCTGCGGATCTCGGTTTCAAATTCAGATTGATCATATTACGCCTCATGCTTGGGGCGGGGCGAATAAAGTTGATAACCTCCGACTGCTTTGTCGAACTCATAATCTTTTGATGGCTGGGCAGATGCATCTACTTTAGGGGCATTACGTTCGATCAGAAGTCTTAAGAGCGACAGATTGAGAATGAATCTGCTCGAAAATCTTTTCAGCGATTCGCACCCCATCGCAAGCGGCACTTGTAATGCCCCCAGCGTAGCCAGCGCCTTCGCCGGCGGGGTACAGACCCTTGTGCGAAGTGCTTTCCAAAGTATGATCATCACGACAAACCCTGATGGGACAGCTGGTGCGTGATTCAATGCCAAAAAGTTGAGCGTCAGGATGAATAAAGCCCTTCATTTTTTTCTCGAACTCGTGCAGGCCTTCGACCAATTTTTCGCTGATCGATGCAGGTAATAGCTCACGCCAGTTGACGGGACTGATTCCTGAAGGGCTTGAATGCGCCCCTAAAGGCTTGGTTTTGTTTTCAAGAAAGCCAATTAAGTTTTGAGCGGGTAATTCTTTTGTGCCCCCATTTTTAACAACCGCTTGATAAGATTTTTTTTCTAAATCGCGGCGCAGATCCATGCCACCAAATTTTGCGTCGCCAAATAAATTTTTATGATCAAGGCTGACCACTAGGGCCGCATTCGCAAAAGGCGAGTTTCGATGATAATTGCTCATGCCATTACAAACGACGCCATCGGCTTCTGTTCCACTGGATAAAACGTAGCCACCAGGGCACATACAAAAACTGTAGACGCCAATACCAGATTTATCCTCGTGATGGGTGATTTTATAATTGGCAGAGCCCAGTTTTGGGTGATCGGCATGATCTCGGTATTGAATTTGATTAATTAGTTTTTGGGGATGTTCAACCCGCAAACCCATTGCAAAAGATTTTCCCTCTAGGTCCACGCCTTGGTGTTTGAGGTGATAAATCATATCTTCGGCAGAGTGGCCAGTGGCAAGAACGACAAAAGAAGAGTGAAAAATTTCGCTCTTTTCAGTTTTTACACCAATAATCTGCTGATTTTTAAAAATCATCTCAGTCACTTGTGTATTGAAATGAATTTGGCAGCCATTTTCTAATAAAAATTTTCGAAGCTTCGGAATGACCCGACGAATTCGATCTGATCCTACATGCGGATTAGCTAGGTATTGAATTTCTGCGGGGGCGCCAAATTTCACCAATCGATTTAAGACATAGGGAATGTGGTCTGATTTTATTCTTGTGATCAGTTTTCCATCAGAATAAAGGCCGGCGCCACCTTCTCCGTAGCAAACGTTATTCCGGGGATCCAGTGCGCCGTAGCGCCAAAATTTATTAATTCCCTTAATGCGTTCTTCACTGGCAGAGCCCCTCTCGAACAAGTGGCAAGGAATGCCGCGTTCAACAAGGCGTAATGCTGCGAAAAGACCGGCCGGACCTGAGCCCACAATCAGCGGTAAATCTTTTCCTGACGAAGACGCACGTTCCAAATCAAAACGAGGCTCTTGTAAAACCTCCCCGGCTTCGCCGACTTCAAGGCTGTAGACAAAATGGGGATTGTGCCTGGATCTGGCATCAACGCTTTGTCGCAAAATCCGGTAGGGTCCATGGTCAGGGGCTAGCCATTGAAGCTTTTCAGCCAGTTCTTCATCCAGGCCTACCGGGACGTTATTAAGGATTTTTGACATGCCTGAAACATAGCACACTCCAAAAAAAAGTGACAGTCGATATGAAGAAAGTCATGATACCTTATGCTTTGGATTTTAACTTTTCTTCCACGAAAATGGCTTAGTCGCTTTGTTGGCTTTTTAATGCATATTAATCTGCCAGGGCCCTTGGCCTTGCTTTCAATTGAAGCCTTTGCTGACGTTTATGATATAAAGGTCAACGAAGCCGAGAAGTCTTTGAATCAATACCCATCGATTGGGAAATTTTTTTCAAGACGGCTGAAAATGGGGGCTCGACCCATTTCTTCAGCATGGGCCATCCACCCAAGTGATAGTGAAATTTTACAATCGGGCCCCATCACCAATGGAACTTTAATCCAAGCGAAGGGGCGAGTGTTTGATGTTGTTGGTTTGACAGAAGATCCCGAGGCTGATGAAAAATATAAGGATGGATATTTCTTAACCTATTATCTGTGCCCCACAGATTATCACCGCGTACATTCCCCCGTCGGTGGTTTTGTTAAATCAGTGATGTACCGAAATGGCGATTTATGGCCGGTCAATAAAAACAGCGTTTTAAGCATCAAAAAACTTTATATTCAAAATGAGCGTTTGATGGCTGAAATCGCCACTGAATTTGGTCCCGTGGGTGTCGTGATGGTGGGTGCAACCAATGTTGGGTCCATGACGTTAGCGTTTGATAAAAATGTACGGACCAATCGATTATCGAAATCAAAGAGGCATATCTATCCAGTTCCGCTTGAGATTCAAAAAGGCGACGAATTCGGAACTTTCCATATGGGCAGCACCGTGATTGTTCTTTATAGCAGCGAATTTAGAAAGAAATTTGAACCCCAGTTGTCAATCTCTAGAAAAGTTAAAGTGGGTCAAGCCCTGACGGCGGAGCTGGATAAGAGCACTCTGTCGTCGAAGTCTCTTGAACACTGATACGTATCAGCTCGGGCAGTGGTGTTTTTAGATTTTTATATAGCCATAAAGCCAAATTTTCGCTGGTTGGATTTTCTAAACCAGGCACTTGATTTAAAGTCTGATGATCCAGCATCAAAAGAAAGGGCTTTACGGTTTTTTCGATCTGGTGATAGTCCCGAACCCAACCGAGCTGGGGATCTAAAGGGCCCTGCAGGGTCAGGATCAATTTAAAGCTGTGCCCATGCATTCGAGAACAAGGATGTTCTGAAGGCAAGTGTGGCAAAAATCGCGAAGATTCAATCTGAAATTGCTGTTTCAATTCAAAGTTCATGGTAGGACGATTATCACAGGAAACCAAAGAATGTCACGAACCACATTGCACTTATCCAAAGAGAACTTTAAATTTTCAGCCGCCCATTTCCTTATTTTTGATGCTCAATCTGCAGAACGGTTGCACGGCCATAATTACCGAGTCAGCGTAAAAATCAAATTTAAACAGGAACTGACGGAAAGCCCCGAGGGCTATTTTGTCGATTTTAATGTTTTTAAAAAGGCTATCGTGCAAACCTTGAAAGTTTGGGATGAGATGGTTTTAATGCCAGCCTTGCATCCGGAAATGAAATTTTTAGAAGAAGGGCCTTCGCTAAAAATTTGGTTCCGGGATCGACATTACGTCTTTCCAAAAAATGAAGTCATTTTGCTACCCGTCGTGAACACAAGCAGTGAATTCTTTTCAAGTTTAATCGCCGAAACTTTAATGTTGGAATTTAAAAAGCATGATGTCTCAAGCCTTGAAGTTTATGTCGAAGAAACTCCGGGTCAGGGAGCTTCAACAAAAATTAAGGCTGAGAACTAAGCTGACCGAACTGCACTTCGCGAGGGGACAGTTCTTTTGTTAAATGGTAGGACCAGAAACAAATTCTTTTATTCGCCAGCCAATCGAATATTTTTTCTTGCACATTCTGAGGCGAGGCATCGCAAGAGATATCAGCAAAATCATTAAAATTTGAAACGTGATCCACCCGCCAAGAAAAGGGTGTGCTATCAGGGCTGACCAAAGAACGGTTTTCGCTTTGGGACGCATAGGTGATAGTGGCGACCATCAGCTGATAAAGACCGCGACTGATATTATTGCGAGCCTTTGCAATCAGCACAGGATCCTCAAGCTTCACGATAAAAGAATCACTTCGCTGATCATTGGACAGTAAAAAGTAAACGGCAGCTGGGTCGACCGTGACTTGAACAGGAGCGGCGGCAAGCTCTTTTAATAAGGTCATCTTTCCAGCTTCATTTTCTTGAACGATCACAGAAATTCGTCCCTCTGCAACCACTTCAAGTTTTGCACCCTGGGCCCAAAATTTAAAATCTGTTGTTTTTAAATGCGAAGCCAATTGAATGGTTTGACTGGCAAGAAGCTTATTTTTAGAGGTCAAAAAGCGTATCATAACACTTTGTGGTTTTGGGTTTAAATTTTGAATATAGCCTTTGTAGGCGAAGCCCCGTCGAAGGCGCCAAGAGCGGGATGGGGAGACCTGCGGCGTCCACGGTACAAGTTCGGAGCCACAGTTAGTTGTCGCTTTCACTTTTGGACTTAATGCTTTGATGGAATAGTCATAAGCCGGAAGATCTTCGGGAGTCAGAGTTTTAACTTCGAACTTTTCTAAAAGCCAATGAACTTCTTCAAAGCCTTTTTCGCCATAATACTGAAACCATAAATTTTGCGGCTCAGAGGTCAAATTTTCTAAAATCAACGGACCTTTTTCGCAAACCTTCGGGGCATGCAGAGCCTGACCCAGGGCTGGGGTTGCTACGAAGAAAGCCATAATGAGGGGGACTAAGGCCAAGTTTTTCACCCCAACTGGATCGGACCTTGGTTTAAATACTTTACTAAGGTCGGCTAGTTCTAGACCCAGGTCGGGTCGAGTCTTTAAATGTGACCCACGGATTATCAACTTACTTTCAATAGCTTTAGGGGCTGGAGGGTTCTTTTAAGATTTAATGCAAGTTCGGGCCTCTTTGTGTCATAAAATGGAAGTGAAACTCCTAGAAATCAAAAAGCAGAAAAATATTCGTGAAGTCACGGTGACCGACTTTGACGGGCCTGATCTGGTGATTGAACGGCTGCATGAAATGGGTTTTCATAAAGGTTGCGTGCTAAAAATTTTAGGAGTTGCTCCCTTTCAAGGGCCTCTGCTGATTGAAATTAACACGACGGTCCTGGCGCTTCGAGATGAGGAAAGCCAATGTCTGCTGATTCAGATTTAAATTTACCATCAAAAACTTCTCTAAAGACCTTTGCCTTAGTGGGTGCTCCCAATTCCGGTAAGACGACACTTTACAACTGGCTGACCGGTTCAAAATTTAAGACCGTTAATTATCCAGGGGCCACTGTTGAATATTCAGTCGGTCAGGTAGCTTCGCACTGGCATGCCGAAGGCCAAATGGTCGACACACCAGGAGTGTACAGTCTTCATCCAAAAAGTGCCGATGAGGTCGTGACCCTGAAGGTTCTTTATAGCAACCCCAAGGTGGGGCGTGTTCATGGCGTGATTGTCGTGGTCGACGGCACCCAATTAGGTCGGCATTTATTGCTGGCTGAGCAGATCAAGGAAACTGGATTTCCAATGGTTCTTGCTGTCACGATGTCTGATATTCTAAGGAAAGAGAATATCGAAATCGATATGAATTATTTAAGCGAACGTTTTGGCTGCAAAGTCGTTGCGGTCGATGGGTTGCTAGGCGCCGGAATCCAAAAGTTGGTAGAGACCTGTGATCGGTTATCTTTAGATCATTGTGGAAATAAACCCGATATTTGGAATTTGGATCTACAAGAAAAAAAACAATCTGAAATTGAAAAAGTCGCTAAAAGGGCCTTAAAAAACGACCCTGGTTTGATTTCAAAAATGCGAAATGTCAGTCTTACGACTCGCAAAATTGACGCTGTTCTGATGCATCCTATTTTTGGTTTGATCGCTTTTGTGCTGATCATGACTTTATTGTTTTCTAGCATTTTCTGGATGGCAAAACCTTTTATGGAGGCCATTGATCACAGCTTTAGTTTTTTTGCAGAGCAAGTGGTCGTGCTGTTAGGCGAAAATATTTTGAGCAACTTTTTGGGTCATGGCCTGATCACTGGGGCTGGAGCCGTTTTAGTTTTTGTGCCGCAAATCTTTATTTTATTCCTTGGCATCAGTGTCCTTGAAAGTTCGGGGTACTTGGCGCGGGCCGCGACAATTATTGATAAACCATTTTCTAAATTAGGTATGAGCGGCCGCAGTTTTGTCCCGGTGTTATCTGGCTTTGCTTGTGCGGTTCCAGCCATTATTGCCAGCCGAAATATTCCTTCGGCTAGGGATCGGTGGATCACTAATTTTATTATTCCTTTGATGACTTGCTCGGCAAGGCTGCCTGTCTATGCTCTTTTATTGGCTTTTTTATTTAAGAACGAATCAGCTTGGAAACCGGGCCTGGTCTTAGCTTTAATTTACATTGTATCCGTGGTGATTGGTGCTTTGGCTGCGGGTCTTCTGAATAAAATTTTACCTAAAAAAGAATTTTCGTTTTTTATGATGGAGCTCCCCCTTTACAGACGCCCGCGAGTGCCCGTTATTCTTCGGCAAGCCTTAACAAGAACTTATTCTTATATTAAAAGAGCAGGACCTGTGATTTTGGTTTTATCAGTTCTTGTTTGGGGAGCGTCCAATTTTCCAAATTATGAAATTAAAGACCCCGCTCAGAAGCTTGAGCAAAGCTACTTGGGACAAGTCGGCCATGTCCTAGAGCCCATTTTTAGGCCTATGGGATCTGATTGGCGCGTCGGAATCGGCTTGATCAGTGCCTTCACAGCCCGAGAAGTTTTTGTCTCGTCTTTAGCCATTGTTTTTAATGTTACAGACAACAATGAAGAGACCCAGCAAAATTCATTGCTAGAAAACATGCGGACAGCAACTTTTTCCGAGGGTGGTAAAGTTTTTACCGGGGCTTCGATCATGGCGCTGATTTTATTTTTTATGATTGCTCTGCAATGCATGTCGACAGTGGCCATTTCGATCAAAGAAAATAATTCCATGAAATACGCGATTTCACAACTGGTGGTCTTTAACGTTGTAGCCTATGTCTTAGCGGTGGGTCTATTTCAAATCCTAAAAAATTTCGTCAGCTAAAATTTATTTTTTTCGTGTGAAGTAAAAATACCGGCGGTACCAGGGCTGAACTTTTCGCCATAATTTAAAACCCTGATCTTGTGGAAAAATAGGGGTGCGGAAAATTGAAGTCAGGGGTTGGCTTAAATGAAAGCCGCCTTGATCTGTATTGATAATATAGTTGTAGCCCGCACTAAAGGCCGCTTCGGCCAAGTCATCAGTTCTTAAGCCATAGGTGAAGGCGTAACTTAGTATTGGTGCATTGAATTCTTTTTCAAGCATGATTTTTGATTCGTTCAGCTGATGAAGGGCCTCATTTTCAGACATTTTGGTCAGGGGCTTGTGTTCAATTCCATGGGAGCCAATTTCAAAATGTCCCGAGGCAAAAAGTTTTTTTCGCTCTTCTGGCGACATTAAGTTTTGCAAAGGGATTTCACCTTCATCCCAATAATTATTTTTAATATTATTTTGCGCTAATAAATAAATCACAGCCTTCATTCCATATTTTTTTAAAACAGGCAAAGCTTCCGTTAGATTATTGGTGTAGCCATCATCAAACGTGATCATCAAGGGCCGGCGTGGGAACTGGGACCAATCTCTTTTTCCAGAGGTAAAATCTTCGAGGTCTTTAAATTGAAGCGATTGGTAGCCCCAGTTTTTATAAGCTTTCAATTGCTGATCAAATCTTTGCGTGGTGACAAAGATCTTGTGTCGAGTCTCGATTTCGGTAGGTGTGATCATATGATACATAAGAACTGGAATTGATTTTGGATAATTCTTATAGAGGAGGGCCGCCTTATAGATATTTTCAATTTTTTGCGCGGCTTTTGGAACATCAAAAAGTCGGTTAGCTGCAACTTGTAAATTCTGACTTTCCGGTTTTGCGGGAGCACCGGATTCCAAGAAGTCAGTCAGGGTTTTGATCACCACACCGGTGTCAAAAACAGGCGCCATCCTAGAAGGTCCGATGTCACCAAAATTGGACTGGCAAAATTTAGAAAAATTATTTTCTGTGACAAGTCCCAAGCTATTGTATTCACCAATCGCCCAAACGGGAACACCTTGTAATAGGGCGCTGATAGCAACACGGCCCGCTCCAAAAATAAGTCGATATTCAGGCAAGGCTTCATCCAAGTTTGAAATGATCGGGGATGACAGACATCCCGGATATTTCTGATTTAATTCTTCAATTTTTTTTAAAGTGTCGGATCCTAAATTCTTAACAGGCCCACCCAATAAATGAATTTTTAAAGAAGGAAATTTTTCTAAAACTTTTGGACATACATCAAGGATCAAACGCTTTGTTTGATCTCCTTTGGGGCCCGATGTTCGCCCGACGATAGCCACAGGCTTTGTCAGTGGACTCGCGGCCTCGGGGCCCCGTTGCGCCTCATGGACTGGATTTCCAATCACAGTGATAAAATCGGCTTTGAGGCCAAAATCATTTTGAAGATGGGTTTTTATATTTTTACAAACCGCAATAATATGCCGTCCGTAAAAGTTAAAAACTTTTTTAGACCACGAGAAATGTTGACGACCATGGACCGTTGAAACCAAGGCGGCGCGAGAAAAGAAACAAGCCCAAAATCCAACACGAACCGCCGCTCTGGAATGGGCATGCAGGACATCAATACGATGTTCGGCAATCAACCGTCGAAGGAACAAGATATTTGAAAGACGTTTAAAAAAACCTTTGGGATGAATGGGTCTTTGAATGAAGGGCAGGCTTGTTGGCAGATTCAAAGTGTCTGAGACCAAGTGGACTTGATGCCCCTGCTGTAAAAGCCAATGGCCTAACTGCACGGCATGGACTTCGGCCCCCGTGATTTCTGTCTGTGAAAGCAGCATTAAAACCTTCATATCTTTACCTTATACCGTGAAGAAATTCCAAGTGCCAGAACAGAGTAGATAAGGCGCCCTCTTAATGATAGATTCTGGCCCTGAAACAGCCCTTTTTTTTGGAGGATCAATTGGATTCTTTCCTTGATTTTAATTTGCACCCAGAAATCGCTCAAAGTCTAAAGGTGCTTGGCTTTACACAGCCGACCCCCATCCAAAAAGACGCGATCCCCGTGGCCCTAAAAGGTTCGGATTTAATCGGCGGAGCCCAAACGGGCAGTGGTAAAACCGTGGCTTTTTCAATTCCCATCTTACAAAGAATTCTTGCAAACCCAGAGGCCGTCGCTTTAATTCTAGTCCCAACCCGAGAATTGGCCGAGCAAGTCAGTGAAGTTTTAAAAGATCTAACAAAATTCAGTCCACAAATTCTAGTGGCCAACCTGATCGGTGGTTTATCCATGCGTCCTCAGGTGCAGCTGTTAACAAGAAAACCGCAAGTCATCGTCGCAACACCAGGGCGTATGATGGATCATCTACGGCGAAAAAATGTGAAACTTTCGAAATTAGAAGTCTTGGTTTTAGATGAAGCGGATCGAATGTTAGACATGGGTTTTGCCGACCAATTAAATGAAATTTTAACTTATTTGCCAGAAAAAAGACAGACGATGCTTTTTTCGGCAACGCTCCCAAAACATATCATTGATCTGTCTAAAAAATATTTAAAAGAGCCCGTTCGTGTTCAAGTGGCATCGACGCAAGAAAATCGTCCTCAGATTGAACAGCAATCGGTGCAAGTTCCAAACGCTCGAAAAAATGAAACTCTGCTGGAGCAGATCGGCGCCCGTGAAGGCTCCATACTCGTTTTTGCTCGGACTCAACTTCGCACTGCAAGAATCACGAAGTATTTAAAAGAGTACGGATTTCATTGTGCGACCATTCATGGTGGCCGCACTCAAGCCCAGCGGAAAGAGGCCTTGGATCGCTTCCGTGCAGGCTCTGTGCGCGTCTTAATTGCCACTGATATTGCAGCTCGGGGTCTTGATATTTCCCATGTCGCGCATGTCATTAATTATGATTTGCCGCAAGATCCCGCGGATTACGTTCACCGCATTGGACGAACCGCCCGCGCTGGAAGGTCGGGAACGGCCATGTCATTTGTGACTCCAGAAGAGGTCAAAGTATGGCAAAGAATTTCGCGCCAATTTCAGGCCTTTAAACCCCGTGAAGAGGGACGTCAGAATGGCTAAAGACCTTCTTGATTTGCATGGCTACAAAGCAGACCAAGTCGAAGAGGCCATCGACCGTTTTCTTGTTCAAATTTCTAAATCCAATTTAAAAAAAGCCCGTATTATGACTGGCAAAGGCACCGGTACAGTGAAAGCAATTGCGATTAAATATCTAAAACTTGCAGGCTATCAGTGGACCTATGAAAAATTACCCAATGGTAAAAACAATGAAGGTTGCCTAGTCCTGTTTCTTGAGTAGACAATAAGCGGGTATGAACTATCAACAGTTATTGATCCACCATCCGCGTCTGACTCGATCTTTTAAAAAATGTATTTTAGAGCAAGAAGCTACCTTAGATATCTTGTCATTTGAAAAGTTCATCGAGTCTTTGCATGAAGCCTTAATTGATGCAAAGATTGAACTGCAGAAAGTCGACCCTGGAATCCCAAGAGCCCGCAAACTCCATCAGTTAGTTGATCAAGAAATTGAGCAAGCTCAGAATCTAAAAGCCTCTTGCCAAAAAGGCTGTTCGGCGTGCTGTCATGTTGAAGTTGAAATCACCTCTTATGAAACTGAAATCCTAGCCCAGCTGATCATCCAAGGTCATGATGTTGATCAGCTTCGATGGTCTGAACAAAGCGCAAGATCCGTTGGAGATCCAGTTTGGAAAAAAGGAAGTCACAACCTACAAAATAAATGTTTGTTCCTTAATCAATCTGGAGAATGCAGCATTTATTATGACAGGCCTGTCATGTGTCGAAGACATTCAGTCACTTCGCCTGCGAAGTTATGTCAAACCCTGGATGCTCCGATTTCATTAAGGTATTTTCCCCGCGTTGATTTATTAATCAGTGCGGCCAATGAAGATGAAGGATTAGAGATTGGTCCCTTAGCAAAAATGCTAATGACAAAAATGCAGATTAAAACTTAGGGTGCTTTGATGTTTACCTTGATAAGGGTCAATAATAAATTAGACATAATAAAAGTTTATCAGAGGTTGAAAAAAAAGGTTAAAAGATTATAAATAAATTCATGGGCCAGTCTGAAAAAATAAAAAATGAGATTATTAAAAATTTTGGATTCTTTCCGCCGTTCTATGAGCCAGCCCTTGAGTTTCCTGGAATTCTTGAGGACTTGTGGCGACAAACAAAAGATTTATTCATTGATAATCCAATCCCAAATTTATTCAAAGAAAAGCTATCAGCCTTATTAGGAAGGTATTGTTCAGTGCCCTATTGTCTTGTGGTTCATAGTTCCAGTTTGATGCCCCTTGGGATGACAGCCTCTGATGTGTATGATTTGCTTCAAATGCCAGCTCTTACCTATGATGAGATTATTGAGAAAACAAAATGCGATGGAATTGGTTTTTCAACGGAATGGCCTTTAGCCGGATCAATTTTAGAAGAATGTATTTTGTATTGTTGCGTTGCTCTTTTTTTAAATCGGGAGCCCGAACGCTTTTATAAAAAAATTCAATATTTATTAACATCTGAAAACTATAATTATTTGACAAAGTTAATTACTTACAACAAAACCTGTTTGGATTGGGCTGAAGCCCATCCAGAAATCTCATATCATCAAGATGAACGGTACAAGAAACATTTCGAAGCGTTAATTGCTGGTGATCCTGCTATTTCTTCATTTTTTGAAAATTATTTCCCAAAAATGAGTGGTTATTTAAAACGCCCTATTTTTTTATTAGCTCAAGAAAATAAAAGACTTCTAGAAAGAGAAGCCCAGCTACGGCGAGATGCTGAGAAAGCTAGGCTTGAATTAAAAAATCTTATTATGCAAACTCCTATACCTATTTGTCTGATGGAAGGGTCAGAGCTGACTTTAACTTTAATTAATCAGCCTTTTGAAAAAATATTAAATCTTGATTCAGAAATTTTAGGCACTGCAATTCGGCAATTATTTCATGAATCTGACGTCGATGGATTTTTTGAACAGATCGAAACAGTTCTAAAGACGGGCAAAGAATTTTATGGGAAGGCAATTCCATTTAATTTAAAAGATAAATTAGGTCAAAAAAATCTTTTTTTAATGGATGTGAATTATCGGGCTTTTCGCGGAAGTGATGGTCAGATTAAAGGGGTTCTTTGTTTTTTTCAAGATCTAACGGCTCAAATCCAAGCCTCAGAAAAGCTTGCAGCCAGTGAAAGACATTTTAAAGCCCTCGCTAATTCGATCCCTCAGATTGTGTTTGTTTTAAATAAAGTCGGACAGATCGTTTATGTGAACCAAAGAGCCACAGATTTCACTGGGCTGCCAAAGACTGAAATCACAACGGAGAAATGGTTGAAGACCATACATCCTGAGGATCAAGAGCAGGTGATGCAGGAGTTCGAAACTGCGATTCAAACTAAGACCGAGTTTCAAGCGGAATATCGATTCCGTCGCAGGGATGGTCAATATCGCTGGTATTTATGTCGGGCCTTGCCTGTCAGTGAGCCGAACACAGAACTAGAATTCTTTGGTACAATCACAGATGTTGATGCCTACAAAAGATTGACAGAGGAGCTAGAGACCGCACGCCTAACCGCTGAGAATTCAAATCAAACAAAAAGTGCCTTTCTTGCAAATATGAGCCATGAAATAAGAACACCACTGGGAGCCATTCTTGGCTTCACCGAGCTGATGAAGGATCCCCAGTTGGAATCTGGGGATCGCTCTAATTATTTGGATATAATTTCTAGAAATGTAAAGGTGCTGACTCATATCATTGATGATATTCTTGATCTTTCTAAGGTTGAAGCCGGAAAGATTATTATTGAAAAAGTAATTTTTGATCCCCGCGCAATTTTTGATGAGGTCATTCACTTATTTTCTGAAACGGTAAGATTTAAAAAAATTGACCTAAAGATTATTTATGATTCTAAAATTCCACAGCAAATTATTTCTGATCCCGCAAGGGTTCGCCAGATTTTGACTAATATTGTTGGTAACGCAGTCAAGTTTACAGATCAAGGAGGGGTGACAATTCATGTAGGTTCAGAAGATCTGTTGCAGGAGGAAGTTAAATTTAAAATTTCAGTGATTGACACCGGACCTGGTTTCCCAGAATCTCAAACAAAAAAATTGTTTCAACCCTTTGTTCAGATTGATAGTAGTACGACGCGAAAATTTGGCGGAACCGGATTAGGGCTTGTTTTGTCCAGGAAGATGGCAAGGGCCATTGATGGAGATGTCCAAATAGTGACCTGTGGAGTCAACAAAGGTTGTCATTTTTTAATCACTTTTAGTGCGAAAAGGGCTACAGCGAAAAAAATCACCCAGGTGACGCCACCGAAACCGCAAAATCAAAAAAATATGAATTTGTTATTGGGATTAAGGGTGCTTGTTGTCGAGGACTCCAAAGATAATCAAACTTTAATCCATAAAGTATTGTCAAAAAGGGGTGCTGCCGTAGATTTCGCCTCCGACGGAGAAGAAGGCGTCGCTATGGCGCTAAGTAACTTCTATCATGTTGTATTGATGGATATTCAAATGCCAAAACTTGATGGCTATGGAGCCACTCGCAAGCTTAGAGAGGCTGGTTATCAACAGCCAATCATTGCTCTGACGGCCCATGCGATGGAAGAAGAAAGAATAAAAACAAAAGCGGCGGGCTGTGATGGCCATATCACAAAACCTTTGGATACGGCTCTTTTGATCTCAACGGTTTTGAATTTTAGAAATTAAGGAGGACGGCAAAAAGTTATTCCGCATAGCAATTCTGGATATTTTTGGCTCGTACAAGACCACTGGGATGAGCTGGGTCCCTTGGCAGCAAATCAACATCTTTAATGACATTTTGAATATTGATCCCTAAAATTTTTGCTTGTTTGGCCGCATAGCAATCAGCATCTAGCTCTTGTTGATTTGTCTTTTTCAAACTAGAGTTATGGTAAATGTGTCCAAGAGCGCAATGGCCGCACTCATGCTCAAGAATAAATTTTACGGTGTCTTTTGAAGTGGCGTACTTTCGCATCTCTTGCCAATTGACGAAAATTGCTGGAGCACGTTGGTAAACCGTTGAGAAGGCCGGGCCTTCTGAGGGATCTTGCAAGACATTTTCGCTAACAGGAATTCCATTGATATCGTGACAAACTGGAAGATCAAGGCTTTGAAGACTTGGCTTAGCTTGGGCTATTGAAACGAATAAGATGGGCAGAAGTGCAAATATAAATTTCATCTGAAGATCTCCGTGAATTAGAAAATTAAAGTTGCAGCAATATACCCAATTAAGTTGGGGTTTTCGCCTGTAATAAATTCAAGTGTAAGGATTCCAGCATGGCCGTCCTTCGTCGAGTCTAGCCGAGGCTTTTTAATCTATTCTTTGAATGATGCCTTGGGATCGGTTTAAATCTTATCTCAACCCTGAGCGAGGATCAAAAGATGGAAAGCTTAGTATTGCTTGGTATTTTAGGTTTGTTTTTAATTTTGGGAGTGTCCACTTATAATAAACTTGTGTCTTTAAGAAATATTGTGAAAAACTCATTTTCCCAAATTGATGTTCAATTAAAACGCCGCTATGACCTTATTCCCAACCTGGTTGAGACAGCTAAAGGTTATCTTAAACACGAAAGAGAGACCTTAGAAAATGTCATTAAAGCCCGAAACCAAGCGATGGGGGCCGTTTCTGCGGTGACTGTAAATCCTACCAATCCGCAAGCCATGCAAATGCTTCTTGGGGCTGAATCAAATTTAAGCTCAGCCTTGTCAAAATTTATGGTGGTCGCAGAAGCGTACCCAGATCTTAAAGGGCAAGCCGTCATGACACAAATGATGGAAGAGCTTTCCTCTACTGAAAATAAAATCGCTTTTTCAAGGCAAGCCTTTAATGATTCGATTTTAAGCTACAATACACAGCGAGAGGTTTTTCCAAACAGTATCTTAGCGAATATGTTTGGGTTCCAGTCAGCCACGCCCTTTGAAGTGACAGTGCCGCAGCAGCGCGAGGCTGTGCAAGTATCATTTTCATGAATTTTTTTGCAGCCCAAGAAAAAGCCCGTCGGCAAACCTTTTGGCTGATTGTTATTTTTGTGCTGATGGTCAGCGTTTTATCATTTTTGAATGCCGCCTTGGTTGGTTTTTCTTTTAAAAACTGGACATCCCATTTTTGGCCGCTTTTTATGTTGTCTTCGTTTTTCTTTGTTTCTGCAGCTTGGATACAGTATTTGAAAATACGAAATGGTCCTCAAATCGCCGAGCTGATGGGCGGCCAAGCCTTAATTCTTCCAACAAACAATGCCCTTGAAAAAAGACTTTACAATATCGTTGAAGAAATGTCGATCGCCTCGGGAGTTCCGATTCCAAGGGTCTATATTTTGCGCGGTGAAATGGGAATCAACGCCTTTGTTGCTGGAGTTAATTCGTACTCCGTTGTTTTGGCAGTGACAGAAGGCGCCCTTAAAAGCTTAAATCGGGATGAATTGCAATCGGTGATCGGTCACGAATTTAGCCATATCCTAAACGAAGATGTCTCCTTGAATGTCAAACTAGCTGGGATTGTGACTGGTTTTTATATGTTTGTCCGTATCGGGGAATTTCTTTCCCGGGGCTCTGGGCGTTCAAGAAATAAAGACGCCGCAAATATTGGTTTGATTGGTATTGGATTTATGGCTTTAGGTTTTTTAGGGTATCTTTTTGGACAAATATTGCAGTCCATGATTTCAAGGCAGCGGGAATTTTTAGCAGACGCCTCAAGCGCTCAGTTTACTAGAAATCCCGAAAGCTTAGCGTCAGCTTTAGCTAAAATTCAAAATGGACCAGGGTCTGAACTGGAATCTGGCTATAAGCATGAAATGTCGCATTTCTTTTTCGCGCAAGGTGTGTCTGGTTTTTGGAGTCGACTTTTTGCAACCCATCCACCGATTTCAGAGCGGATTCACTTGCTGGCGCCAAATTTTAAATTAGAGACCTTTGAGTTTGATGTCAGTACGCAAGCTGCCGATAGAAGCAATTTAGGGATGATGGGGTTTGCCCTTCAGGATCTTAATTCAGAAACTGTCAGCGAAATCTCAAATCATCAAATCAATTCGTTAGAGGACGCAAAGGCGCATCTTTTTGCCGTCCTTTTAAGTCAACAAAACCCAGACGTTCAAGAAAAAATTTTGAATCACCTTAGGGAAAATAGTCCTTCGCAGCTGGCCGAAGTGGAATCCTTGATAAATGACCTTAAATTAAAAAAAGAAAATATTTTTAAAACCTTTAAATTAGCCATTGGCTTTCTAAATCATGGAACTAAATCTGAAAAAAATGATCTTTTAGATTCAATGAAAAGTCTTTTTGAAATGGATCAAGTGATCGACTTTAAAGAGGGTCTATTTTATATCATTGCTGAAACTTCCCTTAACGAAACATTTAAAAAAGCGGCGATCATTAAAGACTTCCGAGAAATTGAAAATGTTTTGAAACGTTGGGTGCCATGGATTTTAAGCCAAGCCAGTCTTAAAAATAAAGAATCTGTTAAAAGTTTAGCTCTCAGTCAGCTAGGCCTGCTGATATCTTTTGATCAGGGCCTTAAATCTTTTTCATGGGCAAAGTTATCTGAAGATGTCAATTTGCTGTCCCGACTGGATCCGAGTCTAAGAAAAAAATTATCATTTTTTTTAAAGAAGATCATTCAGGCGCAAGGTTTGGATTCTAAATCCATGAATGATGAGTTTTTGCTCTTATCCTGGGCCCTTCAGGTGCCGGTTAGTTTTTTTGCGCCTTAAAAATATGAAGCTAGACCGTCCACTAGCCTAGGAATCAGTCTCTCGACTTTTTAGATGACGGCCTATTTGTCATAATCCCATAGTGGGGTGCCGTTGATAAAATTGTCACTTATTGTTTTTTCGCTAGGGTTGTTTGTAGGATGCCAACGACAACAAGATATTAATCAGCGGGATATCCAACAAGCTTCCCATGATCAAACTTTGCAAGACGACTTGGAATCTGATCTTTTAACCGAGCAAAGCAGTGGCTGTCTTCAGGCCACTTCTGTTCAAAGATCCTACGTGGATTCAGGCGCCGTGAAATTGAAACAATTTCTGGAGCGATGCTATCAAGAAACAAGCTCAAAAAAGTGGTGCGATCAAGTCGCTCGGCCCAATCCCGACAGCGCAAATATTTTTGAATGCACTTATTCGCCCTCTCAAAGACACGTTTTAATACATCCTAGCGAAAGCACCTGGTCCTATGCGATCGGAGCCGTGAAGCTTGTTCAAGAGCTTGAAAAGAAGAATATTAAGATTGAATTGATTTACAATTGGTGGCGACCAGAACCCTACAACAAAAACGTCGGTGGCGCGGCCGGAAGGCATCCCTTTGGGACGTCCGTGGATGTGCGATTTGTCGGCAAGTCAGAACAGAATAAGGCCCATGCCGAACTTTGTGCCTTCAGAAAACAGGGGAAGCTGCGCGCCTTAGGTTATTACTCGGGAACTGGCCTGCATCTTGGGGTGGGCGATCAGGTTGCAAATACATGGGGAAGACCCTGCCCAAACTAGCGATGTTTGAATTGTTCACAGCTCATATTGAACAACACACGCTTCCAGCGTTGCTCCGGGGCCCATAGCGGCCCAAACTCCAAACTCACGATGACGAATCACTTTTTCGTCAAACAGCCGCGATAGACTGACTAGGAAGCTTCCCGAAGAAATATTTCCATAATATTTTAAAACCGAGCGAGTGTGTCTGACATCACTGTCGTTCAGACCAAGGCTTGTCTTGGCACCCTCAATCACGGCGGCACCCCCTGTGTGAAGGGTCCAATGGCGAATATCTTTTTGATGGATTGAATTTCTTCTCAGCAGTTTGTTGATGGGGATTTGCAAATTCTGACCCACAACAAATGGGATTTGTTTGCTCAGTCCAAAAGACCATTTCTTTTTCTCTACGTTCCAATCAAAGCGCATCGCATCCCATTGCTCTGGCAATGTATGGGATTCAAAATCTATAATTTCTGAGATGGGATTGTTGGCTGGGTTGCCATTTTTCCTTAAGCTTTTTTTGTCGCTAATAATGATGGCGACGGCTCCGTCACCAAAAAGACTGTTAACAATGCCAGTGCGCACGGATTCGTCTTTGACATAGATGGCAGAGTTCACTTCACAGCAAAGCATCAGGCCCACTTTTCCTGTTTTTGCCAAAGCCGCCGCAGTCCGAAGGGCTGACATACCAGCATTACAACCCATTCCGACCACATCTAATCGATAAAGATCGGACCGAAGATTGAGCTCACGTGCGATGATTGAGCTCACACCTGGAACAGCAAACCCCGAGGACGTCACACAGATTAAAAATTCAATCTCGGATTTTGCAAAAGGGCTTGCCATAATGGCTTGGCTGGCGGCCTTGCACCCGATATCGCGAACCCCAAAATTAAACTTAGTGATCAACTCCTCATGGGTTTCGTCGTGAATAGGATTTCCTGGTACAAGAGGGTCGGGCAAGTAAAGATGCCTTTTTTTGATATGAGTGGCTTTCAGTAATTTTACCACCGTTGGATGATGGATGCCAAGTAAAGACGCGACCTCAAGCTGGGTGTAACTTCTAGATGGAAAAGCCGTTCCCACACCTGACACCATGGCACCATTTGATGGGCGACGCTTCTTGGGGGAAGAGGTCTGAAGGAACTCATTGGATTCTTGGTTAAAATCTTCTGTATGGATCGGACTTTCCTTCAGCATAATAATTCCTTTTTTAAGGTTTGGAAGTTGCTAAAGGTATAAACAATTGCAAAATTTCATGAAAGATGGCAAAAATAGAAACAGGTGTTTCATTTAAAAAAAGGAGGCTTCCATCAAACTAGCAAGCCGAATAGATAGCCTACGAATTAAAGAGCTAGAGGTTTTTCAAGCGGTGGCTCGCGGAAGGTCGGTTCGTGAGGCCGCTCGTCGCCTCTCGACGACACCGGGGGAAGTCTCAAAAGCCCTGAAAGGAATGGAGAAAAAAATTGGAGTGTCTTTGTTCATCCGATCGGCCCAGGGGGTTTTACTGTCAGAAGTGGGCACCCAAGTCGCTCTTTTAGTGGAAGAGATGCTTGAAGTTGGAAGGCAAATTGAATCCGTGACGGATAGTTCTAGCAAAAAAGCCAATAAAAAATTAGCGATCGGTGCCACTTCATTTCTGCTGACTCATCTGATTGTTCCTGAAGTCACAAGCTGTCTGCGGGAGACAAATAATATTTTATTTCGATTCTTAGATCTGTCTCCGGATGAACTTGTCAGTGTTGGATTGCGTGGCGTCTTTGATATTTGTTTTCATTTTGGCACGCAGGAATGGCCACGCTCTTGGATGTCAAAAAAAATTGGCTCGATGGCTTGGGTCCTTTGTTGCAAAGCAAACCACCCCTTAGCAAAAAAAGCGACTTTGAAAGAAGTTCTGGAATTTCCATTTGTGATTCCGACTTACTTCACTAATGAAGGCCTGCAGTATGGAAATGATAATTTTCCCGTCCCCATTTCAAAAAGAAAAAAGGGCTTCGAAACATCGACCGCAGACGCCTCAATCCCGATTTTACTTCATTCAAACCACATCGCTTTTTTGCCAGAAACTCTTGTCAGTTCTGGAGTTAGAAGGAAAGAATTAAAAATTATTTCTCCCCCTGAGATTTCGCCGGTCAGCAAAGAGTTGTATATCAGTATTCGCACGGATCAAGTGTCTGCTTCGTTGTATTCACAGCTTGTTCAGCATTTTGAAAGTAAATTATGAAAGTTCAGTATTTTGTTTTCTTATCAGTGATTTTGCACTTGATAGGGTTTATTTATTTAAAAGATTTGAAAGAAAACAAGGACGTAGAAATCATTGATGCAGAATTGATAGGGTCCGTGGGGACAACGAACAAATCCTTCCTGACGACTGAAAAACAAAAATCTTTAGTTCCATCCCCGAAGGTTGCCCTGTCGCAAGCGAAAAAAAATTCTGATATTGTCAACTCACAGACAATTTCAAACGAAGAATCAAGCATTGAAACCTTGGGTTCGGGGTCGTCCATGATTCCTCCAAAAGTCTTCAAAGAATTTTTAGCGCCTTACCCCAAAGAAGCACGTCGTGCACATATCGAGGGCGATGTTGTGTTAGCTATAATCATTGATAAAGAAGGTCACGTTGAACAAGCGTCAGTGATTGAAGCTTTGGGTTATGGCTTGGACGATGCGGCCCTCACTGCCATTCGGCAATTTATTTTTAATCCTGGTGTTAAGGACGGAAAAGTCGTAAGAACCCAAATTAAATATCGTTATAAATTTCGATTGGACTGAGTCATGAAAAATATATTTGTGCTTGTTCTTATGTTACCGTCTATGATTTTTGCGGCTGACTATGAAACCACCGTCCGAGATTTAAGTTTTAAATCAACCAATCGAACAGTGATTGATCAAGACACCATTGAAAAGTCTAAAGCGCCTAATATTACAACTTTGCTTCAGTCCTATGCCAACATTGCCGTCAGCAGTACAAGCTTTCAGCAAAGCACTTTATTTTTGCGCGGTGGGGATTCGGGTCAAATTTTAATTTTAATCGATGGTGTTCCGGTGTTTGATCCTGGTTCTGCCCAGCGGACTTTGAATTTAAATAATATTAGTCTAAAAAGTATTCGTCGAATTGAAGTTTTGCGGGGCCCCCAGACTGTTTTGTACGGCGGACAGGCTTTGGCGGGCGTGATTAAAATTGAAACTTTTGGAAAAGAACTTACAAATATTGCGGGCGCTGGGGTTGAAATGGGCTCAAGCGACTATAAGCAAGGGCAATTATTTATCGAAAGGACTCTAGAAGAGAATCAAGCCTATGTTGCACGGATCAATTCATCGAGCAAAAATCAACCTTCCCCCGTCAATGGATCGGATCAGGTTTATCCGCAAAGCTTAGTGAATGCGGATCTGGCGTATACAAAACGGGGCTCACAAGATTATGTCGCGCGTTTTTTTCGTACGGATGATAAAAGCACGCTCACCCAAGCAAATCCTCCCTCTTATAGGACATTAGATGCGCAAGATTTATTTTTTAAGACTCAGCTGACGGGTGTGGCGGGATCCTTTAAAGATAAGACTTCTTACTTAAATCCAGAAATATCTTTGGGTGCTGTGAAAGCGGAAAGAAGTTTTATTTGGCCTTCAAACACCAGCAATCTGACGGACACCAATGAATATTACGCAGGACAATTACTGGACGTTCGGGGGCTTGTCACAGTGCTAGAAAATGATCGTTTTTTATGGCGCTGGGGCGGAAGTTATTTTAAGGAAACTTTGGTGTTCAGAGACTTTGGCGTCGAAGGCTCAAATACATTCGGCGAACAAAAGGGTGTCTTTACAAAATTAGACTATAACTTTGCGGACAACTACGAACTTGAACTTGGCGAACGTTATGAAAGCGATACAAATTTAACGCCCGAGCCCACTTCGCAAATTGGTTTAACCTTAGGTAAAAATACAAAAATTGAATATGCCACCGGTTTTAGAACACCCTCGCAATTTCAATTCTGGGGTCGTTATGGAAATGCAGATTTAAAACCAGAGCGGTCCATTTCAACTTCAGTGACCCAAGATATTCCACTGACGGACCGTCAGTCGTTTTCAGTGGCGGCTTTTGAGGTGAAGTTTTCAAATTTAATTGCCGCCAAAGGCTTTCCGCCCAAATACCAAAATGTTAGCACCGCTCGAGTGCAAGGGGTTGAATTTTTGTATTCATCCTTCCTGGGCGATCAAGGCCGAGGTTTTTTTCGATATACTTACCTAGAACCAAAAGATTTAGACTCCGGCGACTGGCTAGTGCGACGACCTTTAAATATCGCAGGCGCTGGATTATCCTGGAGCTTCGCAAAGAATGATCTTGGTTTAGATGCCTCTTACAATGGAGATCGTTCAGCCCAGACAGGATCGAAGACCACTAAAGTTTTAGCGGCCTATTCGTTGGTGAATTTAAGCTGGATTAATAACATCACAGAGCGCTTATCAGTTTCACTGCGGGTCAATAATTTACTAGGTGAAAAATACGAAGAGTCCTACGACTATTTAGGCGAAGGCCGTTTTGTTATTTTTGGCCTGACCTATGCGCAGTTTTAGAGAAAATGTCCCGCTTCATTGAGGTCTGCGGGGAGGGGCTGAATCAAAACTGGGATATCGAAAAAAGTTTCTTTTAAAATTTGCAGGGAGTCTGGTCGGCTTTTCCCGGAATGCATTCATTGCTATTTTTGAGACGACGTGAAAAGATTGAGAAATGGAGATCAACACAATGAGCCTCGAAATTCGCTGCGAGTGTGGGTCGATTTGCGGAAAAGCTATTATTGTTTCTGGATCAAATGCGGGGCGTTTTATTTGCTACTGTAACGACTGTCAGGCCTTCGCTAATTATCTTTCAAGTTCCAAATCAACTCTTGATGCTAATGGCGGAACGGAAATCACGCCGTTTTATCCGTCGCAAATTCAAATCACTCAAGGTGCGGATCAATTGCGATGTTTGCGGCTTTCGCCCAAAGGACTATATCGATGGTATGCAGGATGCTGTCGCACTCCGATCGCGAATTCAAATCCTGGGTTGCCATGGGCTGGAATGATTCACACTGCGCTGGTCGGGGACCGTAAAAAAGAGCTTGGCCCGATTCGTGGCGGCCTGTTCGGCAAGTTCGCGATCGGCACGCCTCCAAGTGGCACTCCCGAAAAGGTGAGCTTCCGCGAGATTTTGGCCGTCGTTCCATTTATGGTCAAGGGAATTATTTTTGGCCGTAAAAGTCCCTCGCCATTTTACGATTCAAAGACCGGCGCCCCAGTCTCAGTTCCACAGGTTTTAACAAAACAAGAGCGCTTTAGCCAGCCAAGGGCCTAACTAAAAATGCCTCGAGTTTTTAGGAACTGGAGGCATTTTTGAATTTATCAATTAACAAAAAAAACTACTGACAGCCTGACCAGCCGGGAGTTTTGCTACCACTTACATTGTTAACGATGCAGTAATGTACTTCCCAAGGGTTTGAGCCGCATTCCACTCAACTAAGGAAGTGATATGAAATAATTTAGCCATCTGGTGATTCAACAGGACGCTAAATTTATAATTTATTCCAATTCAAGATCATCCCAAAGAAAAAATCGATTCACAAAATTTGGATCAAAGGTGTTTGGATTGTAAAATCCCCCAAGAAAACTAAGCATCTCGTCTTTTTCTTCGCAAGCCTTACCGCTGAGTAGTTTTTTTAGATCTCTAAAGCCGTCCACGCCGCCGCAGTCCTCTGGCGGGCAGGCATTTTCGCCACCCACACAAACTGGATAAATCATTCTGAGGTCATTTTCTAGAGTTTGAGTAATTTCAATTTCATGAACCCAATTGTCACCAAAGTCATAAGTATAAGTAAAATTTCTAACCGAATCTAAAATATCACACAATAAAACACCATCAGCTGAGTGCATATAATCTGCATCGCCGTAAGATTTATTATTAATTTTAAATCCATAAAGATGAGATGCCTGCCACCCCATGGTCATTTGAATCAGCATATGCAGTTCAGAGAGTTCAATAAATTCGTGCGCTAAAAAGGTGCGCCAGACAAGCGGAGAAGTTTCTTTTAACGACACTTTAAATTCGTAAACCTTAGGATTCTTTGGAGCTATTTTTAAGCCCTGATTTTTCTTTGCCATAAAATATATTTACAAGGTAGACCCCTGGCAAGGCAACCCCCACTTGACCGTTTGTAGGACGAAGCACTTAAAAATCTTCAAACACAGGATATATTCGTAATTTATGTGTATTTGTAAGCACTTAAGGCATTTCAATTATGCTATTGAATATTATATAATGCTATGTTAAGTTATATAAAGGAGTTCCGATATGGATGTGGTAATTACCGAGTGGTCTTTAAACTCATACCTTGATCTGAAGCACTTAGACGTATTTTCAAATCAAGAATATCAGACGACGTTAAGGCCTGATGCCGAGTTGTTAAAACAAGGTTGGCCGTCCGTAAACCCAAAATTTTCGAATAGTAGATTTTGGGGACCCGCCACTGGATTGGGCGGAGTAACAATTCAACACGGGTTTAAGATGAAGTGGCACAATGTCGGAAGCGGAAAAGTTCAGTTGAGGCTGGCTATAGCAATCTTTAGTGGGAAAGTGTTCCTGTGTCAGGGTTACGTGAAAGACAATGAGCAAAAGGACAAGCGCGAAATGGCAAAATTAAAAAATAGAATCAACGATATCGCAAACGGCAATTACTCCTTTAGGGGGAATTTATGAGTATTTTTGTGACTTCCGATGATCAAAAAGTACGAGTCTATGAAATCGCAACTCAAATGAAAAAACTGGGGTTATCTTCCCACTTTATTTCACTTTGCGTGGAGCAAGCCTTAGACTATGAAGGCACTCACGATCTCATGGTTTTATGGGCAGAAGCCCAAAATGAAGTCGAGAGAAACGAAGTCATTGCGGATATTCAGGATGAAATTGATTCCCGAAGTGAAGCTCCGAAAAAGCCAGTCAAAAAGCCCTACGTTAAATTTGATGATTTAGAAGCCATTGCTGCTAACGTTGTAAAGTTTAAGAAGGCATTAAGAAAAGTCGTCGATAAGCATGGCGGAATTGCAAAGCTTGCTGAAAAATCTGGAATTCCGCAGCCTTCATTGAGTCGATTTTTCAACTCGGCCTCAATGCCAAGACGAGCTACGTTGTATAAGATAGCGGAAGCTTTGAATTTGAATGAAAAAGAAATCATCAATGAGTGGGTTGCTTAGATAATTAAGTGTATGTTGAGAAAATGATCCTTTCTGATGGCCAAAAGAGTTTCGAAGATTTCGAGCATATAAACCATATGTCACCCAATTCGGAAGCAAATGCTTTCCCAACGGCGCAGATAAATTTTCGGTCAGCTCCTTGAGATTTAGACCCGGCTTAGGATTGCTGGTGTTTTAGCTTTGCTCTTGCGCCACCAATTTGG
>JAYWEU010000102.1:0-5539 GCA_043779385.1 Pseudobdellovibrionaceae bacterium
TCCACTTTGGAACCGCTTTGCATTTCAAAACTGTGAGCCACAATTCCCTTGATGAAATTTTTTTTGATGCCTTTAAATCAGGATTACCTGTGCGCCCGCGTTAAGAAATCTTACATTTATTGGGCGTTGATTGTAATCGATCTAATAACTCCAGCTTATACTAGGGCTCCTTTGGGAGCTAATTTACAGCTGAGACAAATTTGTCAAATTTTGCGTTGCGCAAAGGAATTTAAGATTTCTTAGGTCAGAAAATAGTTTGAAACAACGCTTGAAAGTTTTTCCAAGATGAAATGAATTGGTGCCACTGTGGAACTAAGGGAATTGTTCCAAGGATTAATCAGAGGGGGATGAATGAAATTAACTGGGGTGATCGTAGGGATTCTGGCTTTGGCTTTAACAGCGCAAGCCGGTTCAAATAAGGTGATGGTCGTTTTGAAAGCCAACCGTAGTTCGTCAGGACTGACCACCTCAGGTGCTCAAGTTTCTGCGATCACGGCCTTTACACAAGGTTTACAAAATAGCCCGATGGAAGTTCAAAGCACATTGAAAGCTTTAAACTCGGTGGTTGTGTTGATCAGTGGTCCTCAGGATCTTGAAACATTGCGAAGCAACCCACTAGTCGCTTTCGTCGATGAAGAGATCATGTTCCCGGCTCCGAAGCCTATTTATGGAGTTTTTAATTACAATCATAGCACGCAAGCCTCAGTGCAGTCTTTGTCGACCTTTGGTTCGGCGATGTCTTCACCATGGGGAATCAACGCTGTTCATGCTCCGCAAGCATGGAAGGCTTCTCACAGTGGTCACGGGGCTCGTATCGGAATTCTTGATACAGGTATCGATAAAGATCATCCAGCTTTGGCGGCAAACCTTGAATTGGGTCAAGACTTTGTTCATGACGGAAATACGCCCTATGAATTTGCTGACAAAGTCGGCCATGGAACTCATGTTTCAGGGACGATTGCAGGCTTATTAAGTTCATCTGGCTTTTCTGGAGTTGCGCCAGAAGCAAAAATTTTAATGGGCCGAGTTTGCAGCGAAGAAGGTTGCAGCAGCATCGCCATCGCGGAAGGTCTGAACTGGGCCGTCGATCAAAAAGTCGATGTCATTTCAATGTCCCTAGGTGGGGCGATGTCGCCTCCTTCCATCCGAATGGCCATTCAAAAAGCTGAAGACCAAGGAATCGTTGTGGTTGCAGCGGCTGGTAACGATGGGACTCCTCGAGTTGGTTATCCTGCAGCTTTAGACACCGTCATCGCTGTTGGCGCGGTGGATTCAAGTATTACTCGTGCTAAGTTTTCACAGTTTGGTCCAGAGTTAGATATTTGTGCGCCAGGTGTTGAAGTGCTTTCAAGCCTGCCTTTGGGAAGTGGCCGCGAAAGCGTCATCACAGCCAGCAAAGATTCTGGTCAAGAAGTGACTTTGCCGAACGCACCTGTTCATGGCGCGGGCGAATTTCTTGGTAAAATCGAAGGTGACTTTGTGGCGACAGGCATCGGTCAACCTGATGATTTCAAGAACGTTGATGTGAAAGGAAAAGTGGCTTTGATGGGCCGCGGAACGATTGCTTTCACAGATAAAGTCATCAACGCTATGCACGCGGGTGCCATTGCGGTCGTCATCCACAACAATGAGCCAGGCCTTGTGCGCGGTGGAATTCAACCTCCAGAGCCCGTCAACATCCCGGTCTTTATTATCGAACAACAAGCCGGATTGGATATGATCAAAGCCCTTAATAATGGGTCCAAGATTCATGCTCAGATGAAAATCGAAGCGACGGATTATGGCGCTTTAGATGGCACATCAATGGCGACTCCTCATGTGGCCGGTGTTGTAGCTTTACTTAAGGCTGCCAACAAAGCCTTAACTCCAGCTCAAGTCCGAGACATTATTAAAAAGACAGCCGCACCAATGGCTGTGAATTCTAATAATGAATGCGGAGCTGGTTTGATTGACGCAGCGTCGGCTGTTTCTGCGGCTCGTTCTGCTCGCTTGCATTCTCTTCACTAATTGATTCAAACTTAAACCCTGGAAAGAATTTTTTTCTTTCTAGGGTTTTTTTTGACCAAAAGGAGTTGGTTGTATGCAGCGTCGAATATTCCTCGGTTTATTGGGAATTATTTTTATTTGTTTTTTTATTTTTGATCTTCAGCGCTACTTCGCCCTCGACTTTGTAAAAATGCAACTGGATACCTTTCGGCAGTACAATCAAAATCAGCCCGTCACAACGGCATTCATCTACTTACTCATTTATATTATTTCCGTGACCTTTTCATTTCCTGGAGCGGCCGTTTTGACTTTGTTGGGCGGAGCGATCTTTGGGCTTTGGTGGGGGACGGCCTTGGTGTCGATCGCAAGCACTATTGGTGCGACATTGGCCTTTTTAGGAACGCGCTGGTTATTGGGCGATTATGTTCGTGAAAAATGGCAACAAAAATGGAAGGAAGTTGAACAAGGATTTCAAAAGGAAGGGCCCTTTTACCTATTAACTTTAAGATTGATTCCGATCGTACCCTTTTTCCTTGTGAATATTTTAATGGGTGTGACGCCCATTCGTTGGACGTCTTATGTTTTTTTTAGTTGGATCGGCATGCTTCCTGGAACCATGGCCTACGTCAACGCCGGCGAGCAACTTTCAACTTTAACCAGTCTTCGTGGAATTTTATCGCCCAGCTTTATTGGCGCGACGATCGTGTTAGCCGTGGTGCCGTTTTTAGCCAAAGCCGTGATCACGAGTTTTAAAAACCGTAAACTTTACGCTGGATTTAAAAAACCCAAAAAGTTTGATTTTAATATTGTTGTTATTGGTGGTGGGTCGGCGGGCTTAGTGACCTCTTATATCGCAGCGGCGGTGAAAGCCAAAGTCGCCTTGATTGAAAAACATAAAATGGGTGGGGATTGCCTTAATACAGGCTGTGTCCCCAGTAAGGCCTTGCTAAGAACAGCTAAATTTATGGCCGAAGTTCGTAGTTGCCAAGAACTGGGTCTTAAAAAAGTCGACACCCAGTTTGAATTCTCTGATGTGATGAAGCGAGTCCATTCTTTAATTGCCCAGATCGAGCCCCATGATTCGGTGACACGTTATCAAAGCCTGGGAGTTGATTGCTTTAAAGGCGATGCGCAAATTCTTTCACCTTATGAAGTGAAGGTGAATGGTCAGATTTTAACGACAAAAAATATTGTCATTGCGACGGGCGCCTCGCCAAGAGTTCCCAATATTCCAGGCCTTTCAGAGATTTCTTATCTGACCTCTGAAAATTTATGGAATTTAAAAGAACTTCCTAAAAAATTATTAGTTGTGGGTGGCGGAGCCATCGGTTGTGAAATGGCCCAAGCCTTCACTTTGCTAGGAAGCCAAGTCACCTTGGTGGAAGGCGCAGATCGACTGCTGGTCCGAGAAGATCCTGAAGTTTCAGAATTAATCCAAGCGCAATTTAAAAAACAAGGAATGGATTTAAAAATCGGCCTTCAGCTTGTTCGTTTTGATAAAATTTCAAAGACAGCCATTTTAGCAGATCAGCAGAAAAAAGAAATCGCTGTTGCTTTTGATGAAGTGCTGATCGCTTCCGGGCGAAAATCAAGCTTAACTGGATTCGGCCTTGAGAATTTAAAAATTGAAATGGACAAAGGAGAACTGGTTTTAGATCCTTTTATGCGAACTAATTATCCAAATATTTTTGCTTGTGGCGATGTGATCGGTCGCTATCAATTCACTCATGGGGCGGCTCACGAAGCTTGGTTTGTCGCGGTGAATGCTTTATTTTCACCTTTAAAAAAGTTTAAAATTCACTACAAGGCTTTTCCTTGGGTGACCTACACGCTGCCGGAAGTGGCCCGCGTCGGAATCAATGAAGCCGAGGCCAAGGCCCAAAAGTTAGATTACGAGGTGACGTCTTATGACTTGTCTGACTTAGATCGCGCCATCACCGATTCAGAAGCCCATGGCTTTGTAAAAGTCATCACACCCAAAGGAAAAGATCAAATCTTGGGTGTCACCATTGTCGGAGCCCATGCCGGCGACATGTTACCAGAATTTGTTTTAGCGATGCGGTGGGGCTTGGGTTTAAATAAAATCTTATCAACGATTCATCCTTATCCGACTTTAGCTGAAGCTAATAAATATGCGGCGGGAATGTGGCGAAAAAAAAATGCACCTGAAAAAGTATTATCTTGGCTTGAAAAGGTGCATCGATTTCGTCGTCAGGGTTTATGAATCGGATCGATCCTTTCTTTTTCAGATTGGCAAAAAAATATCGAACGCCTTGGCAGGTGCAAAAATTTATTCAAACCTTAAAGTACAATTCCGAAGCCAAAGGCGTTACACTAAGGTCAGCCCGCTCGGCGATCCTTGCTAAAACGGCACATTGTATCGAAGCGGCTTTTATTGCAGCTGCCATTTTGGAAGTCCATGGATATCCCCCATTAATTTTAGATTTTGAAAGTCAGGACGGTCTGGATCATGTTGTTTTTGTGTTCCAGAAAAAAGGGCTCTGGGGCGCCATTGGCCGTTCACGTGACCATGGTCTTGAGGGGCGAGCACCGGTCTTCCGGAGCTTGCGAGATTTAGCCTGGAGCTATTTTGATCCTTACGTGGACGGAACCGGCCGGCTCAAGGCTTATCAGTTTCTGCATTTAGATGATACAAGTTCACCTTGGCGCAGGAGCCCCCGAAACGTGTGGCGGGCCGAAGATTATTTGCTGTCAATTCCCCACATTCAGTTAAAGTCTTCGTCCCGGCGCTATGATAAATTAGTGAAACTTCATGAAACAAAGACACCACTGCCACGCTCCAAAGTTTGGTGGTAATAGAATCCGTGCATCCCTTATCAAGGTAAAAATAAATTGACTGAAAATGGGTCTAGCTTGCCTTGAGCTTTTTTTTTAATGGACTATAACTAAACAAACAACATATGAAAAAAAGGAATTTCTGTGAAAGATGTTAAAGATCTGTCCAAATTTTTAAGGGAATCTAGAGAAAAAGCAGGGCTGACGCAGATGGATGTTGCTGATCGCCTCGGGTATTCGTCGGCTCAGTTTATATCAAACTGGGAGCGGGGACTGTCCTCTCCGCCTATGAAAACTCTGAACACACTGGCTCAGATGTACAAGGTCGGCACAGAAGAAATCTTTCAATCGATCTTGGCGATCACGATCAGTACGACTGAAGAGTCTTTACGTCGTCAGTACAAGAGCGTGGTGCGAAAACGCGCCTGAAATAACTTCAGGAATGTTCGTAAAATGACAGTTCCGATTTTTTGAGCCATGAAATATTTTTAGCTGAGCTATTAATAAAGCCCTTTCTGGCCATAAATTTGCTGGCCGGATCGCGGCCCGCTTTTCGCATTAGCTTCCCTCGTCCCAAAGGGGGGAGCATGGAAAACAGTAAAAAACTGACGTTAACGATTTTGACTCTATTAGGTTCATTAAGCCTGTGGTCTTGTGTGCAGCCGGGAGAGCTTAATTTGACCTCTCATCCTGCTCAATCCACCGTACAAGCCCCACCAGCACCAGCGGCACCCCCGGTCGTGACACCCACAAAAAT
>JAYWEU010000103.1:0-5516 GCA_043779385.1 Pseudobdellovibrionaceae bacterium
CACAAAAAATCCAAAGAGTTTGGTTCGACCACCGCGATAGTCGGCCACTTGACTTTGGTTGGCCGCTAAAACGTCATCGATGATTTTTTCAATGGCCGACGTATCAGAAATTTGGACCAGGCCCTTTTCTTTAATAATGACGTTGGGATCTTTGCTGGATTGCCACATCTCTTGGAAAACTGTTTTAGCAATTTTACCCGAGATCGTACCGGCATCAATCAGCAAAATCATTTCACCTAGCTGCTTGGGCTTGATGGGTGAATCAAGAATTGTTTTCTGCGCTTGATTAAGTTCGCGCAAGAGTTCAGTCATAACCCAGTTTGAAGATGATTTATAATTTTTGGAAACTTTGGCCGTTTCTTCATAAAAATCAGCTAAATCATTTTCGGCCGTTAAAACCAACGCATCATACTCTGGCAGCCCATGAGCTTCGACAAAACGTTTTGCTTTAGCAATGGGAAGCTCTGGAAGGCTTGCCTTCATTTTCGCAATCATTTCTGAAGTGACGATCAGTGGCAGAAGATCAGGGTCTGGAAAGTAGCGATAGTCTTGGGCGTCCTCTTTGGCACGCATTGAAAAAGTGCGATTTTTATCCGGATCCCAAAGCCTTGTTTCTTGAATAATTTTTTCGCCACGCTCGATGGCATCAATTTGACGTTCGATTTCAAATTCAATTGCCTTTTCAACAAATCTAAAAGAGTTGACGTTTTTAATTTCTACTTTTGTGCCAAATTTTTCTGTTCCCACTTTTCGCACACTGACGTTGCAATCACATCGCATGGAACCTTCTTCTAGGTTTCCATCACAAACGCCTAAGTAGCGAACGATTTGTCGAACCATTCGGCCATACTCAGCCGCCTCTGCAGGTGTTCGCATATCGGGACCTGAAACAATTTCTAAAAGCGGAATGCCGGCACGATTATAGTTAATTAAAGTGTAGTCGCCATGATGAATAGATTTTCCCGCGTCTTCTTCCAGGTGCGCGCGCGTGATGCCGATTTTCTTTTTATAACCATCCACCATGAATTCGACTTCTCCGTGTTCACACAAGGGCAAATCATATTGGGAAATTTGGTAGCCTTTTGGCAGATCTGGATAAAAATAATTTTTTCTTGAAAAAATAGAGCGTTCTCTGATTTGGCAATTTAAAGCTAATCCCGTTTTGATTGAAAACTCGATGGCTTTCTTATTAACGACGGGCAAAGTTCCGGGCATGCCGACACTGATCGGCGATGTATTTTCGTTATCTCCAGCATTGAATTCTGTGGAATCGGCACAAAACATTTTAGTCTTGGTGTTGAGTTGAACATGAATCTCGATTCCGATGACCGGCTCGAACCCTCGATTAGATGACATTGGGTTTTTTTCCTTTCGCAGGAGCCATGTCTTCTAAAACACTGGCGACGTTCAACATTTTTTGCTCTTCAAAGTGGGCGGCTGTGATTTGCAGTCCGATGGGTAAGCCCTGATCTTTTGATAAAGAATAGGGCACGCTCAGACCTGGAAGGCCCGCAAGATTTGTTGAAGTTGTAAATATATCATTCAAGTACATCGCCAGGGGATCAGAGATTCTTTCGCCAATTTTAAACGCCGGTGCCGTTGTGACGGGACTTAAAATAACGTCGCATTTTTTGAAGGCTTCCATAAATTGATCCTTCATCATTCGGCGAACCTGACAGGCTTTATTGTAATAAGCATCAAAGTAGCCAGACGACAGGCAGTAGGTGCCGATCATAATTCGGCGCTGAACTTCTTTGCCAAAACCCTGGCCGCGAGTCTTAGAATAAAACTGATCTAAATCAATCCCTGATAGCGAGGCAAAGTCCGCACGGTATCCGTATTTGACACCGTCATAACGAGCTAAATTTGACGAAGCTTCGCTGGAGGCAATCAAATAATAAGTGGGGATTGCATAGGCCGTTAGCGGAACGGAAATTTCTACGATCTCAACCCCTTGGCTTTTTAAATCGGTGACTGCTTTTTCCATGGCCGCTTTGACATCTGGATGAAGGTTGTCCGTCATGTATTCTTTCATCAAGCCTACGCGGTAGCCTTTTAAATTCTTATTGATCTCTTTTGCAAAAGCCGGAACAGGCTTAGAAGATGTGGTTGAGTCCATGGTATCTTTGCCACAAATAACTTCCATCACCAGCGCGGCATCTTCGACGGTGGAAACCATCGGTCCCGCCTGATCAAGACTTGAAGCATAAGCTATAATTCCATATCGACTGACGCGCCCGTAAGTTGGTTTTACACCGACCACTCCACAAAAGCTGGCGGGCTGACGAATGGATCCTCCTGTGTCAGTTCCAATTGTTCCAACAACCAAACGGGCAGACTGAGCAGCCGCCGAGCCACCACTGGATCCACCGGGGATGCATTCCACATTCCACGGATTTCGAACAATTCCATAATGAGAAGTTTCATTACTAGAGCCCATCGCAAATTCATCAAGATTGGTTTTTCCTAAAACTACACATCCAGCATTTTTTAATCTGGAAACAACCGTCGCATCATAAGGCGGAATAAAATTTTCTAAAATCTTTGAAGCGGCTGTCGTTTTTAGTCCCTTGGTGCAAAGCAAATCCTTAATTCCAAAGGGAACTCCGGCTAGAAGCCCCGGGTTTTCTCCCTTTGCAATTTTTTGATCAATGGCATTGGCTTCCTTTTCAAAGGAATCATTCGTTGAAATAAATGAGCCTAATTTTTTATCCAGAGTTTCGATTCGTCCACGAAAGTGCTTTGCGACCTCCAGGGCACTAATTTTTTTTGTGCGAACAGCTTGGCTGAGTTCAGAGATGGAGGCATTTGTTAAATCCATTGATATTTCCTTTATACAACCGGTGGAACTTTGTAGAGGCTGCCGATTTTATCTGGTGCATTGGCGACCATGGCTTCTGATTCGTGTTTAATCACCTGTTCGTCATCGCGCCAGAAAGCTTCAATTTCAGAAGGGGTGACCAGCGGCTGTACATTTTTTGTATCCAGCTTTGATATTTGCTCAAAATAGCCTAAAATTTTTGAAAGCTGTTCGCTGAATTCTTGCGCCTGAGTCGGGCTGACTTCCAGCCGAGCCAAATGAGCAATTCGTTCGACAGTTTTTAGATCAATCACAAAGGCCTCCCATTTAAAAAACCAATCTAATTCAATCAGGGTCTGAGGTTCAATAAAGTCAGTCAATCCAGACAAAATGAAGCCCTGCACTATTGAAGGCAAGCTTCAGGTGGTGCTAGTTTGTCGGCATGGCTTCCGCGGCACAAAAAAAACACCAAAATTTGAAAGAACTCATCCGGCAGCAGGACCATAATTACTACGTTTTGGATCGCCCGAAAATGACGGACTTCCAATATGATCAGCTGATGGCAGATCTTATGACCCTTGAGGCCGATCATCCCGAGTTGGATCGGTCAGATTCGCCGTCTCAGCGTGTGGGTGGACAGGCTTTAGATGTATTTAAAAAAGTTCCCCACCGTCGACCCATGCTATCGCTGGCCAACAGTTATTCGCCAGAGGATTTGATTGATTTTAATACCCGAGTCAAAAAAGTTTTGGGCTCTGAAAAAGACGTCGAATACTTTTGCGAACTAAAATTTGATGGCTTGGCCATTGAACTGATTTATAAAAATGGAATTTTAGTGCAAGCCTTGACCCGCGGCGATGGCGCCGTCGGAGAAGATGTCACTCATAATATTAAAACAGTTAAAGCCATTCCCTTAGTCCTGACTGCCAAAAAACCGCCCGCTTTGTTAGAAGTTCGCGGCGAAATTTTAATGTATAAAAATGATTTCCTTAAGCTGAATGAAGCTCAACAGGAAAATGGTGAAAACGTATTTGCCAATCCCAGAAATGCCGCGGCGGGAACGATTCGCCAATTAGATTCCAAAATATCAGCGCAAAGGTCCTTACGATTTTTTGCCTATTCAATCGGTGAAATTGACGGAGTTAGTTTTTCAACTCAAGAAGAGTTAGAAATTCAGTTTTCAAATTGGAGTCTGCCGGTCGCATTAGAGTTCACACGAAAAAGCACCGGACCAGATGGGGTCGTCGATTTTTATCGCTGGATCGAAAAAAAACGGCATGCGTTGCCCTTTGATATTGATGGCATCGTGGTCAAGGTCAATAGCTTCCGCTTGCAGGATGATCTTGGTTTAGTTGCAAGAAATCCGCGCTGGGCCACCGCCGCAAAATTCCAACCCGAACAAGCTCAAACCGTGATTCAAGATATTGAAGTGCAAGTCGGGCGCACCGGAGCCTTAACCCCTCGAGCTGTGATGACACCTACAAAAGTGGGTGGCGTTATTGTTACCTATGCCACGCTTCACAACCAAGAAGAAATTCAACGCAAAGATGTTCGCATCGGCGATTCCGTTATTTTACAGCGAGCGGGCGACGTGATCCCCGAAGTCGTGTCAGTGATTTTAGAAAAAAGGCCTAAAAATAGCGCTGCCTTTAAGATGCCAGCGCAATGTCCCGCTTGCGGAACGGCGACTTTAAAGCTTGAAGACGAAGTGATCACTCGTTGCCCCAACCCTTTTTGCAAGGCCGTATTAAAAGAATCTTTAAAACACTTTGCCGGCCGACGGGCGATGAATATCGAAAAAGTCGGTGATCGCCTGATTGAAACTTTTGTTGATGAAGGACTTGTTGAAAAGTTTTCTGATCTTTACCGCTTGAACAAAGATGTTTTGCTGTCCTTAGACCGGCAAGGTGAAAAATCGGTTGATAATATTTTAGAGAGCATCGAAAAAAGTAAGCTGACAACTTTGGCTAAGTTTATTTTTTCATTAGGGATTCGCTACGTCGGAGAGCAAACGGCAAAGTTTTTAGCAGATCACTACCTGTCTGTTGAAAACTTAGAAAAAGCCAGTGGAGAGGACCTTCTGGCTGTTCCCGAAATTGGTCCAAAGGTCGCACTTTCAATGAGGGACTGGTTTCAAAATAAAAGACTGGTTGCCGAAATCCATACGCTTCAAAAATTGGGTGTCCAAATTGAAGCTCCACGTCGGTCCACCGAAGGAAAACTTTCAGGTTTAAGCTTTGTCATCACAGGAACTTTGTCTGTCAAACGTGATGATGCAAAGGATCTGATCGAAAAAAATGGTGGGAAAATTCTTTCCGGTGTTTCCTCAAAACTGCACTATTTGGTGGCTGGTGATGATCCGGGCTCAAAAATTGATAAAGCCGCGACTTTGGGAGTCAAAGTGATCAGCTGGGATGAGCTTTTAAAGCTGCTTTAAAATAAAAACGAGGGATTTCCCCTCGTCGTTAATTCTTAATTTAAATTGATTCTGTTAATTTAAAAACTAGATGTGATCGATTACGATATCGCGATCCATCACCGTCTTACGACCATCCGCTTTCGCGCTCTCAACACCTTTTAAACAAAGCTTTTCAATGGCTTTACTTAGGATATCAATCGTTTGAGAAGAGGTGTTCATTCCACCTTTTTCTTTGATTAACTTCTTAACTTTGCTTGTTACAACAAGAACTTCAGACATTGTAAGCCTCCGTTAATT
>JAYWEU010000104.1:0-14556 GCA_043779385.1 Pseudobdellovibrionaceae bacterium
TCAAAAAAACCGACTTTTTCTTCTGAATTTAAGAAAGATCGCGACATGATTTTTGCCATTCGGCGATCTGATTAAGAGCCTCTAGCGGCGTCTTTTCGGCTAAAGAAAAGGCCTGCAGCTGATCCTTCCACTTTTGCACTTCTGAGTTAGAATTCAAACCTGCCTCTTGCCATTCAAGAAGTGACAGTTGTTTTTTTGAGGCGGCCGAAACTTCATGGCCTTTTAATAAAATCTCTGCCCGCTGAATCACTGCGGCGGGAACACCGGCTAGCTCGGCAACATGCAAACCATAGGACTTTAAAGCAGGCCCTTTTTGCAAAGTGTGTAAGAATTCAATTTTTCCATTTTTGTCTGACACCGCCATATGGGCATTTTGAATGCTCGAAAAATCATTCTCAAGTGTTGTCAGCTCATGGTAGTGGGTGGCAAACAAAGTCAGGCACTTCACTTGTTTTAAAATATACTCTAGAATTCCTTGCGCTAAAGCCATCCCATCGAATGTGCTAGTGCCCCGCCCGACTTCATCTAGAATTAACAAAGATTTTGACGTTGCACATTTAAGCATCTCTGAGGTCTCAGTCATCTCGACCATAAAAGTAGATAGACCCTCTGTTAATGAATCACTAGCGCCAATCCGAGTAAAAATCTGATCAAATAAAGGCAATGACGCTTGCGCCGCTGGTACAAAAGATCCCATTTGCGCCATGATGGCAATCAAAGCCATCTGGCGCATCAGCGTACTTTTTCCCGCCATATTGGGACCGGTTAAAAGTAAGCAACCTTGTTTTTCAAGGTGCAAAGAATTTGCCGTGAAGCCACCCTTTAAAAATTGCTCAACTACCGGGTGCCGGCAGGACTCCAAATTCACGATGTTTAATTTATTAAACTGCGGCCGCACGTACTTTTGTTCTAAGCTCAGCCAAGCTAAAGAACTTTCAACGTCTAAGTAGCTGCATCTGCGGGCCACTTTTAGAACCAAAGGCGCTAAGTTTAAAGTTTTCTTTCGAAGATTTTCAAAAATTTCAAACTCAAGTTCAAAGCGCTTGGTTTCAGCGGTGATCACTCGGCGCTCTAAATCTAACAGTTCATCGGTGACAAATCTTTCAGCGGTGGAAAGAGTTTGCTTGCGCTGATAGTGGGCTGGGGCTTTGTCTTTATGAGTGTTTGTGATTTCAATATAATAACCAAAAACATTATTATATCTAATTTTAAGACTAGAAATTCCGGTTTTTTCTTTTTCCCGCATTTCCATTTCTTGCAAAAGTTTATGAGATTCAGTCGTAAGCTCAATATATTCATCCAGCAGCGGAGAAATTCCTTTACGGATCAGATCCCCCTGCTTGGTACTGATCGGCGGTTCATCCACTAAGGAGGTGAAAACCGCTTGAGTGATTTCATTCAAAGCTTTAATTTCAACGCCTTGAACTTCTGCGGTCGGATCAAACTGCAGGGCTTCCAAAGCCGACTGCAAACCTTGAATTAAACTTAAAAGATCGCGGGCCCCTGCTTGCGGATAAGACACCTTCATCAGGCGCCGTTCAAGATCACCCATTCGGGAAAAGACTTCGCGCAAAGTTTTTAATTGCGGAACTTGGCCTCGCCACCATTCGACCGCATCAAGTCTTTGGGAAATTTCTTTTTCATCTAAAAGGGGGAACTGCAAATGTTCACGAAGCCTGCGACCCCCGGCGGGTGTTTTAGTGCGATCCAAACTGTGCAGTAAACTGCCTTTGGGATCACCTTTTAGATTACTAAAGATTTCTAGGTGCCTGATGACCGTGGGGCTTAAGGTCATGCGGGATTTTAAAGGACGCTCTTCAAAAGGCCTTAGCATTTTGGCTGAATCAGGTAAACTAACGGACTGCACGTAAGCCAAAAGCCGTCGGGCAGAATCCGGGGCTGATTCAGTTAATAGCGGACTTGAAAAATCAATGGGCGTTTCAAAAGGACTTAAAGTGCAGGAGATCAGCGGTTTGAAACTTTCTTCGCTGGACCCGGCCATCACAACTTCGGCGACCGGCAGAATTTCTAAAAAAGACAGCAATTGAACACGACACGATGATCGTAAGTAAAAACATTCGCCGGTAGTGACATCAATAAAACTGACTGATTCGGCATCAAGGCTTGCAACATAGTGGGACGAGCTTTGCTCTAAAGTTTCTGGATCATAAACCATCCCAGGAGTGAGAACCCGAGTCACAGCCCGCTTAACGATACCTTTGGCTAATTTGGGATCCTCGATTTGATCACAAATCGCAATTTTTAGCCCGTGCGCAAGAAGCTTATTGATTGGACCCGCCACCGAATGATGAGGCATTCCACACATCGGCGTTTCATCTTGCGATTTTTTATTTCTAGAGGTGAGTGTAATTCCTAATAGCGGCGCTGCTTTGATCGCATCATCAAAGAACATCTCGTAAAAATCACCCATTCGAAACATCAAGATTTTGTCTTGATGTAAGGATTTGATATCCCAGTACTGTTTCATAAGCGGCGTTAAGTTTGACACGGTCCTATGTTGTTACCTAGTGATAGGCAAAGATGCAATAACAACGCATCTGGCTAACCCACGATATAACAGATTTGAAGATTCAATTTACATAAAAAGCACATCAGGAGCCCATTGAAAGAACTTTCCCGCTGTAGTACAAGACCTTCAAATGCTTAAGTTTCTTATTAATTCGATTTTAATCCTGTTCGGTCTCAGTGTTTCTACTGCTCAAGCGCACTTTGGAACTTATTCAGGGAATCCTTTTAATGATCCTGGTGTCACTTCAAATTGGATGCACAGAGAATCCAAGTACAATGGGATCGATTTATTTAAAGCCTACAATCATTTTGGTCAAAAGCCGTCTCAGGAAATAATTGTTGCCATCATCGATACCGGCGTTGATTTTAGTCATGAAGATCTTAAGGATAATATGTGGATCAACTCCGGTGAAATTCCAAACAATGCTATTGATGACGACAATAATGGTTATGTGGATGACGTTTACGGGATCAATACATTGAATCGGAATTCACAGGGGCAAGCCACCGGTGATGTTTTTGATCAACACCTGCACGGAACCCTTAGTGCTGGTGTCATTGCTGCTAAACAAAATAATAAAAAAGGAATTGCAGGGATTGCCTCTCACGTAAAAATTATGGCCCTTAAAGCCATTCCCTCAGAGGGTGATGAAAAAGACAAAGACGTTGCAGAGGCCCTCCTTTATGCCGCCAAGAATGGGGCTAAAATTATCAATTGCAGCTTTGGAAAAAGAACCTTAGACAGCGGCACTTTGCTGGGTGACACCTTGGAATTGATCGCTGAAAAATATGGCGTCTTAGTGGTGACAGCGGCGGGGAATTTTTCAAACAATTTGGACCAGTTTCCAATTTATCCAGCCTCTTTAAAAAATGACAATTTGATCGTCGTAACAGCTATCAACCAAAATGGTGAGCTGGCCTCCTTTGCTAATTATGGACCCAAAGATATTGATGTCGCAGCCCCTGGCGTTGACATCTTTACGACGCTTCCTAACAATAAGTATGGTTTTTATTATGGGACTTCTATTGCCACCCCCGTCGTCACTGGAATTGCTGCAGAAGTATGGTCAAAGTTCAAGGATCTAAATTATAAAGAACTTAAATCTATTTTAATAAAATCATCTGTGCCCACAAAAAAGCTGAGAGCAAAACTTTTTTCCGGAGCACAGGTGAATTTATACAATGCCTTGGTTGAAGCCGAAAAATACGAAAAATAAAGCCTTGCCTCTTTTGAGTCAGCCTCTATCTTGCTCCTTCATTCCTTGAACGATAAACTTGCAAAACCAAATCGATCGAGGACGACGTTATGAAAAAAATGACGACACTTTTGGGTCTATTGGTAACTTTTTCTACAATTTTAACCTCAACGGCCTTCGCGGGCGAGGTCGTAAAGACCTGCACTTATACGATTAAAATTCCGGACCACACCCGAGTAATACCGACCACTTATCAAATTATAAAAGAGGTCGACAAACTGGTTGCTAAAACGACTCAAACTGAAAGTGGCCGTAAAATTCAGCTGGACGATGAAGTCGCTACGATTGAGGAATTGACTGTTCGGCCCGACTTGACGGAGCAGACACCGGGTATAAATACAGCAGAATATTTAATCCAAGGAACAGAAAACTTTTTAAATAATTCAGAGATTGGCAAATTCACGCACATGGGCGGCGCGGTTGTCATCGAAGCTCGAAATCAAGCAGGAAATGAAATGGGCTCTTTTGTGACAGGCTTTCTCCCATTTGCTTGTGAAAAATAAAAACCCTTAATCCTTTGGAGAAGATATGAAATTTATGACCCCGTTAAGCATACTTTTTTTGATCGCAATGGCAGCCCAAGCCCAGGAAGTCGTGGCATCTACTCCAGCTCTTGTTGTCAGTCATTATATTAATGATATTCGGATTGACCGAACTGGCGGCAAGGTCACTATCGAGACCGAAATTAAACTGACCGAGAAAACCGGTGCTGAGTTTGATAGAAAATGCCTAGAACTGACATCTGGATTACAAGCTAGCTTAAAAAGTATTGAAGACGAGCTTTTAGCTGATGATGTTTTTTCTTTAGAAGTTTCAAAGAAGGTTTTACCTACTGGAATTAAAAATTCTAAACCTGTTTGTGTTGTTGAGATCACTTCCAAAAAATCCGGTGTCGGCTTTAAAGAACGATCAACAAGACTTATCCAACAAACTGATTCAGAAAATTTGAGTGAGGTTGATCCTAACGTCTTAAAAGAGATCACTCAGTTAAGAAAAGATCCCTTTGTTCTGAACTACTTCCACGCCATGAACACTTACCTTCCCTTTAAAAGTTTCGTTGAATATTTAAAGGTTATTCCTCGGTAAATTTAAACAGCGGCGCTGATTAACCCAGCGCCTTTAATAGCTTCCCATAAATTCCATCAAAGCCACCGTTACTCATAATCAGAATCAGATCGCCTCTTGAAGCCCTGCTCTTTAGGTGCCCGACAATCACATCCGCCGATTCTAAGCAAAAGGCCTTGCGGCCATTTTTTTCAAGATCAGCCACCAATTCATCAGTCGAAAAGCGATCGCCTTCATCAATCTTAGATTGATCAAAGGCTTTTGCAATTATGACTTCGTCTGAGGTCATAAAAGCTTCAACATAATCTTTTTGAAAAACTTTGCGTCTTGAGGTGGCCGATCTTGGCTCAAAAACTGAAAATACTTTTCGGCCCTTGTATTTATTTTGAATGCCTTTGATGGTTTCTCGAACGGCTGTTGGGTGATGGGCAAAATCTTCGATGACAAGGATTCCTTTGGGCTCGCCTAGAACCTCTTGTCGTCTTTTAACACCGTCAAAAGTTTTTAAGGCGGCTTTCACGTTGACTAAATTCCAACCCAAATTGACAGCCATAGCAATGACCGCCATTGCATTTAAAACATTGTAATCCCCGGTCATTGGAAATTCAAACGCTCCTAAGTTTTCTTTTTTATAAGAAACTTCAAAGACCGTTCCGTGATCGCTGATTTTTAAAACTTTGGCGACGACATCGGCCTCTTTCAGTCCGTAACTAAGCTGAACACTTGCTTTGCAAGTTTTTGTCATGGCTGGAATATGTGGATCCTGCGCCCAATAGACCAGCGACCCGTTGCTAGGAATCATATTTAATAAAGTTTGAAAGGCTTTTTTAACATCCTCTAAATCTTTGTAAATATCAGCATGATCAAATTCGATACTGGTTAAAATCACATGTCGTGGTTTGTAATGAATAAACTTGGGAACTTTATCAAAAAAAGCAGTGTCGTATTCATCCCCTTCGATCACAAAATACTTACCTTCGGGGTTTTTAAAACTTTGTGAAAAGTTTTTTGGAATCCCACCAATTAAAAAACCAGGCTTATGGCCGCAGGTCTGGGCCACCCAGGCCATCATTGATGTTGTGGTTGTTTTTCCATGAGTTCCCGACATGACAATGGATTCTCGGTCTTGAATGACTTGCGATCCCAATGCCTTGGGAAGCGAAGTAAAGGGAATTCCTAGGCGCATCAGCTCTTGGGCTTCGGCGTTACTAGCGCTAATGACATTTCCGACGATCACAAAATCAGGCTTGGGATTTAAGTTGGCGGCCGCATAGCCTTTTAAAATTTTAATTCCCATGCTTTCGATTTGCGTCGACATCGGTGGATAAGGATTGGCATCACTGCCGGTGACTTTATAACCCTGATCTTTTAAAAGACCTGCAAGACTTGCCATGGCCGTCCCACAAATTCCCATCAAATGCACATGCGACCCTGATTTTAATTCCATTTGATTTCCTTTAGTAAGAAGCTTTCTTTAAACCCTCGACCAGCCAATTATGAATGTCCGACCGAAGCGGTGCGAAGGCCTTATTTTCACGACCATACGCCACTCGATTACTTAAGATCGCCACCGCTAAATCCATCTTCGGATCGTACCATGCAGAAGTTCCAGTAAAGCCCGTATGCCCAATTGAATTCAAAGAAAAATAAACTCCGCAACTGGCCGAACCGGGTGTTGGCATCATATAACCCAAGGCCCAATCCCCTTTGCCAACCGGTCGCGCCCGCTGAGAAAAAAAGACCGCCGTTTTCTGACGAATAATAGATCTCGCAACCCCTTGAATCTGGGATCGAAGGTGAAGTAAAAACCAACCCATATCATCGATACTGCCAAACAGGCCGGCGTGCGAGGAAATGCCTCCCAAGGCAAAAGCATTTTCATCGTGGACTTCGCCTTGAAGGACACGGCGCCGCCACGGACACTCTTCCGTTGGCGCATAAAGATTTTTTCGGTAGGCAGTGATATTGTCAGGATGAAAGTTTAAAGTTGTTCCGCTGTAGAACTTTTCATTGATATCGCCCCAAATTTCAGACAAAGGTTTTTGATAAAGTTCTTCCATCACAAAAGCCAAAGTTAAGATGCCAACATCAGAATAGGTGCTGACGTCTTTGATCTCGATCTCTTGCGCCCCAATCATGCTTTGTAGCTGCTTCCAACGTTCTGGAACAGGCGCTTCACTTTTAATATCTTTATAAAAAGGCACCCACCAAGGCAGTCCCGATGAATGGGTCAGCAAATCTTGAACCCTCGTTTTTTTAGAGGGAAACCACGGCAAAACAGAACTGAGCTTCGTATCTAAGTCCCATTTTTTTTCTTCAAAGGCGACGGTCATTGCCTGCACCGAGAAAATAATTTTAGTGACGCTGGCTAAATCATAGTATGGATAGGTTTCGCCAACACTGATATCGCAAACAAGCTTCCCACCCTGATAAGCCCGGACTTGAACACCGGGGGTTACATCACGAAGACGAGGTTCAATTTGGGCGGCTAAACTTTTTTCTAGAGTCGAGGTTCTGATCATTTAAAGGACTCCCGTTTGAATTGAAATTTCGCAACCCGAAGAATTGATTAATGTCGCTTCTGTTAAAAAAGGCACAGGTCGCAAATTCACATCATGGCCTGATTCCATACCAGAAAAAACAGGGACCTTTGATTCATTGGCCCAATGAACTAAAGCTTTTTTAACCCAATTTCCACCCTGGGGTTCATCGCCGCCCGTAAAGTGACCCAAAAGAATTCCTTTGCAGTTCTTTAATTTACCAGCCTGTTGAAAGTGAACGAGCATGCGATCTAATTTGTAGCCTCGCTCGCCGATATCTTCTAAAAATAAAAATTTATTTTTTAAGTCAAATTCGTAAGGTGTGCCCAAAGTGGGCTGCAAAGTGGCTAAGTTTCCACCCACCACAGACGCTTTGATTCTGTGAACTTTTTCTGCCGCTGTGTTCATTGGTTTTAATTTTTTAAAAATAACTTCTTTTTTTTGGCCCCACAAAATCTGTTTCATCTCTTTTTGAATGTTGGGGGCGACTTTGCCTTCTTGCCCGATTCTGTCCAGTAAAGCGCCATGCAAACTGGGCCACTGCCAATGATGATTAAAAAAACTGTGCAGCGACGTGATGTCGCTAATGCCAATCAAAAGCTTGGCCCGCGATGGCTTTTTCAATTTTGCCAGGTTCGGAATAAGCCTGACCGACCCGTAACCGCCCCGTAAACACCAAATCACTTTAGAATCTTTTGCTGTCACCGCAGCGTACAAATGCGACCATCGGGCCTCATCCGTATTTGAGGTGATCAGGTTTTTTTTGAATAAATTTTTTGGCAAGCGCGGTTTTAAATTCCAGGACTCTAAAAATTCCAAACTAGATTTGAGGACTTCCGGCGTCGTCGACCAGCCCGGTGCTATAATATCAACAATGTCTCCATCTTGGAGAGCCCGCCAATTTTGCATTTTACCATCCCTGCACTTTGAAGGGACTTTAGATCAATCGCGGTCCAAACCAAAAAGTGGAGTTGGATATTTAGCGCCAAAGCAGGCCGCACAAAATTTGTTCGGAGACTGGCCCAAAGCTTGAAATAGTCCTTCAATCGACAAGTATCCCAAAGAATCGGCGCCGATGAAACGACAAATGTCATTTTGACTTTGCTGCGCAGCAATTAAAGCAGATTTTTTGGGTGTATCCACACCGTAGTAACAAGGATTCACTGTCGGAGGTGCTGCAATCCGCATATGCACTTCTTTGGCTCCCGCAGCCCTGATCAGATTGATGATTTTCTTACTGGTCGTGCCTCGCACCAAAGAGTCATCGATCACAACCACTCTTTGGCCTTTTAACACCGCCGACTGAGGATTGAGTTTAATTTTAACTCCGAAGTCCCTGATACTTTGAGTAGGTTGAATAAAAGTTCGACCCACGTAGTGGTTTCGAATGATTCCAAGCTCAAAAGGAATTTTACTTTCTTTCGAATAACCAAGTGCCGCCGGCAGACCGCTGTCAGGAACCGGAATGATCAAATCGGCATCAATCGCTGTCTCTTTGGCTAGTTGTTGGCCGAAGCTTTTACGGGCCTCGTAAACACTTTGTCCAAAGACGACACTGTCAGGTCTTGCAAAGTAAACGTGCTCAAATACGCAATGAGCTGTCGCCACTTTGTCGCTGTAACGAACAGAGTGCTCACCCTTTTCATCCACCCAAAAAATTTCACCGGGCTCAACTTCCCGATCAAACTCGGCTTCAATCAAATCAAAAGCACAGGATTCAGACGCCACCACTCGGGACCAGGTGCCATCGGCATTGGCTTTTTTACCAAGCACTAATGGCCGAAAGCCTTGCGGATCACGCACAGCCACCATACGATCATGGGAAAGAAGAACTAAACTGAAGGCTCCGACGATTTTCTTTAAGCTGTCTTTTAAGGCCTCGACCAAGTCGTTCGACGGATGCCTGGATAATAAATGTAAAACAATTTCCGTGTCATTAGTGCCACTAAAAATCGAACCCTTGGCTTTAAGTTCATGGCGTAAGTCATCATTATTGACGATATTCCCATTGTGAGCAATCGCCAGCGGTCCATTTAAAAGAGTCGCCGTCAGAGGCTGAGCATTAGTTAATAAATTCTGTCCCGTGGTCGAATACCTGACATGTCCTATGGAGGCAGAGCCTTCCAAGCGAAGAAGATCTGACTCTTTGAAGACATCACCAACTAACCCCAGACCTTTGTGAATTATATGATCGCCTTTTTTAAGCGTCACGATTCCCGCCGATTCTTGTCCCCGATGTTGCATCGCAAATAAACCCAGATAAGTCATGCGCGCGGCTTCTGGAAAGTTCCAGATGCCAAAAACGCCGCACTCTTCACGCCAAGATTTCATATTTGTCCTTATCTTTTTTCGGTCTCGCCATACGTTTCAAAAATCTTTTGTGGCGAACTTTTTAAATGCGCGCCTAAATTAAACGATCCTTTTTTAACCTGACCGATGGCTTTTAATAAAAAATCTTGGCTGATCAGTGTTCTTAATTTTTCAACATCACTAGGTGCCACCGCTAAAACCACTTCGTACAAATTTTCTTTTAATAAGTCCTTGGTCTGGATATTTGCAAAAAACTTTTCATCGCCTTCGAATCCTACAAATCGCGACATTAATGCTAAAGATCTTAGTAATCCGCCTTGCCCGACAACCCTTGAAGTTTTAATGATTTCACTTTCTACCAATTTAATGAGCAGCCGTTGAAATTCGCGAATTTTTCCTAAATCGAGTTCGCCCTTAAAGGCAGCAGCTTGTATTAACATTTCTGCGCCCCAGAAAAAAGCTTCGACATGAACCGCACTTAAAATAAACACATGATCCTGTTCATTAACAAATTCGTCATAGGGAATATTATTTACATCAGGTTTTAAACCAATCAGACCCGTTGCCGGCGTTGAGGTGATATTTTGCCCCATGGTTTCATTATAAAAACTGACATTCCCACTGATGACCGGCGCATCAAAAATCTTGGCAGCTTCTGCCAGGGCCTCGACCGAAGTCACAAATTCAGTCATGATATTTTTCTTTTCAGGATTTCCAAAATTCAGACAATCACTGACGGCCAATGCGTGTGCGCCTTTGGCTGCCATTTGTAAAGTTGGATAAATAATCGCATCGTAAGCGCCAAGCTGTGCGTCCATGCGCATCAGTGCGGGACGACAACCGACAGTGATCGCAAGTCCACGGCCTGAATCTGGCAGTCTTAAAAAAGCGACGGATTGTCTGGCATCGCGGGCCGTTCGAAGGCCCACTCTTTGGTCATACTGCTGATAAATCCATTCTCGACTGCCGGCTTTTTCTTTGCTTAAAAATTGAGTCAGATAGGTTTCAAGTTGAGCGGGTGAAACTTCCGGCATCCATTCTGTTTCTTTTTTTGCATGCGGCGCCCACGGTGAATAAGGTCGATCGTAAATAGGCGCTTCTTCCGTCAACCATTGCGGATCCATTTCGGTCAGCACTTCATTCTTCCAAAGCAACTGGACCTTTGATTCTTTCAGAACTTCACCAATGACTGTCGCTTCTAATCCCCAGCGATAAAAAACTGTTTTAATTTTTTCAAAATTCTTAGGTTCACAAACAAGCAGCATGCGCTCTTGGCTTTCAGAAAGCAGGATCTCTTCGGGCGACATGCTGGAATCCCTGAGCGGCACTTGATCCAAGTGCATGCGCATCCCTGTTCCACCCTTGGCAGCCATTTCAAAACTGGAACTGGTCAACCCTGCGGCGCCCATATCTTGCATACTTGCGACTAAATTCTGAGCTAAAACTTCAAGGCAGGATTCAATTAAAAGCTTTTCAAAAAAGGGATCGCCAATTTGAACATTGGGTTTTTTAGCTTCTGAATTTTCTCCGAAGGATTCACTGGCCATACTGGCGCCATGCACCCCATCTTTGCCGGTTTTAGCGCCGACGTAGACAACCCAATTGCCTGGACCTTTTGCCTTTGAAAGAGCCATAGGATCGCCTTTTCTAAAAAGTCCGACAGCCATGGCATTGACCAGAATATTTTTGTTATAACTAGGATCATATTCAGTTTGACCCGAAACCGTCGGCACGCCGACGCAATTTCCATAACCTGAAATTCCATGCACGACTTCTTTTTGTAAAAATCCCATTCGGTCCGCAGAAGGTTCGCCGAAGCAAAGGTAATCCGCCAGCGCAATAGGCCTTGCGCCCATGGTAAAGATATCTCGTAGAATTCCACCCACACCCGTGGCGGCGCCTTGGTAGGGCTCAATAAAGCTAGGGTGATTATGGCTTTCCATTTTAAAAGCAATGCGCTCGCCGTGGCCTAAATCGACGACGCCGGCGTTTTCACCTTCAGATTCAAGGACTCGGGCGTGATTGTGCTTAAATTTTTTTAAATGTTTTCGCGATGATTTATAACTGCAGTGTTCGCTCCACAGGGCCGAAAAAACCGCCCATTCCACTCCGCGCGGCGCCCGACCCAAAGTTTTTTCGATCAAAGCGTATTCGCTTTCATTCAATCGATAAGTTTTTAAATTCTTTAAAGTTTGAGGATCTAAAGTCATAGAAAAGCCCGCCCTTCCGTGCCACCCATCCAGGCTTGCAAGGCCCGTTCAGGATGCGGCATCAGACCTACAACATTCCCCACTTCATTGCTAATCCCTGCAATATCGTTCATCGATCCATTCGGGTTATCACAGTAAGTCAGCCAAACTTGAGAGGATTTTAATTTTGCCAGCTGTTGGTCAGGGATAAAAAGTCGGCCTTCGCCGTGCGCGATCGGAAGTTTCAATTTTTGACCGCTGGATAATTTTTTTCCAAAAAAAGAGTTTGGATTTTTCACTTCAAGCTCAACCCAACGATCAATAAATTTTTGATTTTCATTTCTTGTTAAAACGCCAGGCAAAAGTCCTGCTTCGCATAAAATTTGAAAGCCATTACAAATTCCTAAGACTGGTTTTCCGGCTTTTGCTAAGTCCTTAACGCTGCTCATGGCGGTCGATTGGGCGGCCAAAGCCCCGCATCGCAAATAATCTCCGTAACTGAAACCGCCTGGTATAATCACAGCATCAACAAGATCGACAGAAAATTTTTCTTCAAACCATAACCAGATCGGCGTATGGCCTAACTCCTTCACCATTTCAAAAACATCGTAATCGCAATTGGTCCCAGGGAACCGAGTGATACCGATCTTCATAGCGCTTTTAATCTTTCAATTTCAAAAGTTTCAAGCAACGGATTAAAAAGGACAAATTCTGTCATTTTTTTTACTTTCTCTAAGGCCGTTTTCTCATCGGTCTCAGGCACTTCAATTTCGATGTATTTACCAATTTTACAACTTTGCAATTCAAAACCTTGCCGCTGCAGGGTCTCTTCGACGGCGCGGCCTTGGGTGTCCAGAATCACAGGCCGCATTTTTATTTTAATTCCAAATTTCACAAAGCCCCCCCTAGATAGCGTTTTGCAGACGTTTTAAAACTTCTTCATAACTTTCACGAATATTTCCTAAATCCCTGCGAAAGCGATCTTTATCCATTTTTTCATTGGATTTTTCATCCCAAAGACGACAGCAATCGGGCGTGATCTCATCGGCCAGCAGAATTTCTGATTTTTCGTTTTTTCCAAATTCGATCTTAAAATCGACAAGCTTGATGCCGGTTTTTGCAAATAAAGCTGTCAAAGCCGCATTCACTTGAAGGGCGGCGAATTTCACTTCGGCGATTTCTTTTTCATTTAAGATCTGCATCATTAGAATCTGATCATCGGACATAAAGGGATCTTGCAACTCATCATTTTTAAAATAAAATTCGACCAAGGGCTTTTTTAAAACTAATCCTTCGGCAATTCCTAACTTTTTGGCCGTCGAGCCAGCTAAAATATTTCGAACCACAACTTCCAAAGGGATGATTTTTACTTTATCGACAAGCATTCCGGTTTCGCCATGCTTTCCTTTGTAATGGCTTTTAATTGAGTTTTTCAAAAAATATTCAAAGATCAGCGCCGCGATATCACGGTTGATGCGTCCCTTGTCTTCGAAAGATCCCTTTTTTAAAGCATTAAATGCCGTCAGACTGTCTTTAAACTCTAACAGATACGACGTTGCATCCCATTCAAAAACTTTTTTAGCCTTTCCTTCATACAAGAGGGTCATACTAAATCCTTTCCATCCAAGGCTCGATTAACTAAGGGCTTCATGCTTTTTTTATAGCGTTTGGCCTGAAAAATTTCTTCAATCTCCTTGGGCTTCAGATAAGCTTTTAATTCTTTATCTTCCATCAGTTTCTTTTTCAAATGATCCCCGCGCCCCAAAGAGTGACAAATCCTTTGCACATGAAAATAGGCTTCTTCTCGGCTAAGACCTTTTTTCACTAAGGTCAGCAGAACATGGGAGCTAAATAACTGCCCTTGAGATAATTCAATATTTTCTAGCATTTTCTTTTTATTGACGTCCAAAGATTCCATCACTTGCGCCATTCGATGAACCGCATAGTCTGCGACAATAAACGCGTCTGGAAAAATCACACGCTCGACAGAAGAATGACTGATATCTCGCTCATGCCATAATGCGATATTTTCAAAGCTCGACACCAAATAACCACGCAACAGTCTTGATAAGCCCGTGATATTTTCGGCGCTGATCGGATTTTTTTTATGGGGCATGGCCGAAGATCCTTTTTGTCCGCGACTAAAACCTTCTGTCACTTCGCCCACTTCACTTCGTTGTAAATGCCGAAGTTCAACAGCTAAACGTTCCAGTCCAGCCCCAAGCATAGCTAAGCTCCAAATCATTTCGGTGTGGCGATCTCTGGGCACCACTTGAGTTGCAATCGTTTCTGATTTTAAGCCAAGTTTTCGGGCGACTTTAGCTTCAACAATGGGCGGCTGTGCCGAGTAGGTTCCGACAGCTCCGCTCAGTTTACAAATCAGCATTTGATCGCGGGCTGCGATAATGCGTTTTTCATTGCGGATCAGCTCGGCATAAAAGCCCGCTAATTTTAATCCAAAACTGGTGGGCTCAGCAAACATACCGTGCGTTCGTCCTGCCGATAAGCTTTCAGTGTGTTCGCGTACTTTTGAGCGCAAAGCTTTTTCCAGTCGCGCCAGGGACTTTAAAAGGACCTCAACGGCCTCACGAATTTGTAAGCTGAAGGCCGTATCTAGCACATCAGAACTTGTCATCGCATAGTGAAGGTATTTGCCATCGGGGCCGA
>JAYWEU010000105.1:0-5442 GCA_043779385.1 Pseudobdellovibrionaceae bacterium
TGTGTGTGTGTGTGTGTGTGTTTGTGTGTGTGTGTGTGTGCTTGGCTCGAACACTCGTCCCGTTTTTGAACGTACCGGCAACGCAATGCAGACATCGCTGCTTAGCAACGAGAGCAGAGCAAAAGCGCGGCGGCTGAAAATCTTCAGGTTTTATTTGGCTTTCTTGGGTTTGAATGTGATCTCTTCAACCAAGTCGAAGTTTTCAAAACCCGAAAGTAATTTCTAAAACCAAACATACTCTTCATAAACAGCCACGGCGTTAACGTTAACGCTCAGAACCCCTTTTTTTAAAGCGGTTCTTGTTCGAAGAGCGTGTGAGAAAATCAAACACACCCCTCATAAACAGCCACAGCGTACGATCTGACGATCCGGACCCCCTTTTAAAAGGGTCTTTGTTCGAAGAGTCCGTGAAAACCTTAAGCGGACCCTTCATAAGCAGCCAGAACGTTAGGGCTAAAGATGGGGACCCTGTTTGGATCGTCTCGCTATCTCCTGTTGTTAAGTAGGTTTGATGGGAAATAACTAAGTGGAAACTAAAAAAATAAGCGTAAGCATTTGCGAACTGACCCCATAGGGGTGGCCAGTCACCGGAGTACCTTTGCAATCGCAAAGTCTAAATTCATTTGTAAGGTCAATGAGTTAAGCTAAAAACTCTGATTTTCAAAAGTTGAGCGTGCCGAACTTGAATCGACTGGCTTTCGACATGGATTCTTACAGCTTCCGACATCGGTTATTTTAAAATCAAGAGAGGGTTTACTGAACAGAGCCCTTCATAAACAGCTAAAGCATTAACGTTAAGCACAGAACCCTATTTAAAATGGCATTGCTATGTAAAAAATTAAATAAATTTTATTTTTTAATTTTTTTTAGAAAAATCAGTCTTAATGATCGTCGCCATCAAAAAGAAAAAGCCCTGTCTTGGCTGACAGAGCTTTATTGGTGCGCAGATTGAGAATTCTCAAGGGTTTTACTGATCAAATTAATTTGAAGAAGTTCTTGAAATTAAATACATAAATTTCACTTTACTTTTACGCATTCAATTTCAATGACCTCATCTTTATCGTTAAAATAACTGATGCTGATTGCGTTATCATTTAATTTAGAAAATGCTCCATTAGTCGAAATAAAACCTTTTAGCTTTTCAGACGAAATGGAAATGTCACATGTTTCAGGACCGCAACTTCCATTGAAAGTATAGTCCCCAATAGTTTTATAGATAAAGGCTTGATTTTTTTGGTATGTCACTTCGACATCTACACTTTCTCGCCCTGTACGTGGACCAACAGCAGCATCACATTTCAATTGAAAGGCAAAGGAACTCGAAGCTGCACCTATTATCATTACTGCAGAAATAATTTTTAACATATATGTCTCCTTATACTTAATTGTTGGAGACAGTTTCAATTTGAAACTGTCTCGCGCACATTTGTTTAACAACTTACCTCAGAGTCGAAGAATTTTCGCCTGTTATAATTTGTATTGTAAATTTTTACCTGTCAAATTTTTGATCAAATTACCTAATGGCATTAGAGGCTTCTTGTCCATTTTGAGCACAGGCTTCCGTGGCATGGCCCTGATCTGAGTTCAAAAGTATCGCCTTTTAGGGCTACCCAACCTAGCGGACTTAAACAAAATCCGGTGGGCTTCAATATATACCGTCTTAGTGACCCGCAGCTTGGCTTTTGGAGATTCCTTATCTGTACACAGGACAGACCCGTGCATTATAAATTAAATATGGAAATAAAAGTTGCACTTAAAAATCTGGAACAATCAAACCTCGCTCTGCTGCATGAGTGGTTTAATAGCGAGGTTGCGTTTGGCAAGTATGATCAGCCGATTCCTCAGTCGTATGAAAAAATTGAGGGTCACTGGAAAAAAGGGATTTATGCTGCATCATTGAGGCTGATTTGTTTTGGACAGAAACCCATTGGATTTGTTGATTATATTGTTGACCCTAAGGCTCCTTGGATCGCTATGATTTGCGTCATCATTGCCGATCCGAATTATCGTCATCGTGGAATCGGTACGACAGCACATCAGATTCTGGTAAAGGAAATATTTAGTGCTAGGTCAGAGATTCAAAAAATAGAAGCATGGACGGATATTGAAAACAGGGCAGAACAAAGAACCCTCGTAAAAGTTGGATTTTTACTAGAGGGCACTTTTCGCCGCAAGCTAAATGTAAGAGGTCAACTTAAAGACGTGGCCGCCTTCGGTCTCTTGCGTGAATGATAGAAAATTTGCAACTAGCCAATTGAAAGGCGAACTGGATTTAAAAACTGGTAGCGGTGATGCGACGATCCTTTTCCCAAAAGGCTCTTATGTCAAAACGAACTTTCATGCAGGCCGTGGTCAAGTGAGTAATGAATTTGGAGATAACCCTAGTGCTTCATTTTTGGTTTCAATGATGACTGGATCTGGCAATTTAAAGATCAAATCCTATTAGGCAGATAGGGAAACCCAGCCAAGGCAGGCAGTTCTAAACTCCTCAAGCTGGGTTCACCCTACTTCAAAGTCTTCAAACCGAATTTTTTAGATGAAGTCGGTCACGTCTTTTAAAGCCTGTCATTTTAATGGGGTGGGCTAAATTCCGTATCGCAAGCCAAATTCGGTTGATGATCGTCACTTTACAAATATAATCACAATTCTTTAACTGGAGGCTTGGACCATGGCTTATGATCGGAAAAACCTTTTTGTCTCGTTTTATTTGATGGTCTCCTTTTTAAGTTTAATTTTGGGCTGTGCAGTCCCTGGGGAATTCAGCCAACCTGCTTGTGATGTCGACGCTGCTTTTGCAAGAGGCTTCAACCAAGGACAACAAGGAGGTCCACTTCCAGAATCGTCCGGCTCTGCCTGCCCTGAGGCTTTACGGAAATCTTTTAATGAGGCCTACCAAAAAGGATACATAAAGGGATTATCTTTAAAAAAAGATGAGCCCGCCAATAATCCTGTGTATGTCGTTGTCGGCAATGGCACCTCATGGCCGGACGGAAATAGATCGAAATGCAGCGATTTTAAAAACTCAAAAGAAAATTGCTTTACAAACTATGAAGGAGAAAAGCGCGAGCTTTGCCAAGCCTGCAGGGAAGGTTCCTCTTGCTTTATGGCCCTACGAGATAAAAAACGACAGGGCCTGTGCTCTGTCTACAAAGAAAAATCATCTTGCTTTATGGCGCTGAATTCCTTTAAAACCGATTACGGCTGGTGCCAGCATCTTGCTGAAAGAAAGTCTTGTATTGAATCCTTAGACGGCACGGAGCGCGAAAAATGCGAGCGTGGCCAAATTCCTTCAGATCACTATTTTTGGATCAACTAATGAAGGTTCATTATCCCACAAAGAAGAATTTCAAATTTAAATTATATTTTTTTTACTGAGGAGAATTTATGAAAAAAATGATTTTAGCTCTACTCTTTTTGTTTTCCGTATCTGGACTCGCTTTAGAAGTTGAAATTAAAGATGGACATAAGGTGATAGTTTCGACAAAAGACATTTCAGAAGTAAATCCGACTGAAAAAGCCGATGGTGGTTGGGATGTTTCTTTTCGACTCAACCCAAAATCGACTAAAGAATTTGCAGATCAAACTGAAAAACTTAAAGGAAAAAAATTAGATATTATCTTAGATAAAGAAGTTATTTCGTCGCCTATCGTCAAGGCCACTATTACGAGTGGCATAATTAGTATTGGGGCCAATTATTCAAAAGAAGAAGCTGTTGATATTGCTAGTAAAATTTCTAAAAAATTGAAATTTCCAGATGCAACCACAGAAGAATGTAACGAGAAATTGCGGGTACAAATTATAAATGCCGCTAAAGAAAAATGTGCCAGTAAATATCAAGATTTATTTTGGTCAGAAAAAGAACTGGATGTTTCCGCTGATGGCAATACTATCTCAGCAGGATTTTCTTTCAAATGCCAGGGCGGAAAAAGATATTTAGGCCTTATTAAAACTTCAGTTCCGCCAAACTGCGAAGTTTCTAAAGCTGAAATTTCCCATACGTCGATAGTGCCGGTTAAATCCCTGGTCAAATAGCACTTGATTCCTAGAAACTAAAAAACCAGCAAAGAGCTCGAAGTTGATTCGGGCTTTTTGCTTTTTAGGCTTCCCACAAAATAAAAATCACTTTCGTGATCTTTTTGAAGCGCCTCGCTCATTCGAATAAAGCGGGCGGCCCTTAAAATCACCACCGGTCATCATACGAGTGAAGGTTGGCCGATTTCATCGAACGGAGCCAGTCAATTTCATAGAACGGATCCACCCGATTTCATTGATCGGAGCCACCTAATTTCATCCAACGGATCCACTTATATTTGATCTGAGGGGTTTGATTTAAAGCGTCAGCGACACAACCTGAACTATTTGATGCCGTCATTTCCGGAGGTGGAAGTGACGGTTATAAAGGTGTCGATTGCGATGCAAAAACAAATTTTAGAACTACATTCGGGCGGCTATACGGCCCGCAAAATTGCAAAATTATTGAAGGTCGGTCGCAATACCGTTCGCCGGGTTTTAGAGCGCGGTGAGATTGCAAATCCAGGAAGTACAGCTCCTGATTGGGCCAAAGCAATTGACTGGGAAAAAGTTCGACTTGAAGTCAGTCGTGGTGTTCAGATGAATATCTTGGCCAAAGAAAATGCTGAAGGAAAAATCAGCTACGTTCAGTTCTGGCGTGAATATCACAAAAAATATCCAAACCATCCGACGGTTACAATGAGACTCGTTCATAAACCTGGAGAAAAATGTTTTTTCGATTACACCGAAGGTATCGACATTGTTGACCGCAACACTGGCGAGATCACAAAAACTTCATTGATGTGTGGTGTGATGGCAATGAGTTCGATGACTTTTGGTGAATTTACGTTAACACAAAAGCGCGACGATCTGATGCGTTCGATAGAAAATGCTTTTAGATATTTTGGTGGTGTCACGCCGTATGTGACTGTCGACAATCAAAAAGCGGTGGTCGATCAAGCTCATTGGTATGATCCGGATGTGAATCCAGCCTTTATTGATTTTTCAAATCACTGGGGCTTTGCAGTTATACCGGCAAGACCCTATCGACCGAAGGACAAGGGAGGAAACGAATGCAGCATCGGCGTGATTCAGAGACAATTTTACCAAGAAGTCAGAGGGAAAACATTTTATTCATTGGCTGAGCTGAATGTTGCATTTGCTGAATACCTAAAGCGACTGAATCAATCTGTGATGAAAGACTGGGGTGTTAGCAGATTGGATCGTTTTGAAGGTGAAAAGCATTTACTGAAATCATGTCCATCAAATAACTGGGAACCATCAGAATGGAAAACGCCAAAAGTTCATGCTGATTGTCATGTGCAGGTGTTGAAGAAATTTTATTCTGTTCCGTATCAGAATGTGGGCCGCGAGGTCCGCGTTCGAATGACAGCGAAGCTTATTGAAATTTTTGATAACGAATTAAATCCA
>JAYWEU010000106.1:0-14349 GCA_043779385.1 Pseudobdellovibrionaceae bacterium
CCAACATAGCCCGGAGGCGCGCCCACCAGTCTTGAAACCGAATGCTTTTCCATATACTCGCTCATATCGATACGAACGATGGCATGTTCATCATCAAATAAATATTCTGCCAAGGCTTTGACCGTTTCGGTCTTCCCCACTCCCGTTGGTCCCAGAAAAATAAATGAACCTGTGGGTCGATTCGGGTCTGAGATCTCGGCCCGCGCCCGGCGAATGGCATCAGCGACAATTTTTAAAGCATGGTCTTGGCCGACGACTCGCTCGCCCAGCTGTTTTTCCATATTTAAAAGTTTAGCGGTTTCACTTTCTAGCATTTTCGTCACCGGGATGCCGGTCCATTTTGCGACCACTTCCGCCACATCTTCGGGACCGACTTCTTCACGCAAAAGTCTGTCTTCAGTGGCGCCGGCCGTTTTTATTTTTTCGCTGTAGGTTTTCATTTTCTTTTCTAATTCAGGTAAACGACCATATTTGAGTTCAGCGGCTTTGCCTAAATCCCCTGCTCGTTCAGCTTTATCAATTTCAATTTTGCAATTTTCTAAGTCCTCTTGAACTTTTTTAAGCTGTTCGATGCCGCCCTTTTCAAACTCCCACTTTTCCCGCAGTTGCTGATTTTTAGAAGTTTGCTCTTTGATTTCTTTTTCTAAAACGACAATGCGGTCCCGGGAAGTTTCGTCTTTTTCTTTTTTCAAAGCTTCCTTTTCAATGCGAAGCTGCATCAGCTTACGATCAATTTCATCGATCACTTGGGGCACACTGCCAATTTCAATACTCATTTTACTGGCGGCTTCATCCATTAAATCGATGGCTTTGTCGGGTAAAAATCTTGAAGTGATATATCGATGTGATAATTTGACGGCCGCGACAATGGCTGCATCAGTGATACGCACGCCATGATGAAGTTCGTATTTCTCTTTTAAACCGCGAAGAATTGTAATGGCATCTTCGACATTGGGCTCATCGACCAAAACTGTTTGAAAGCGCCGCTCAAGGGCCGCATCTTTTTCAATGTTTTTTCGGTATTCATCTAAAGTCGTCGCACCAATGCAGCGAAGCTCGCCGCGGGCTAAGGCCGGCTTCAGCAGCTGACCCGCATCCATCGAGCCTTCTGCTTTTCCGGCGCCCACAAGCGTGTGCATTTCGTCGATAAAAAGAATAATTTTACCATTGCTGCCGGTGACTTCTTTGATCACTGCTTTTAAACGATCTTCGAATTCGCCCCGGTACTTAGCCCCAGCAATCAAAGATCCTAAATCCAAAGACATCAATTTTTTTCCATTCAAACTTTCAGGCACATCTTTTTTGACGATCCGGAGGGCCAAACCTTCGGCAATCGCTGTTTTTCCAACACCGGGTTCGCCGATTAAAACGGGATTGTTTTTTGTTCTTCGGGAAAGCACCTGGATCACGCGGCGGATTTCTTCGTCTCGACCCACCACAGGATCTAATTTTCCTTCAGCGGCCAGTTCCGTCAAATCGCGCCCATATTTTTTAAGCACTTCGTACTTATTTTCAGGATCATCGTCTGTCACTTTTTGATTTCCTCGCATCTCTTTTAATTGAAGCAGGGCATTTTCAAAGCGTAAATTATACTTTTTAAACAAGGCCTCTAGGTCTGCATCTTTCATTTTTAACAGGGCCAGGAAAAAATGCTCGGTGGAAATAAAAGAATCGCCAAATTCGCTCATTTCTTTTTCAGCCCCTGAAAAAACCTTGGTTAAGCGGCTTGACGGCAACAGCTTTTGGCTTTGCCCCGAGACTTTTGGAAGTTTTTGAATTCGACTTTGAATATCTTCTGAAAACCGCCCCGAGACCTGAAGGCGTTCTAAAATTCGCGGGACGATCCCCTCGATCTGTCCGACCAAGCCAGCCAGAAGGTGCTCAGGCTCGACGGCGGGGTTGGACTCTTTTTCAGCGATCTGAGCCGCCGCCTGCATCGCTTCCTGGCTTTTTCGTGTCATTTTATCGATGTCATTCATTGGGCTTCCTCACGTCTTATAAACATGTTATCCAACGCCACAATGTCAACTTTGCCAACGATAAAATATTCTAGAATGAGGACGCCAAAGCGGCAGACTCCTTCGATTAAGAAAGATGCCATCCATCCTAAGGACTACAATCGTTTTAAATTGCCTTGGGCTTGCGAGGATTGCGTTTATTTTGATCATCAGAACGAGCGCTGCACCTTGGGGTATAATTCCCAGCATCATAGACAGGCTGAACAAGAAAAAAGTTACGCCTTAAGTGGAAAAATGGCGCTTTGTCGTTTTCAAGAGATCGACTAGTCCCGCTCAATTTAATTTTTTGACAGCGCTGCCACCGACCTTACTCCAGGTTTTCCCACTGAAAAATCACTTTAGCCCAGGCTTTTTTGCACAGCCTAGCCGCGACCTTTGGACAATTTTCTTAAAAAACTCGCAATCTGCACTGACGTCCTGTCAAGACTTCGACTGAGACGTCGATCAGAGGGGTGTCAAGATTACCAGTAGCACTAGCACTGCCACTATTCACTAGGTTTCAGGAAGAGCCGGGGATTCCAAGGTCAGAATCTCCACCACTTAAGAAAGGGGGGCCTTCAAGGACGATAAAGTAGCGAACAAGAAATTGTTCTTAAAATATTTCTAGTTTTAAACTACTAGGCCAAAAAATTAAACAGGCATGGTTGCCGCCTCAATGATGAGGATTTTTACAAGGAGGATTTATCAATGAACTTTAACGGAGGATAATTTATATGGGTATGCGTGTATCAACAAACATCAGTGCAATTAATGCACAAAGAAATTTAGTCGGCAGTCAACGATCGATCGGTAAAGCGATGGCTCAGTTGTCATCAGGTTCTCGAATCAATATTGCAGCAGACGATGCTGCAGGTCTTGCGATCTCTGAGAAATTCAAATCATCTATTCGTTCAGCCGCACAAGCTCAACGAAATGCGAATGATGGTATTTCGATGGTTCAAACGGCAGAGGGTGGTTTGGGTGAAATCAGCAATATCGTGACTCGATTGCGTGAGTTAGGTATCCAAGCTGCTTCTGATACCGTCGGCGAAACAGAGCGAGGCTTTCTAGATAAAGAGGTTCAACAGTTGAAATCTGAGGTTCAGCGTATTGCTAACGTGACAACTTGGGGCACAACAAAATTGTTAGATGGATCATCTCCCACTTTCGATTTCCAAGTCGGTCTATACAATAACAAAGAACAAGATCGTATCAGCTTTGCGGCTGGACAAAACATTGCAACTCTTGATGCTTTGGGATTAGCAGGATTGGACTACACTAAAAAAGAAGGAGCTCAAGACGCTCTTGCTCGTTTAGATAAAGCTCAGAACACAACGAACGGTATTCGCGCCAACTTAGGAGCGTTACAAAATCGTTTAACATCAACAGTTGATAACTTAGGAGTGGCTCAAGAGAATATGAGCGCTGCTAACAGTCGTATCCGCGATACAGATGTAGCGATGGCATCTTCTGAGATGACCCGAAGCAATATCTTGTTACAGGCTGGTACTGCAACATTAGCTCAAGCAAACCAAGTTAATCAGTTAGCTTTGAAGTTGATTGGTTAATTAGAATAGTCACAGTGCTGCTAGGGCCTGACCTTAAAAAAGTCAGGCCTTTGCTTTTTTAGAGCGCCCAGCCCCACGCCCGCGCAACGTTGCGTCAATTTTCTTATGAAAACCTTCCGCCTCTGATGGTCTCCTCGCTAAAGCCGCTCGAATGTTTGTCGAAAAAATTTTGGTGTCGGTATATTTTTCTAGCCCTGAAATCAGGCCGTTTTACAAAGGTCGTAGTCCTGATTCCAGCGGCAAAATTATTTGCATGCCCTGCTTTATTATGGTTAGTCTAAGAGGGACTTCCTTTAAAATTTATCCCAGGAGACGAAGATGGCTAAAAAGAAACCCGCTAAAAAATCTACAAAAAAACCGATGAAAAAAGTTGCTAAAAAAACAACGGCTAAAAAAACAGCTAAGAAGTCGGCAAAGAAAGCGGCCCCAAAAAGGACTGCTAAAAAAGCGACCCCGAAAAAAGCCGTTAAAAAAACTGCGACTAAAAAAGCCGCTAAGGCAAAAGCTCCTAAAAAAGCGTCGACAAAAACTCCAATTCAATTGCCACTAAAGCCTGAAGGCTCAACGCTTGATGCTTTGACTCACGAGTTTGATGATGAAGGCGATGTGGAAGTTGTTTCCGGTTTAGAGGAAACTTCTGATGACTGGGAAAGCCCTGAAGAGCAACAGGACGAAACTTTCGAAGACCTCGAAGAGACTGATGACGAAGACGACAAAAAAGAAGACGACGAAGCTGACGATGGTGAAGAGGGTTACTTTTAATTTTGATAAATTCTTCCTTATAAAAAGAATCTAAAAAAGCCGCTCACTGAAGCGGCTTTTTGATTAGGCCCCACGGACCTTCAGTTTGGAGAAAAAATGAATTCTTATATGATACGATTTTTCCTTGGCCTACTTACCATTGGCCTTTGCGCTTGCCAGCCGCGTGATCAAAGGTCCTCTTCTGGTTCTGAAAAACCCGCAGATGTTATAACGACAGAATTAAAAAATTCGGCCGATACCTGGGTTCGGCCCACTGACTGTCGAGCCAATATTAGTCATATTATTTGTGAGGTTAATCCGCAAACGCAACGCTTTGAAGACCGTGCCTGTCAGGGTGGTGAAGCAAAATATATTCCCGTTTTTGAACAGATTTATGATTCGCTAGATCCCATCAATCAAAAAATGTTTTGTTCGCTGCGCTTTATTTATGTCGAAAGAAATTTCTTTGCGACGGCCTATGCTTCGACAGTTTATAAAAAAGACTCTGCTGGCCACGTTGTCCATCTTCCGGGAACTATATTAGGTTTTAGAAAAGCCTACTTGGATCTCGCCCCCGCCTTTGCAGCATGGGCCACGTGGAAAGATCAGCTTAACTTTACAGAAATAAAAACCGATTTGGATCTTCCTTTAAATTTTCCACGATTCACGGCTGGATCAAAAAATCCTTCATTTTTGAAAGATGTTGTGATCCACGAGTTCGGACATATGTTTGATTTTGCGAACGCTTTAGATGCTGTGCAATTAGATGATGAAAACTGTGGCGCAACAAATCCCGATGAACTTGAAAAATGTCCTTATCACTTTTTCGAAAAAAATTGGGGCAGCCTTGCTTGGAAAACTTTTGACACCGTCAAACCAGAATATGATTTTTTTAATCGCGATCGCCTTTGTTTTTACCGATGCACAACACGTATGAACCCTGAAACAGACGTCCTGCCTTTTTACCAAGGCCTTGGGCATTCAGTTTTTGTCTCGACTTATGCCGCCAGCAATCCCATGGAAGATTGGGCCGAAGCTTGGGCCGTCCATTGGATGCTTGAAAACGGCGAAGATTTCGAAATTAACGCCAGCGCGGATTATAGTTTTAAAGCCAGCGATATTGTGAATTCACCAAAATCGGCTGAACGAAAACTGTTTATGGATCATTTTTTAAGTTCTGAAATCAAATATCCCTAAATTAGGTCCACAAAAATAAAAGGCCACCTTGATTCAAGGCGGCCTTTTATTTAATCAACTTTAAATCATTTATTTCATTGGTTTAGAATGAACTGCGAAATTATCAAACTCACCGTATTCGTGAAGCTTGTTATAAAGCGTCTTGATCGTGATTCCCAAGTTATTCGCCGCTTGAGTTTTGTTACCACCGAAATGCTGTAACGCTTTAAGGATATAACGTTTCTCAAGGTCATACAAAGATGTGCTTGGATCGTAATCGACTGAATCTTTTGTGTGCTCGGGGTTACGAATTTGTTCTGGCAGATCATTCAACATGATTTGATGACCTTCAGATAAAATTTGTAAACGTTCGCAAACATTTTGCAATTCACGAATATTTCCTGGCCAGTCATAGCCCATCAATAACTTCATCGCGTCTTCAGAAACCGTGCGACCACGATTTAAATAAGCATGCTGCGAGCTATTTAAAAAATATTCGATCAAAACTTGAATGTCTTCTTTACGTCGACGCAAAGGTGGCGCCGAAACAACAATCGTGTTGATGCGATAGTAAAGGTCTTCACGAAAATTTCCTTTTTGAACTTCTTGATCCAATTCACGATTGGTCGCAGAAATCAGACGGATATCAACTTGAATAGGATCTTTACCGCCGACGCGATAAATTTCACCTTCTTGGATAAACCGTAAAAGCTTCGCTTGAATCCCAGGAGTTAATTCGCCGATTTCGTCTAAGAAAAGAGTCCCGCCGTTCGCCGTTTCAGCCAAACCAATTTTACGGTTGTAAGCGCCCGTGAAAGAGCCTTTTTCATGACCAAATAATTCGCTCTCTAAAAGAGTTTCGCGAAGAGCACCACAGTTGATCGCAACAAAAGGTTTATTTTTACGAGGAGATCTGTCGTGAATCGCACGAGCTAATAACTCTTTACCCGTTCCAGATTCACCAAGAACAAGGATGTTAGCACCTGAAGGAGCGACTCGGTCGATCATCTTCATCAGGTTCACCATGATCTCGGATTTATAGATGATGTTGATTTTGGACTCGACCTTGGTTTGCTGAGGAGTCGGGTTATTCCACATCGCCTGTTTTGTGTTCTGGCTGCTTGGTAAGACTATCGTCGAAGAAGAGCTATTATCGTTCATACGTTCCACCTTATAGAGTAAGCTAGTGATTGAGCGGTTATTGGCGGCAAGATTCCCGAGCTTACGTTCCGAGGGGGAATCTCACTTTGATACGCCGCGTTGAGACAGAATATACACTGCGTCATGAATATTTTGCAAGTAAAATAATGCATGGCAGTATAGAAAGTTTAATATCTGAATAAAGTGCAAAACCGATGACAAAGAATGTCTTTATCTCTGAAGAGATTTACAACTATTTGAAATTTATGAAGAATGTCCAATCTTCATCAGATCATACGATCCGCGCCTATAGGCTTGATTTGGATCAGATCTTTAGTTTTTCTCGCTTTTTAAGGATCTCACACCCTGACCTTATAAAAAGTGCGGGGTCCGGTGGAACTGAGACCCCCTTAGGGGAAAAGGACCTTCTGAGCTGCGCTCGCTCTGCTTTTGATCGCTGGAGGCCTCTGAGTGCAGCTTCGCGGCATCGCAAGATCGCCACCCTCAAAAGCTTTCTGGGCTGGTTGTATGAAAAAAATCTGATTGAATCCAACCTGTCAGACCAATTTGTTTGCACAAAAATTCCAAAAAAGCTGCCCGATTTTATCAGTGTCGATGAAATGATGGCGGTCCTTCAGTCTTTTCAGCAAGATCACCCGCCCGCCTATCTAGAGTTGGAAAAAACTCTATTCCTCCTATTATATGGAGGCGGCTTGCGGGTCAGCGAAGCCTGCAGTCTTCGTTGGAAAGATATTTTATGGGCTCAGTCCTGCTTACGAATCTTGGGTAAAGGGCAGCACGAGCGTTTGGTGATTCTTCCGCCCATGAGCATGGCGCAGTTAAAAAAAATAAAATCCGATCAATTTGGCGAATTTGTTTTTGGAGACCAACCTTTAAACACGCGCACCGCTTACGAATGGATTCGCCAGCGGGGTGCTAAGGCGTGTCTGTTAAAAACCCTGCATCCCCATTCGTTGCGACATAGTTACGCGACACATCTGCTTTCGAGTGGCGCCAATTTAAGAACCTTGCAAGAGCTTTTGGGACATAAATCATTGCAGGCCACAGAGAAATACACACACATTAGCATCGGAGAGCTTGCCGAAACCATGGAAGCCCGCCACCCCTTAGGCCGTAAAAGATAATATTAGACTAGGTGCTTTTCAGTTCTGCATTTTTTAAATAATGACGAAGATCATTTTTTACCAGTATCTCTTTTTTTTCTGCGACGTCTTGGAATTCCAGCAAACTGTCGACTTCAGAAATTTTTGCCATTAAAAAGGGTTTCATCCAAGGCTCGATATTCATAACACCTTGATTCATTAAAAATTTTAAATAAAATTGCAGCTTTAAAATATCTAAGTTTTGACAGCTTTCGATGGCTTTTAAAGTATGTCCCACCAAATTATATAGAAAGCCCGAGGACTCATCGCCCTCTTGACCGACTTTTCCGGCGCACTCCAAAATAAAAAGTGCAAATTCTAAATGATCATAGGTCCGACGGATATTTCTAAAGTCAGCGATCAAAGTGGCTTCCTGAAGGGTTCCCATCTTACCGGCTTGGGCCGCTTCTTTGTAGGTCAGCAAAACATGATGACCAGGCTCAAGGACGCCGCCACCAAATCTTTTTCTTGATCGCAAAGCTCCGCGGGCCATAAAAGATATTTTTTCACCCACCGTCGATAGAGCTTGGACGATCAAATCGGACTCTCCGTATTTGATTTTTCTTAAGATAAGAAAAGGCTTTTGTTGATCGCTCACAGGAAACTTTTTTGTAGATCCATCACTTTGTCATACGAGGTTTTAACAAGCTTGGCAAAATCTTTCCGCCGCAAAATTTCCGCCGAAAAGACCACCAATCCCCGGATCTGCTCTGCCGTTGGCTGAGGAAGCCACCACCCTTTATAGGAAATAGGATCATGCCAAGAGCACTGACTGGTCGTCGCCATGGCCTCGGTCTTCTGTTTGTCAGTAAGGCCTAAGGTCGTGGCCATTTCATGAACTATTGCATCGCCATTCATGTCAGGAAAAACTAGGACGGCCCGGTCAAAAAGACGCGGCGTTTTTTGCTGAAAAAATCTCCAACTTAAAAATAGGGTCTCAAAATCTTCAACTAATTTTTGATCAAAAACTCTCTGGCGACATTTTTGAATCTTATCGATCACTGCCGTCTTGTCCCAGCCCATTTGAGCCGCTGTCGACGGCTGCGGTTTAAACCTGGAACCAAAAATCGTAATGGCTAAATCTTGCCCAAAAGAAAGAATACGCGCCGATCCTCCACGGACCTCTTCACAAACTTGCAAGTGCTTTGCATGAGAAACTCGGATGGAGAAAATTTTCTTGTCATTTAAAATTTTATCAATAGCCTCAGTTTCAAATATTTCACCCGTCACTGGGTGATCTTCTGCTAGCAACACAAAATTGGTGTCTTTTTTTAGGCCTTCACACCACAACTGAGGCTCCGTTTTTCCGGGGGCCAATTGAAACCATTCAAGCATTTGAATTTGCAGGGCCTCTTTTAAATATTGAGGAATCAAAAATTCAAAAGCGGGTGACAGGCCTTTGATGTAACCAATCGATCGCTTGTGAGAAAAAATTAAACTTAAAGTCAGACTGGCTTCAAAGGCAGCATGCCCCACACTTTTATAGCTTCGCAATTGAACCGGCGCTTCCGCCAAAAAAAGATCCCCAGAGAATGTTTTTTTTAACTCATCTCCTAAATCTTCCCAGGCTTCTGTGGCAATAAGATCAATGGGCATCCCCTAACAACCTTTCGGTGAATTAAAAAACCAATGAAATTCCGAATAGGGCTTTTTAACGCTATTATCATTATAAATATTTTCTGAAAGCGACCTTTTAGACAATTCGCAGTCTTGCTTCCTAACGTCTTCAACTTTTTCCATCACTTCACGGAAAGTGAATGAGTGGCCATACTTTTTAAAATACTGGTCTTCCCAAGGAATAATTTGGGCGTCGATGGCATTCACAACAGCTTTTAACTTCAGAACTGTCTGCAAGACATTTATTGGAATATAGGTGGGAATCGTGTCTTTAAAAGCACCTAAATTTCTTAGAGTTTTCGACATATACGATTCGGCGGTATAGATCGCCGAAAAATTGAATTTGTAGTCTTTTTCTTCCATCCACTTAAAAACACTTCTTAACACCGCTTCCTGCAATCGCATGTGCCGCAAGATTGGCAGATTTCGGTATTCTTCAAGCATATGAAATCGAGTGTCGACTTCGATATCTGATGGCGCTAATAAATCTTTTGGAGTGATTCCCATGGCTTCTAGGTAGCCTGTTCCCCTTAATTTACGAACCTGCGTTCGGTATCGGGGATATATCAAGGGCTGTTTTCCCAAAGCTTGCGCCGCGTATTCGAAAGCGGCCTGAATCACTTCCGGACAAAATAATGTCGAATGATCTTTGTCATCCATCGCGAAATCATATCGAATCGTACTTTTGTTTTTATCGATATAATTTTGAACCCGATCATACATCAAGCGGCCCGCCATCTGGGCTATTTTCGGGTCTTCATATCGATAGTGGATCGAGCGAGTGTCGTCGGCCGTTTTTAGCCATTCCTTCAGTGGAATAATATGCGTGCCGGTTTCGATCAAGGCTTCGATTAAATAAAGATTTTGTTTTCGATCCTGTCCGATAATAGCTTGGTGACTAAAACTACCGGGCTCATCGGCAATCTGAGATATCGTTGCGCTGATCGGAGACTTTCCATAGATCAACAGGACATCACCCACCTGAAATTTTAAATCTTCTTTTTGGTAATCTGGATTGACGACAATATGCGGAAAAGGTCCCTGCCAAGCCAAGTATGTTTTAGAATCAATGACTTGATGGGATTGCAACCATTCCAATAAAAACTCTTCAGAAAATCGAGACACTCTAAAGGCTCTGCGAATCATATCGACGCACAATAAAGGGACAGACCCTTCAGACTCAAAAACTTTTAGCTTTCTTCTTAAGGCCAATCGAAGCTCAAACATCTCCTGCAAAGTGCGCAAGCCTTCGCCTTTCAAAAATAAAGTTTGGTCTTCATTTACAGGCATAAAATATCGCGTCGGTAGATTGTAGAGGGCGTCTGTATAGCTTGAAATTCTGGACGGGCAATTTTGAACGGTTAAATCATTTTCAATGACGTTTTTTAGCTCTTTAACGGTGTTTATAAATAAAGCTGGCCCAATCGGAGCTTGCGAAGATAAAGCTTGTGAATCGGCTTTGTTCCATCGCAGAAAATAAGCTGCGACCAGGGCACTAAAAATTAAAAAGCCCGAGAAAGCAATAAGGACCAAATTTTTCTTCATGGCTCAATGATATCGTTTCAAAACATAAGTTCGAATCTTTTTTTAAAGACCTTAAAAAAACCTAGGACTTTAGTCGGAAAAGAGGTTCTGGGGGCCTCGGGCTCAGGTCCCCCAGAATTTGGCAGAAAGCCTGTAACACGTTAGGGTTCGTGTTGGGACAGGGACGAAAATAAACAATAACAAGGCGAATGGACAGTGAAGAAACTGCGACCAAAAGTTGACGAACCTGTCTTTAATCTTGGATCATGAATGTTCAATTGTTCAACAGGTGCTGAAGGAAGTGGTGCCATTTATTGGTCTGTCTCAGGCTGAGACGTAAAATAATCCCTTATTTCAAGGGTGTGGTCTGGTGATGATTTTGCTGCTTAAAAGGTTAGGACGAGGATTTAATGAATCAAAAGTTGATCGTTTTAATGATATACATCGCAGCAGGATTTTTAAGTTCTCGTGCCTTTGCCGAAGACGCGGACACGTATCAACATCTGGATCCCAATATTTTAGAATCAATTCTTAATGAAAAGCCTGTTGAAGAAAAACTAGCTCCACGAAGTTCAATTGTAAAACCTGAAAACAAAGTGGCAGAAGATCAAAAAACCTTAAAAAAGAACATCCTTGAAAGAGTCGCCCGCCAAGCAGACAAATTAGTTTCTGCCCAAAGATCATTGCAAGTTCAAATGACACCCATTGAGGCCGAGATCGAACATTGCCCAAGTGGGCAGTGTGATAACGCTTACTGGGTTAAGAATGCAAAATTCGAGCAATGCAGCCGTGGAAATAATTACTTAGAAGCGCGACTAGAAAATCTGGAAAAGAACAGCCCCCTCTTCCATTTCCTGTCGACCTCTCACCCAGAAATGGAACAGGTCATTAAACCTAATTGTGTCCAAGCCTTCATGGAAGCCAAGGGGAAAGGGACCGCCGGTGGAATTTACCGCGCCTGTTCCGCCGAGGTCGGAGTCACCTCTTTGAAAGCCCTACGTCCTTGCGTCAGCGAAAAGTATGTGAATATGACAGCCAATTCATTTAATTTAGCAGGATCATGCTTAACAAATATTCCTGATTATATTAAAAATGTGGCGGCTAAAATATATCCCCAAGAATCTGGCTTTCATGTCAATGCCATGAATCCGATGTCAAACGATGCGGGATCAGGAATTGGTCAACTGACAAAAGCGGCCATTGAAGACGTGAACAAATCATCCATCACGCAAACAAAAAAACTATTAGCCGAATCGACCAACAGCAGCTGTCGCGCCATCGAATCAGAACTCATGCAGGATAAGGCACCAATGAATGCGTCACCTGCGATGGCTTGCAATCGTTTAAATATTGAAAAGGGAAATCCTTTACTTAATATTATTTATTCTTTGAATCTTTTGTCTTTGAAACAAAAAAGTTTAGATAAAAATACTTTTAATGATCTTGAGTATTCTAAAAAGTTTAATTTAAGCCCCCATGATTTGGCCCGCGTTAAAGAAGCCGTCTTAACTTGGGCTTACAATGCAGGCCAGACAGTCGCAACACCCGTCAAAGCCGTTCTTGATGATTATTACTCAAACCGCCCTGTGACGGATGTAAAAGTTTTTTTAGAACAGGTTGAAAATTCAATTTACAACTATAAGCGGGCTAAAAATATTAAAAAAGGCCGAAAAAATCCAGACTCGATGGCTCATATAAATAGCCGGTATTATTCAGCTGTGAACAAAAGCTTCGACCTAATTGATAAAAACCTTGAGGGAGGAAAATGTCTACTCAATCCATAATCCTGATTTTAGTGATGGCCTTGACCTCTACGGGCCATGCCGCTTCAGAAGATATTTATCAATCCATTGAGAAAGTTAAAATTAAACTGCAAAATACAACTGACTTTGAAGTTCGTAAAAAAGATTTTATGAAATTCTATGGGCATACTTGTCTGCAACGTCAGGTTTTAAGAACAAAAACCATTCAAGCCCATAAACAGTTTGAAAACTCTCAAATTTCATTAGAAGCGATGACCGAAATTGATTTAGAACGTTACAACTATTACGACCTTTGCGATTTCCTGAAGGAAATTCCTTTGACTAAAAATATGCCTTCAACGAGTAAAACTTGTGACACTTTTTTAAATGATTTAAAAAGGTCTTCCCATGAAGACACTTTGCCTGGCGAAGCCCCAGACAATCCGGCCAAGGATTTAAATTTTCAAGCGGCCCTGATTGGCCAATCACTTTACCGCTGTCGGCCCTAAAAACTTTTTTACTACTGGTCGCTATCGCCTTCTAGAAGGCGTTGCGGAAGACTCTGCATTTGAACTTGGCCATTTTTCCAGTCAATCACCCAAACTCGATCAAAAACATCACCCGGCCACTTACCAGCTGGTTTGACACCCAATTCTGTAGCGATTCCTTCAAGGCCATTGTGCTCCCATGAAATGACAACCAACCTGTTATTGCATTCAGGCGCGGTCATTACAAAATGAAGCATTTCTTTATCTTGGTCTTTATTAAATAAATCTGTCACAGGGACATGAAAAAAATCGCTCACATATTTTAATGTCTGCAAGGCTCGGACAGATCCATCAACTTTCTTTTTATTCATCCCTATCAAACAGGCAGGAGTTCCATAATTAGAAAAATCTTGTCTTGAAAAAAGCATCGGCAAGGCCTTGGCTCTTTCCCAACCTCGCTCGGAAAGCTCAGGACCGCTCGAGGGTTTTTCAGCATGACGAATTAGAAAAATCGTAGATGGTGTTGCTAAAGTTAGGCTTGATGAAAAAAGAAAAAGAAAAAATACGCTGACTGTTTTTAACATAAAAATCCCCCTGCCAATCTATATACCGGGGTTCCAAAGAAAGCACGGACCCCTATAAATTATTCAGGGGCCTTAATCTTAGAAACTCCCCCACTTCAGTGTGCTTAGCGCAGGCTAACGCCTCATTATTTTTGTCTAAATTCTAAGTATTTAAGTGTTTCCTTGCGTCCTTTCGAATTCCTATGGAATTCGAAAGGACGCAAGGAGAGGATAAGCCTCTAGGATAACTGATCTTATTCGACGCGCGAGTTAATCCAAGCACAGTCAAGTGGAGCAGTTTCTTAATCTTAGATGCCAGCCTTGTGGCGCTCTTGATCATCAACGTGCGTAAGGATGCCGCCCTTCAGCTGTGGGCGATAAGCCAATTGATTGATATCGTAGGTGAACTTAGAACCTGGAAGACCTGGGGTCTGCCACTCTGGACCCATGCGGATGGCGTCGACGGGGCAGGCCTCTTCGCAAAAGCCGCAAAAAACACAACGAAGCACATCGATCTCATAATTAATCGGAAACTTTTCAACGGCGGGGTCATCACTTTCAGCGGCTACAATCTTGATGCATTCAGCGGGGCAATTCGTTGCACACAACATGCAGGCCGTGCAGCGCAAA
>JAYWEU010000107.1:0-34039 GCA_043779385.1 Pseudobdellovibrionaceae bacterium
GTCGCAAGCCCAACCAAAGATATGAAAGAGTTTTTGCCCGTTCGCTCGAATGCCCTGTCTTCGATGAGGGCCGATGGTTATTTTGTGGATGATGCGGCCTTGCAAAAACCGTCCAAGGATGAAAATTTAAATTTTAATATTTTAGTTTACCATCGTGCTCTGAATAAGCCTTTATTAAAGCCAGAATTTAAAGAAATTCGATCGCTATCAGCGCAAAAAAGGAATTATATTTATAATCTTGTGATGCTGACTCATCCCAAGCAGATTATTGATTTGCTGAATGAACAGAAACGCTTAGATGAAGACGAAAAAAGAATCCTTTACACAGCCTATTTAATTCAGCGTGGTCACGATCATTTTTCGTTCACAGAGGCCCAGCAGAAGCTTTTAAAAGGCATTATTCCTAAGAAAAATGCTCCCACTGAAAAATCAAAACTTTTTGCTGAGTTCGGAAAAGTTCCAGCACCGAAGTCGACATGGAGTGCGAAACGATACAATAGTCAGGTCGAACAAATGGTCGCCCACACTCGCTCGATTCGAAAGAAAATCGCCAAGGAGATTGGAAAAATCAGCGTTAAAGATAAAATGGCGATGCTTCAAAATGCGATTGATTTGGAAAAATCCACAGCTGATTCAATTCGTAAATCGCCACTGCCGCCTGGATTGACGGATCCGCAAAAAGTCGAGTACGAAAATGCTTTAGGGAATGTTGCAAAAGAGTATGAAAACCAGGCCGATGAGTTTAATAAAAGCAAAACTGAAATTGACGCCAAAAATCAAGTTGAAGAAGAAGACGCAGCTAAAAATCACCTGCCACAGGTGGCACTTGAAAAACTTCCAGAGCCTCCAGCCCCATCCAGGTTTCCTTTGGCCCAGGAATTGTTTCGCAAAAATCCAACCTCGGCCTTGGTTTTCTGGGACGCGCAGTTAACGGATAAAAAAATTACTGAAGAGACCTATTATGAAGGACGGGTCAGGCTGCTTTTGCAAATAGCCGTCCATCAATCAATGCGCGACTTTATTTTTAGTGAGCTGAAAGCGGCCAATCAAGAAGCTTTAATTGCAAAGTGGAAAGGAATTGCTGGATGAAAAAAGCCCTCCTCTTTGGATTTTTGATCTTAACTTTTGGAATCTCAGAAAAAGTCGCAGCGGCGGGAAAAATCGTGGCGGCCCCTAAAAATTCGGCGACGGCAGGTTTGGGACAAAATAAAAATGGCCAAGTTTTAGATTTTGAAGGAGAAGTGATCGAAGGGGAACGAAAACGTCCGGATCTTTTTCTTCAGATTTCAACAAAGGACCTGTCCTTTGATTCACTTCTTTATTTAAGAAATAATTATAATGATTACCTAGAAGTCGACAGAAAAGGTCGAAATCGCTACTTCAGAGTTAAAGGAAAGTAATGAAAACGATTGTCGTCAGTCAAAAAGGTAAGGAACTCAGCCGCTTTATTCCGACAGGACGAAGTACGCTGGTGGGTCGGTCCCCTTCTTGTGATGTTGTGATGCGCTCTAAAGCGGTGAAGCCAGTGCATTTCCTGGTCGAATGGGTCGGAGCTGGAGAATTTGATCCTAATCTTGGTCTTTGGACCGTCGTTAATTTAAAAGAGAAGGCAAAAACAGATCGCGACGTCGGAGAAGGATTAGTCCTTTCAAATCAGTCCATCTCATCCGGAGTTTTTGAATTTAAAATAGTTGAGGATGAATTAGCCGAATCTCAGATTCGCCGCGGAGTTTTAACCCGAGCTGTCGACGAAATTAAAGACACCGAGGGGAATTCGAAATCTCCAGGGACTGTGGCGGAAGTTATTTATTTCCGGAAAGACATTGAAGCCATTACAAATGTGCGTCACTTTGATAAGCGCAATTCTCCTGTTCTTATTTTTCCATCCTTGCCGCTGGTCAAATTTTCATGGCTTGAGCAAATGCCAGGCGTTGGTTTTTTAGAAAATCAGGGCGAGAAAAAAGATTTTCAAATTTATAATCGAGGGCAGGAAATCACTCGAACTTTGGATGATAAAGGGAAAAAAGTTGAAGTTCGGACCTCTGATTTTATTACCATCGAAACGAATGAATACGAATATTATGTGCGATTGGTTCCTCCTGTTCGTGTCGAAATCATTCCATTGGCGTGGTTGCGTGATCCGATGGTTCGTGCGCTTCTGTTCTTATTATTACTTCTTTGTTTGATGGCTGCTTATATGGCCCTTCGACCGCCAGAGGCTGTGAAAGAGCCTGAGCCACCACCTCGGATTGCAACAATTCAGGTGCAGGATTTGGTTGTAAAACCGCCGCCGCCGCCCGCACCTCCGCCTCGAGAAACTCCACCGGCGGAAAGTAAAAAGACAACCGTGACAGAAACAAAAACTCCAGCACCAAAGAAATCTTTTCAAACAGAAAAGGTCACCGCCAAAGAAACAAAGGCTTCAGCTCCGTCAGTTAAAAATACAACGAAGGCTGAAAAAAACCGCGCCGGCTTAAATTCTCCGGCGCCAGTCACCAATGTGAATTCAGTTGGTTTGCTTGGAAAACTGGGTGGCGGAAAAAGAACAGGCGAAAAAGTTTCTGCCGATTTGATTGTTAATAAGGGCGTTGTTTCAGACACGGCCACGGGTGAATCTGGAAAAATCGTGGTCTCCCAACCTCCGGCCGGTGAACTTGGCCGAGGTCGTGGTGGCAGTGCAAAAGGGGACAATTCTTTAGCGGGCGCTTCAACCACTCTGCGAAATAATGGTGTCACAGACGATAATAGTGTCGGTGCTCTTGGTATGACGGGCGGAAAAAGTAAGTACTCGGCGGGAATGAAATTGGGTGGAGGCGAAGGGGCCTCGGGTGGATCCTCCAGCGGTTTAAGTGGTGACGGGACAATGGAAGTGGCTGGCGGATTGGATAAAGAAGCCGTCAGGAAGGCCTTAGCAGAAAATCGTCGGGCGATTAAAACTTGCTATGAAACGGCACTGCTGTCGCGAAAAGATTTAGAGGGTCGTATCACCTTAAGATGGAAAATCTCCCCAAAGGGTCCGGTTGAAACCATCGCTGTACAATCCAGCAATGTGAATTTACCGTCTTTAGAAAACTGCGTTCAAAAAGTGGTGAAGAATATCGTTTTCCCACAAGCTCCGAATCATTTACCAACGACAGTGATTTATCCGTTTGTTTTCCAAGGTAAAAAATAATTAGAAGAGGACGCTCTCGGGTAAGCCCATCCGAGACGCGATGACTCGCACGATCTCGGATGCCGTTTCTTCAAGGGCTCTTTCCGTCACGTTAAAGACGGGCCAGCGGCGGTTTTCCTTATAAATTCTTTCAGCGTACTCGATCTCTTTATGAATATGGGATAGGGATGCATACTCGCCGCCAGGATCTTGGCCAAATTTTTCTAAACGATTTTTACGAATTCTTTGCAAAGACTCCATGTCGATAATAAGACCGACAACTTTCCGCTGATCAACTTTTGCTAACTCAGCGGGTAGCGGAGTATTTAAAACCAAAGGAACGTTAGCGACCTTCCATCCTTTATGGGAAAGAAAAATCGACAAGGGTGTTTTACTTGTGCGGCTGATACCAACCAAAATAATATCGGCCTTATCTAAATCGTTTAGCGTTTTTCCATCGTCATGTTTGACCGTGAATTCAATCGCTTCGATCCGTTTAAAATAAAGATCGTCCACGACCCGCAAGGCGCCCACTGTATTTTCAGAGGACACACCAAAAAATGCGTCCAGAGTGTTCAACAAGGGATCTAATAAATCGATGTAGGGAATGCCTTTAGCCGCCGACAGATCCTTTAATTTTACCCGCAGCTGCGTGCTGGCCACTGTGTAGGCAATCATCCCACGTTTTTGAAAACACTCTTCAATTAAACTTTCAGCCTGATTTTCAGTTCGGACATTTTTGCAGCGGATGATATTAACATCCTTTTGGGGATATTGCACAAGGGCAGCACGAATCATCGTTGCAGCGGTTTCTCCCGTGCTGTCGGAGATAATATAAATTGTATAATTAGTTTCACTCATGCGAAGGCTTTCAATATTTCCTGGTGGACTTCATTCATATGATTTTTTAGCCATGGACCCGCCAGCCTTGTCATCACAAGAAAGCTCACTTGATCGTGCGGTCGAAATAAAAAGGCCGTCAGATTTTCAGGATTTCTAATTTTTTCATGAATGCCTAATTGTTTCAAAAACGGAATGGCCGGCGCTTTGACAATTTGCAAAGGGCTGATTTGCGGACCGCCTTTGACTTCCATCGCCTGATCAATCAAAGGGTTCATGCGACCCTCTTCAAAATAGGCTTGGGCCTTCCAATTTAAATTTTCTTTCTCCAGCAAGATTCCGATATCAAAAAATATCGCCAGCCGCGAAAACAGAATGATGGTTCGATCTTCAAGATCTTCCGGCAGCTCTCGGGAGAGTGTTCGAATAAGGACGGATTCATGATGAGGTTCGAACAGCGTTTTAGCAGTTTGAGAAGGGTTATTCTGTAAGTCCATAACCAGGACCGATTCAATCTTTTGTTCCAGCTTAGTTAATCGCCTTTGTAGGCCCTGACTCCACTTTTCCATACTTCTATTGTCGCCGTTTTTAGTTCAAGAGATCAAGAACGACTGTCATTTCTTTTTCATCGTCTGTGGTCAGCAGTTGTTCTGTGATGGTCGTCGTCAGTTGTCCGGCAGGCAAAAAAATTCTTAAAGAAGGGTTTTGAAGCTGTTCTCGAACCTGATAAATATTTTTCATCCATTCCTTGAGGTTATCATGATAAGAAACGACGGCCACCCACTTATTCGGAAGCAATGCCTGCGAGTAAATCAACAGCGATGCCGACGTCACAGGCTTCATCTTCTGAACTTCAACATTCGTTTTTTCAATGATTTTAATTAAAAATTCAGACAAGGGGGGCGGCTGATGCCGAGAGGCTTTCACAATTTGAAAATTTAAATACCAATCTATTTTCGCGGTCCATTTGCTTTTCTCAAGATCGGTGGTCACCCAAAGCTCAGCACCAGGATTTAAAGCGCTGGCTTGTGAGAGGGTGGTGATCACTAAGACTCCTTGCTAATCTGATCCAGAATGCCATTCACAAAAGCGCCCGAATCTGTGTTGCCATATTTTTTGGCAATTTCCACCGCTTCGTCAATGGCAATATGGGATTTTAAATTGAGCATCCGGATTTCATAACAAGCCAAGCGTAAAATCGTGCGATCCACAACGCTCATCCGCTCCATTTTCCAATGGCGACTGGCGGCCTGGATCCACTGGTCAATTTGATCTTTATTTTCGCTGACACCAGTGACTAATTTTAAAGTGTAGTCGCGAATGTCTTTGGCGACGGGCTCATCAAGCATCGCAATAAATTGATCAAAATCTATTTGCGAAGTGAATTCACGTTGAAAAAGAATCTGCAAGGCCAATTCGCGGGAAGTGCGTCTCATGTTTTAGTTCTCTTAGTTATTTTGTGGAGTGAGTGGAAGTTGTGGATCTCTGATGTCGACAAATTCTTGCAGTTCAGAGTCTTCTAATGAATCAACAAATTCCTGCACATCCTTAAAGTTTCGATACACGCTAGAAAATCGCACGTAAGCAACATCATCGACTTGCTTAAGCTCGGCCATGACTTTTTTGCCGATCAAGCGGGCAGGAATTTCTGAATCGCCGCGATTGATTAACCAAGAAGCGATTCGATCAACGATGGCGTCCAAAGTTGAAAGGCTGACCGGCCGCTTTTGGCAAGAGGCCTGTAAACCCTTCAGAATTTTTTCACGCAAGAAAGCTTCCCGGCGGCCATCTTTTTTAACCACAGCAGGGTAATTCACAACTAAGGTTTCCACGGTAGTAAATCGAGATTTGCAGTCCAAGCATTCCCGGCGTCGGCGAATCGAGCCGTCTTTTTGAATACGAGTATCGAGGACCCGGTCGTCATGATGGCTGCAGAAAGGACATCTCATTCTTGTTAAAGTAGGAGCCCCCAGTAAATGGGTCAACCTTCGATGCTTAACACTAAGCATTAATTTTTCCTTGCATGGCTGTGCAAGGTTGGTAAGAATGGGGCATGAAAATATCGATTTTGACTGTTTTTTTGTTGATGGGATTTGCCTTTCAATCCAGCGCCCAAGAAGTCGGACGTGAGGCCGCCGGGACCTATTTTTCCAAAGGCCATCGCGCCGCCGCTTCAGTGACTGACCAAGATCATTATTTGGCCATTCATGCGGGACAATTTATGGAGTCGACCTCATGGGAATGGGGACAGCACGAGCGGGCTGAAAAAACCGGTAATTACAGTGTGGGTGTCACTTATCGAATAGAGAAATACACGACATTGATGGATTTAAATATTCGAATCGAAGCCAATGAGTATGACGTGGTCGGCGAAAAACCTTTTAAATTAAGTTTTATGCCGGTTCTTACCTTTCCTGATGCGGCTTCCAAATTTCCGTTATATTTTGGGGCTGGTGCTGGCGCCGGTGTTTTTTTTCGGCAGGTGAAAGACGAAAGTTTTTTAAGTTTTGATTATCAGTTACTACTTGGGGCAAGATTTTTTGATATCTACGAAAATGCTGGATTTTTTATCGAGACCGGTTTGAAAAATCATCTTCTGATCACCAGCAGTGGACAATTTAATGGCGTCTTTTTAAGCGCCGGAGCGGTCTTCACCTTTTGAAAATTCATCGTTTACTTATTGATCAGATGGCTTTAGCCATCAAAGATATCTTTTCCACCCAACACCATGCTCATAAGGTGATCGAATCCTATTTAAAAAAGAATCGCAAGTGGGGCTCAAGGGATCGCCGTTTTTTTGCTGAAAGTGTTTACGATTTAGTCCGCTCGTGGCGCCTGTATTGGTCGCTGGCGGGCTTTTCAGATCTTGATTATCGCCAGGGTGAAACCATGAGCACCGGCCAAATTGAACGGGTCTGGGCCACCTATTATATTTGTAAAAATCAAGAGCCCATCCCGTGGCCTGAATTTGATAACATTGATCTTCATCAAATTGACGAGCGTCGAAAAAAAATCACCAGCGAAGGAATTCTTCTTTCCTACCCTGACGAGCTTTTAAAAATCCTCAAGGATGAATGGAAAGCCGATTGGAATTCGCTTGCAAAGTCCTTGAATGAACCTGCTGATGTTTATTTGCGAACAAATTCTTTAAAAACTTCCAGAGATTCTTTAGCCTCAAGGCTGAACCAAGAAGAAATTCATGTTGAAAAAGTGGCTAGCGACCCATTGGCGTTGCGACTGACCGAGCGAAAAAATGTTTTTGTATCGCCAACTTTTCAAGAAGGCCTGTTTGAAGTGCAGGATTTAGGGTCGCAAAAAATCGGACCCTTCTTGAAAACCGAGCCCGGCTTACGCGTGATTGATGCCTGTGCAGGAGCGGGTGGAAAAAGCTTGCACCTAGCTTGTTTGATGAAAAACAAAGGAAAAATAATAGCGCTGGATATTTACGAACGAAAACTAGAAGAGCTTCGCACCCGCGCTAAAAGAAATGGCGTAGATATTATTGAGACGCGTTTAATTGAAAATACAAAGGTCATCAAGCGATTAGAAAAAGCCGCCGACCGAGTTTTATTAGATGTTCCATGTTCAGGTTTAGGAGTCTTAAGGCGAAATCCCGATAAAAAATGGAAGATCACAGGGGCTGACATCCAGCGGTTGACCGAACTTCAATGGCAAATTTTAACCAGCTACTCAGATATGACAAAGCCTGGGGGCTACCTTGTTTACGCCACTTGTAGTTTGCTACCCTCAGAAAATGACCTTCAGGTGAAGCGCTTTATGAGCGAACGAGGCACTGATTGGGAGCTGGAAGAAGAGATCTTCCTAAGACCTGATAAGGACCCTACAGATGGGTTTTACGCGGCTCGCCTGAAGCGTCGGCAATAGGTTTCATTTGGCTGCCTAACGCCAAGCAATGATATTTAATCCATTGATTCCGAAAATTCTCTGTTGGTATGGTCCGGCCAGTTTATAAAAACGCCATTTTGGCCAATCCAACAGGGGGATCCATGAAAGCAATTTTAGTCGGCTTCGGCTTACTTTTAAGTTCTACAGTTTTTGCTGCGACATCAGCGCCATCTCTTGCAAAATATTATCAATTTGGCCGTCCAGTGATCCAAGAAGTCACTTCAGGTCCTTTGGCTGATTATCAGCCTTTAGCGACTGACTTTGCGGCTTGCAACGCATCTCAAGCTGGAGTTTTAGGGGACGCTTTAGATCCTTTGAATCCTATCGATCGCGCTCATATCTGGTTAGATAAAATTATTAACATCGGTAAAAAAGCATGGTCCGTCGTTGAATTGGGTCGCCCTGTTGTTAACATCGCGATTGATTCTGCAAACGCCCTTCCTCAGGGAATCGGCTGCTGGAACCATTTGACAGGTTGGTCTGTACCTCAAAGTAAAACCTACAAAGTTTCTTACGTGAACGGTTTTAATTCTGAAGTTGTTAGCTTTGCATTCCGAGTGATCTATACAGCGGGTGGAAGTTTTAACGGTGCGGGACGGTATATCTCTAATGCGACAGTTGTTCCAGCGCAGCTGAACGTCGCTTGGGGTTACACTTTCAACGCAACGACTGTTGTGCCGAATGTTTTCAATAGCGGAACTTTAGAGCAGCCAATTGCAGGAATGCAGTTGAACTTGAACTGGTCTGTCGACACAGTTGTTAAGCATGTTCAGCAAGCTGAGTCTTTTTATATTGGTGGAGACGGCGCATTTAAACGAATGGAATAGTTCCAGTCGTATCTTATTATAAATTTAATTTTTAGAAAGGTGATCTGAAAACAGATCACCTTTTTTTATTCGGTTTTTGAAGACAGCTATTTCTAACGTAAAATAAAAAAAGGCCATCGAATGGATCCGACAGCCTTTTTAAAAACTTTAAAAGATTATTTAATTAGTCGACTTTGTCTTTTACTTCCTTGGCTTTATCTCCGATGGCGTCCCCTGCTTCATGAACGCGATGTTTGCCTTTTTCGGCAGCACATTTCATATCGCCTTCCATGCAAACCGCTTCTTGCATACGGTGCGCACCCTTTTTCATTTTACGAGCCATCGTGTTGCCCGTGGCTTTGGCTTTTTCGCCAACGGTTTCTTCGGCGTGGGCTAAGCTCATTAAAATTCCCATTGCTGTTAACATGGCTAAAACTTTTCTCATAGATTCTCCTTTTAAATATTTTTTAAATTTATGTCAGCCGACTTCGGCGTGAAACAACAAGACGGTAAACAAAAAGCAACAGCATGGCTCCTAGGATAGAAGCAAAAATTCCTGCCGGTTCGCCTTGAGCGTAATATCCCATGGTTGCACCAATCCAATTGGCGACAAACGACCCTGCGATACCCAGCAGAATTGTAACAATAAAGCCACCGGGATCATTTCCTGGCATTAAAAACTTTGCGACAGCACCGACGATTAAACCTATTACTAACGCCCAAATCATAAGGCCTCCTTTTTTTGGGTTTTGATTTTTTGAACTGTCCTTAAGTTACCTAAAAAGTCCCAAAAAAGGGTTTTAGCATTGTGACGAAACTATGACAATTTGCACATAAATTCAATTTCAAGAGGGAACCTGTCTTGATTTATACAAAGTGACCAATTTGAGCCTCTGGTTATTGGCTGTTCATCCCGAGCCCCCTAGATTAGGCCTATATCTGATTTGCCGCTGGTATGAGAATCGCACTTAAAGGCTTGATTCAACAATGAAAGACGGGAGCTCCGGTGGAACTAAAATATATCTTGATAGGCTTGCTACTGATGGAAGGCTTTGGAGCGAGCGCTTTTGCGGTCCCTTCGATTTCGACCCCTGAATATTCAATCACTTGTGAAGCCCGATTACCCTACAATGATTCCCAAAAAATGATTTTAAATTATCAGAGCTCGGCCCCAAAAACAGTTTTCATTCCCGGCACTCAAATTCTATTAACTTCGAAAATCAGTTCAAAAACGGGCGAATTGTGTTTGGAAACCACTTCAACTGTTGAATTGTTGGCTTCAGTTTGTGGCGCCAGTAAAGAACTGACTTTAATGACTAAAACAGACGCCGATGGATTGATCACAATAAAATGTCGGCAGAACTGATCGGCCTGTCTTTCCGCTCGCCATCATTGGCTGTACGAACCTGTAATTTATGCAGGTTTCAGCACCCCAGAACCCTTTAAAATCCAGGAGTTATGGCCCTGTCCTTGCTGTCGTTAGGGTCCTATGGCGTGGGTTTATCAGCTCTTCATCGCAGTTTTATTTTTGTCGAACTTAAGTTGTCAGGGCCAAAAAGCTGCTGATCGTGATCCCTTGGCAGACAGCAATCAAAAAATTGATAAAGGCGATTACGATGGGGCTATTGCTCAGCTGGAAGAGCTGCGAACTAAAGACGCGCGGCCTTTGGTGAAGTCGGCGCTAGCCTCGGCTTATGCAGGCCGAGCGGGTTTGAAAGTTGAAAAGCTTTGGGATTTTGTGAAAGCATTAAATGCCCCACCGGTCACTGAGGAATCCGTTAAGAAAAGTTCAGTTTTTTTACAAAGTCAGGATTTGATTTCAAAGAACGCGTTGGTTCTTGGCAAGAGCTCTGAAAACGAGCTCGAGCAGTTGGCTCAGTCAATGGCGGCCTTTCAAGAGTATCGATTAAAAATAGAAAGCCTTCCTTATATCCCCCAAAATAAAAGAAACGATCTCAGATTGGGCGCCGCTGTTTTAAAAGATGCCGACAGCAAGGGGGCTCATCTTTACAGGGCGATTTTAAATTTAGTTTTCTTAAGATCTGAATTGCAAGACGGCTTTAAATATTGGGGTGATGTCAGTGAAGAGCTAAAAAAACTGGATTCAGAGAATCGAAAAAATCCAAAAAATAAACAGATTTTATGTTCGGTCAAAATTTCTGAATTTCAAGATTGGTTGGATCAGCAATTTGATCGAGTGACCGATATCAGCGAAGACCTTCGTTTTTCATTTCCTTCAAAATCTGAAGAGATGATTGCTTTTGATAAATCGATTAAAAAATACCAGGACGAAGTTCCACGCCTTGAACACACACTTTTTTCTAATTCGAAGGAGTGTCGATGAAAACGGCAGGGTTTCTAGGTCTGCTTCTGATGGCCCTCAGCGCGCAAGGCATTGAGGTGCCAAGGTCGATTCCCTTGGGTACATCCGATTTTACTCACAGGTCCTTAGGGACGACTTGTTACTCCATGGACGCGGTGGTCGATGGGTTGCCATGCAATCCCGCTTTTGCTGCTAAAGAACGAAAAGCGCAGTTACAAACTCATATTTTTTTCGGCAACAATGTTTCCTATGCACAAGATGTGAACGATATTTTGAACAACCAGACCAATCAAAAAAATATCGAACACCTGTTCAACCAGACCCGCAGTTCAGAAATGGAAGCCAATGTTGAGGCCGGTTTTTTGACGGAAAAATTCGGAATCAGTTTTTCTCCGTACCGGTTGTCCTATTATTCGCTGATTAGAAACAGCGCTTTACCAGTGATCACTTTGTACGCTGGTCAAGAGCAAGTCATCCGAACGCAATTAGCAAGTTATGTTCAGGATGATTTTTATTTTGGCTTACAACTGCGGGGCGTGCAAAGACGTTTTATTCTTTCCGAATTCACCCTGACGGATGCCTTGGTTGAAAACAGCCAAGAAGATATTTTCCGCGTCCGAGAGCAAAAAGCATTATATTTTGAGCCAGGCCTTCTTTGGGCTCCCGAAGAGCAGGCCTGGAGTCCACAGGTCTCTTTAACGGTCACGCAATTGGGCGCCGTCGACAAAAAATACACAGAGCTACCCGCCAGTCCTGAAGCCCATCTTGGGACCTCGGTGAAGCCTCCGATCACTTACGGAGAATTAGAGTTGGGAACGACGTTCACAGCTCAATCCCGCTATGAAAAATGGACAGAATTGATTCGCGTGGGTGTCAGTTACAAGCTGGGAGCAACTCAATATGTCGCTAGTGCCACTGAAAACCAATATGACCTCGCCTTCTTGCTGCATTATAAAGGTGTCCGCGGTGGACTGACTTATGATTTCAGAAAATTTGTTAACTTAGTCGGTGAGAGTGATGAAGTTCGCACGATTTACAGTCAGATTGGCATCGAGATATGAAAATGATTTTATGCTTGATGCTTAGTTTGATCTCGAGTTCGGCCCTTGCTGACGATCAATTTTATCAAGGTCCCGCCGAGTGGAGTTCTTTTAATAAATTTATGGAAAAAAAAGAACAAGATGATCGCATCGCGGGTGTCAGTTACATGATTTCTGGCGTAGTGGCGACTATCGGAGGAGCCGTGGGATATTATTCTTCCCAAGATTCTTTCAGTCGAGGACTTTATGCCGTGGCCCAATCCGTGGGTGTGGCTGCGATTGGTTATGGGGCCACTTATTACTTCGTCGGAAACGAGTACACCTCCTTTTATCGAGCTGTCGATGGCGCCCATATTTCGGCCGTGCAAAAGTCAGAAATTTTAAAAAGATTTCTTGATCAGGAAAGAGCTGAAAATGATCGTCGTCGTTGGATTAAAGTGGCGACGCATTCGTTGATTGCGGCCGCCAACTTTTACAGCGCCAGTCGAGATGAAGACCGCAATATCCGTGGCATCCTCAATTTTCTAGGGATCGTGAATGTGGCGATGGCGATCACCTATTCTTTTTAAAAATAAATTTTAACGCCAGCCCGTGTTCCACTTCGTATCGTGTTGGTTTCATTAAAGGGAGTGATTGTCGATTTGATGATTTCATAATCCCGATATGCCGAGCCAAATATTCGCAGAGCTTTAAAGTCAATAAAGACGCCCGCTTCACTCAAGGACCCAGCAATTTCTTCTTTGCTGATATCGTTCGTCGAAGAAATATAAATTCGGTAAAATCCATCAATGCCAAAATATTTCATTAAATAAAGCTGCAAAGAAACTTGCCCGAACTGATTTTTATAATCCTTGGATGTCGCCAGATTATTATAGGTCCTTGTTCGTTGGCCAAAGTGCAAGGCTAAATAAGTGCTTTGAATCGATTCGCCAAAAAGTCTTAAATTCAACATGCCGCTCAGATCATTCAGTTTTTCTTGAGCATTGTTTTCGTACTCAATTGTTAGACCCACAATATGCGCGTGAGCTGTGATCGAACCATCGACGGATGTGAAGCTATTTTGTGATTTAGGGACATCGATGTCTCGGAGGTAGGATTTATACGCTGCACTGACCATGGCCTCATAGGGTGAGGCCGAATTCAGCGAGAGCCACAAATCCATCATGTGATTGCGATCTTTGGTGTCCAGCCATTCTTGCAAAGTCCATCTTTTGGTTTCTCGGTTGGTCGCCCTTTGCCCAAGATAGCTGCCGGATCCAGAGGATTCTGCCTGGGCCAGGGGTGCGGTGAAAAGAAGTCCTGTCAGGATCAATAGGGTCTTGAAAGCATATGACATACGAACCTCCCAATCTTATTTTGCGCCCGAAAAGCTTTGGTATTGAAGATTTTCAACTTGCTCTCAAATTGAGAGATTGCTTAAATCACACAGAGGCAAGAATGCGTGACATTCCAGCCTCACACAGTCTTATTTTAAGACAAAAGGGGATTTCATGATTCACGATTTCGATCCGGTTCTTTGGCATATCTACGGTGATATCGGAATTCGCTGGTACGGACTTTCCTATATTTTAGGATTTATTGCCGCGTACTTGGTGATCAGTTGGTTGGGGGATCGTCAGAAGGCAGGTTTGACCAGTGAGATGGTCAGCGACTTGATCACTTACTTGGCTTTGGGAACAATTATTGGTGGTCGACTGGGATATGTTTTTTTCTACAGTCCCGAGCTCTTGACAAAGTTTAAACCTGAAATTCCTTATTGGGGAGTTTTAGCCGTTAATGAAGGCGGCATGGCCAGTCACGGCGGAATGATTGGGATTGTTATTGCCGCTTGGCTTTTTGTTAGAAAATCAGGAATTAATTTTACTTACCTGTTGGATTTGTGCGCCGTTGGTGGGCCCTTGGGTGTTTTCTTTGGACGCATTGCTAACTTTATCAATGGCGAATTGGTGGGAAGACCCGCTCCGGCAGATCTACCTTGGGCCGTTAAATTTCCAACGGATCTTTACTTATGGCCCAAACGCATGCCGGAAAGACTTGAGGGATTAAGCACCGTGGTTGAAAAAATCAATGTCGAGCAATTGAAAAAAGAGTCTGGCATTGATCTGTCTTCAATTGATATCAATCCCACCCAGTGGTTGGATTCTGTTCACAATATGCGAAATGATATGATGGCCAATCAACATGTGCTCAGCACTCTGGATGCCATTGTTAAACAAGTTCAGCACGGCAATACGGCTCTGCGGGATGCTCTAGGACCTTTGTTAGTGGCAAGGCATCCTTCGCAATTGTACGCCGCACTTTTTGAAGGGTTATTTTTATTTCTTATTTTGTTTTTCTTATGGCGAAAACCAAGAAGACCTGGATTTATTGCCGGATGCTTTTTAATTTTTTACGCCATCTTTAGAATTTCTGATGAGTATTTTAGAATGCCCGATGATCATTTGGGTTTTCAAATATTCGGACTGACCCGGGGTCAATTACTGAGCATTGCGATGCTCATCATTGGATTGGTTTTTTCATTCGTCTGGGCCAGATCCAGCGCCTTTATCGTGCAGGGATGGGGCCGCGTTCAGAGTATTAAGATCGGGCGAAAATAGCCGACAACTCATTTTGCGGGAGGGACTTTTGCTCTCCCGATTCTAAATCTTTTAACATCACAGTTGCGGCCTTCACTTCGGACTCGCCGATAATAACGGCGTAACGAGCTCCACTGGTCGCGGCCTTTTTCATTTTCTTTCCCATGTTGCCACCCCAGGGAATTTCACAAACCACGCCCAAGGCTCTGGCACTTCGCGCCAGTTGTAAAATCGTGCTTTCACCGACTTCATCGGCAGCGACAAAGGCGACTTTCCAGCCGACCGAAGGTATTTTTTCTTTAGGAACTAAATCCATCAAGCGATCGATCCCTGCCGCCCAGCCAACCCCTGCGGTTTTTGGTCCACCCATAGTTTCAATGAGTCCGTCATAGCGACCACCGGCTAAAATAGTTCCTTGAGCGCCCAAGTTTTCTGTGACGAATTCAAACACAGTATGGCAGTAGTAATCAATTCCACGAACCAATTTTGGATTCACTTGAAATGAAATGCCTAAATCTTCTAAGCCTTTTTGAACTTTATCAAAAAATAATTTTGATTCTTCATTTAAATCATCTTGAAAAAGGGGAGCGCCCGCCACGAGCTTTTTATCGCCCTCATCTTTTGAATCAAGAATTCTTAAGGGATTTTTTTTAAGTCGCACTTGGCTGTCAGCTGAGAGCTGACTTTCAAATTGCGTAAAGTATTTCACTAAACTTTCGCGATATTTAGCGCGGGATTCTTTATCGCCCAAAGTATTAATTTCAAGGCGACAATTTTTATGCAAATCCAAAGTTTTTAAAAAATCCCAGGCCAAAGATAAAACTTCGACGTCAGCCATAGCGGACTCTACGCCCATATATTCCACGCCCAATTGGTAAAATTGTCGGTAGCGCCCTTTTTGCGGACGCTCATAACGAAACATCGGACCTGAATAAAAAAACTTAAGGGGTAATGATTGCGCTAAGCCTTCCGATATAAAAGCGCGGGCCACACCGGCCGTTCCTTCGGGGCGCAAAGTGATGGATTCGCCCCCACGATCTTTAAAGTCATAAGTTTCTTTGCTGACCATGTCCGAGCTTTCACCCAAGGTGCGGTGAAAAACTTCTGAAAATTCAAAAATAGGTGTTTCGATTTCAGAGAAGCCATAAGTCACTGCGGCCTTGTAAGCGGTTTCTTCAATAAAGCGGTAGGCTTTGTTTTGTTCTGGAAGAAGATCGCGGGTGCCGCGGGCCGGTTGAAGTTTGCTCATGATGCTTTGGACGTTAGCACTTCTGGGCGGAGGCCGCAAGAAAATGTGGGTGACTTGCTCGGGGCAAAACAATGAACCGAATTGGGCGGGATTCGCTCATTACCGACTTGGTAGGTAAGATCGTGCTCCGGAGCGGAGCCAAGATTTGGGTTAAGGTGCGATCAAAATGTGTTCTGCTTTATTGCGAAGTAAGATCAGTAGCGAAGTACAATAATAAAATTATTTTTCAGAATTAACGAGGGAGCATTCAGCAACTGAAACTTCACAGGAAACCTCGCGCTCCGTAGAGGAGCCCAATGTGGGCCAAGAATTTAAAAATTGAATCAGAGAATAGGCGCGTTATTTTATTTAAATTTTAAAAATACTTCTTGCGGGTGTTTTTTGTATTTCACAACTAAATTCTGTTTGAAGATAATGAAAGGATTGATCCCGGCGGCATTTATTTAAAATAACCCCGCGAGAGTTGATTTATGGTCGCTAGAGGTGGTCAATTTTGACCCTCTTTGAGGCTCAATTCTGCGAAAGAAAACATAAAATTTCGACTGAAAAATCCATGTTATGTTCCTTTTAATTTTCTAAAAGGAGACAAAAATGCAATCAAGTTCAGCTGCGATGGAATTAAGTGTTATGGAAAAAAATAAAATTTCTAATTCAGATACAAGCTTAGACTTTAATCTAAAATATATTTCTAACGATGATCTGCTTTTCAGAACTGAAAATCTTGTCCAAACCGAGCGTAAAATTATGCACTTAGTTCTGATGCATATCCTAGAGATTATGAATCGCAGGCTTTACGCCGATCTTGGCTTTGATAGCATGTACACAATGATGACTAAGAAATATGGCTATTCAGGAGCTTCAGCTATTCGAAGAATTGATGCGGCGAAACTTTTAAAGTCCGTGCCCGAAGTCGCGGACAAACTTAAAGCAGGAACACTTAATTTATCGCAAGCTTGCTTATTGCAAAAATGCTTGGAATCTGATGCTAAAAAAGGCGAGGCGACTTCAGCGGCTAAAACTCAAGAAATCTTAGAAAAGCTTGAAGATCGCAATAGCTTTGAAACAAGACAAATCCTTGCACAAGAATTTGATATGCCCTTAAAGAATCAAGAGATTGTTAGGCCTCAAAAAGATGAATCAGTTCGCTTTGAAATGACTTTTACTAAAGAGCAATTCGAAGAACTTAAACAAGCAAAGAGTTTTCTATCACACGTAGTTCATAATGGGTCTTGGGCGGAAGTGATCACAGTCCTTGCCTCAAAGTTGAATCAATCCAAACGGGGGAAGCAAAATAAATCTTCCGATCCGGTAAAATCTGAATTGGGCTCCGCTACGGAGTTGAAGAATCCAAATTTACAAAGTTCGGCTTCGGCGACATCGGCTAGGAAGCGGGCTCCAATTTCAGTGCCTATAAAAAGAATGGATCACATTGTGCCGGTGAATTGGGGTGGACCGAGTACTAAAGATAATCTTAGGTTACTTTGCCGGACTCATAATTTATTGATGGCTCGGACTCGAAACTTAGGCCTGCATTAGCCATGGGGTGAGAGCCCACCGGGTAATTTTTACAATAAGTCCATGAGCTCCCAGAATCCCGGATCGGACGATGATATCGTATCAGCCAATTGATCAGGCACAGCAAAAGGAAAAAGATCTTCTTGCTAAACAATCAGGGCCTGTGGTCTTTAGCACTTGGCTTTCAAGTATAGGCCGACAATACGGGTCGGTGTTTCTACCACACGCCATAAATGTGTGTCTATTTGGGGTGATAAGATGTTCTCTAAGCAAGGTATTTTCGCTAGCTTATTCGTTGTCTTAAGTGTGATCTCGGCTCAGGCAAGATCGACGGCTCAAGGCTTTCCCATTAAACCAGATCCACAAGTGACTCCCGGTGATCTTTGTCAGCGTCCAACAGCACGTCGTTATCCTGAAGGGATTAACTACTGCGAACGAGATGTCATGTCAGAAACCAAGCGAGCCGTGATTGAAGTTTACCAATCAAAATTGGGTTACAATATCATGGGTAACGGGCGCGCTAATTTTAAAATCGATCATTACATCCCACTTTGCATGGGTGGCAGTAATGAGCCTAAAAATCTTTGGCCACAGCATGTGTCTGTTTATACTCAGACAGATCCGTTAGAGCCTTTGTTGTGCGAAAAAATGGCCAGCGGAAGTCTTAGACAAAAAGAGGCCGTGGCCTTGATCATGCGAGCTAAAAATGACTTCAGTCAAATTCCAGCCGTGATGAAGTATGCTAGCAGCTTAAGATAAGTGCCTAAGCGACTTTAACCTTATCGACTTTTTCAGCTTTGTAATCTGAATAGGGTGTCGAGATTTCGATCATTTTTCCGCTCTCATCTTTATAGCCGCGAACTTTGTAAAGTTTTAAGGCCTCAGTTCGACCTTTCACTTCAGCAGCACCGGCGTATTCAACTTTAAAATCTTCACCGACTTTCTCAAACACGGTATCACTGATCAGTAAGTCAGTCCCGAAAGCTTTCGTCGAAGCTTCGATTCGAGAACCCGTATTCACAGTGTTTCCGATGACTGTGTATTCCATTCGCTCGTCAGAACCGATCGTTCCAGAAATAGCATCGCCTGCATGCAAACCCATTCCGATGGCAATCGGTGGTTCATTTCTAGCAATGCGTTTGATATTTAACTCATTCAAAGCCACGCGCATTTCAAGACAGGCTTTTAAGGCTAGATGGGCGTCTTTATCAGAACCTTTGGGAGCTCCCCAAACAGCCATAATGGCATCGCCGATAAATTTATCCACGACGCCTTTATTTTTATTAATAATTCCCACCATCACTGCAAAGTATTCATTCAGCATAGCAACGACTTCTTCAGGAGAACGGTTTTCCGAAAAAGCAGTAAAACCACGAATATCAGAAAAGAAAATCACGACTTTTTTATTTTGACCGCCAACACCGATATCATTTTGCATCAGATCGTCAGTCACCGAAGAGCCATGGAACTTTGAAAAAAGTGTTTTCACTTTGTCGCGCTCTTTTAAGCCTTCTGTCATATTATCAAATGCTTCGGCCAGTTCGCCCACTTCGTCCTTAAAAGCTGATTTTACTTTGTCTTTGGCTTTGACATCGAAATTACCTTTAGAAACGACGCCAATCAATTCCACCAAAGCCTCAATCGGCGAGGTCAGTGACATCGAGAATAAAAAGATGACAAATAAGGATCCAGACAAAAACATTCCAGCAATATAGAAGGCTTCACGTTTGACTTCCTGGGCAGGTTCTAAAATAATTTTTTCAGAAATCTGAGAAAAAACCGTCACGCCGTAAGAAATTTTAGCATAAGCTCCGAAAAATTTTTCTTTTGCATCTGGCTCCATAAAGGCTTTTTGGGCATTGGCCGACTGACTTTTTGCAGCCGCTGCAACGATTTCATTTTTAGAAAAATCAGTTTGTGCAATCGCCCGTTTCTCATCGTTATGGGCCAGCAAAATACCTTTGCTATCGGTCATAAAGTAAGTTCGCTCTTTCGTTTCAGCAAAGGGCTTAAGGAGGACCGCTAAATCAATATCTACTAAAGCAATATGAGTGATTCGCTTCGTGATTGGATCGGTGACAATGGGGATCCCCATTGTGAACATGGGGGGACCTTTTGCATAAGAAGAATTTTTTATTTCTACTTTTTGCTGGGCGACATTCCGCAGTGGGAATTGTTGTAAGTTCCTAACGGTCGCAATATATTTTGAATCTAAGTTGTAGGGCTTTAAAGCTTCCTCTTTGACACGCAAGCCGACAGACTGAAAAGAGGCCCCATCGACTTTGTAAATTTCAATGGCAATAAAGTTTTTATCTCTTTTAAAATTAATTTCAAAGTCTTCGTTGATTACATTTTCTTGTCCGACCATTTTATAAAGCATTAAAGATGTCGTTTTTGATTTGTCATAAAGATTTGTAAGGATGTTATCGACTTCTGTGGCACGGGCTTTTGCAAAATCAAGATTCAAGGTCTCTTCGCGTTCACGAGACGTGTTTTCGAAGTATTTTGAACTGCGCAAGGCAATGGGGGCCGTCACCCCGATCAGCAGAGCGATTGTGATCACAATTAATTTTATCGAAATCGGTATTCTCATCACATCACCTCAAAAAGCATACTCTGCAAAAAAGTTCAGATAATCACCTTGTACAATAGATTCATTATTTCCCGAGCTAGAATTTGAAGAAAACGGGGAATTAGTAGTTCCAGCTTTATATCGAATTTTATCTTCCCGGCGGGCATATCCTGCAAGTCCTGTGAAGCGACTGTTAAAACGCCAGCTCCCTAAAAATCCAAACTGTGTGGAAATCGAAGGATCGACAGCTTGGCCATTGGGAGTTTTTATTTTAAGTGCGCTTAAGTAAAGATGGGCATTGGCTTGCAAACCTAATTTTGGAGTCATGGAGTACCAGTATTCGGCTCCAACATGGGGACCGACAGTGGCAATCAAGTCATTGCTGGTTGTTCCCGTAATAGCATTTCCAAAAGTGCCCGGAATTTCTTTATAGTAAATTCCAGCCTGGGTGCGCAGTTCTCCACGCTCGCCTAAAGTTTTTCTCCAAACAGAGGAAGCTTCAAAGGAGGCGAAAGTAAGATTGGAACCGTTATAAACAAATCCGCTGAGATCTAATATTGATAAAAAGCCCCACGGCGATGACGGACTGAACCATCCTAATCCCAAACGACCGGTTCCGCCCACAGCATTATAAGTCAGGGCCGTCTGAGTTTCCTGATAAACTGAAGCATAATTAATTTGCGTGATCAAGTAGCTTGCGATTCCGTACCAGCCACTGACCCGTTCAATTGATTTTCGAACCATCGCGGTGTATTCGGCGGCCGGAGTTCGAAGACCATTTCGAATTTTAAAGGTCTCTGATGAAATGTCAGAATTTTGTCGAAGATTGGCTTTTGCACGCACTGAAACTTTATAATCACCGCCGGGCAAATTTTCACCAATAGGAATCATTTCTTCCTTCTGATCCTTGCCATTAAGGACAGCTTCCCACTTATTAGTTTTTTTATTGTATCGACTGACTGCAAAATCGAAACGATCAGCGAATGGCGGACGAGACCACTTCAGATCTCTGACAAACTCGGATTCAGGTTTTTCAATTTTTGGTTTTTCAATTTTTGTGGCAAGCAGACTGAACTGAGCGACAGAGACGGCATCACTGGTGATGCCAGCATTATTTTTAGCGGACACTTTCCAATTAAATCGAGTAGCGACTGGCAATTTAATTTTGTAATTCGTCTGAGTGATTATTTCAACTTTGTCTAACTTTCCATCTTCACTATGAACTTCGACTTGATAAGTGTCAGCGCCTCCGACGGGGGCCCAAACTAGATTAACTTCCTCTGATTTTTCTTCTTTGCTATTTAAATTTGTATTGGGTGCCGGTGACTTTAAGACAACATTCTCTAAATTGACGTCGAAATCAATAGGGGAGCCCCAATCTCCGGGAACTCCACGAGCGTCAAGGGCCCGCAATTTCATTTGATACTTACCTGCTGACAGTCGACCATTCCAACCCGCGTCGTTAATTTTAAAGCTGAATTTTTTTGAATCCTTTTTATTACTTTGAAAAATCTCAAGTTCATAAGATTTTGCGTTTTCAATCGTTTCCCACTCAAAATTGACAAGCCGACGGTAGGTCTCAGACAGAGCCACCTCGGAAATCAATATGAATGAAAAAATCAAAAACAGAGAACGCATGCTCAATTCACCTTAATTTTCTTTAGTTTTGGCGCGATGATATTGGACCGATCCGGAACAACTAAAGTCCTTTGCTCGGCCTCTTTGCCGGGTCTGCCAAATTGGTCGACGGCAACAAGCTTAATAAAATATTCGCCAGGTAAAAGATTTTTTAGACTGGTCGAATTTCCTTGATATCTTTTTTTAGCAAGTTCTTTACCTTCTTTATTTGCAACGACCAATTCATATTCTTTGGCGCCTTCAAGGGGCTGCCATTGTATTTCTGAACGACCATCATTTTGTGATTTTAAAATCCCTTCCAAGGGCAGAATTTTCGGCGCGGCTAAAAGTGGAAGGGCCGAGGATTGAATCGTCTTAGGATCCGAGCGGCCAAGGGTTTCACCATTTTTATCAAGCGCTTCAACTGAGGCAATATATCGCCCACCTTTTAGGAGCGGGGCCTTGTACTGAGCTTCCTTGCTTTGAAATTTTAAAGCGTCGTCAGGATTTCCTTCAGCTTCAACAAGTTTTAATTTAAAACTGACGATTTCTTCTTGTCGGTTTTCTGGTTTCCAACTGAGCTGAAGTTCAGGTTTTTCAACGAAATATTGGTTGAGCATTTTTTCAGGTAAGGTCCAAGCAATTCGGACAGGGTCTTTTCGCTGAAGCTTCACAAGGCTAAACTTTTGAATTTTTCCAAGAACCGGTTTCTCACTGTCAGCATAGTAAGCACTTAAACGCCAGAAATATTCGCCCTCTTTCAGGTTGGACATATTATAGGTCTCTTCGCTTGTAAAAGACTTGTTTGCTAATCGAGCTTTCATATTGCGATCGGTGGCAACTTCTAAAGTGACTCGCTCGGCCTCGTCACCTTTTTGCCACTTTAGGGTCAGCGCTGTCGGAAATTTTTCGACCGGGATTTCTGCGTCGGCTAAAGGAAAAGACATGGTTGGTGCATAGCGGGCTAAAAACTCTGTTTTAAAGATCGAACTTTCGCCTTTGATTGCATTTGTTTTCGGATCTTTTGCGATTAATTTCCAAAAATATTTCCCAATCGTGAACTTGGCCTGCAGATCAGTGGCACCAGGTAAATCGGTGGCCGCCCAATCTTTCAATTCTTTCCGTGAAGGTCCTGCTATCAGGGAAACTTTGTATTGAGCTGGAAAGCCTTTCCATTTAAAGGCCACAGGTTGGTTGCCGTCAGGATCTAAATAGTAAGGTTTTTGCGGGGCCGGAGAGATCACTTCGATTTTCAAACTCTCAGAGGAACCCATCGCTGTTGTGCCTTGGGTGACCTCTTTGCTTTTTCCGTTTTGATCTTTAATGGTGGCTTTACCCTCTAAGACTTGCAGATCAACGCCCGTGCCTTTGCCTTTGGTTAAGGACGCAGAGGCTCCACTGAGGTCAACTTTATTTCCATTGGAGTTTAAAACCAGGCCCGGAGAGTTCGCCGTGTTCGCACCATTTTTTGCATTAACAAAAACGCTACCTTCCATCAGATCTAATGCGATTTCACCTTGCGATTTCTGCAGAATCACCAATGAATCGGGTTCTAAATCGATGTATCTTCCATCTTCAAACTGAATTCGAATTTCACCACGACTGGAAGTTCTGATGCTCTCATTATTGTAAAGATTGTCACCGGCTTTAAGTTCCTGCCACAACAAACGAGTGGCTGATTTTTTCTTCACTTCATCACCCACGCGTCCGACTTGGGCTAAGGGAGCTTCGCTGCTGGCGCGGTTCTTATCGGGCGCAGTGGACTTGTACCAAAAATATGTTGCGGCAAAGCACGAGCACGACAGCAGTGCGGCCCATGCTAAACGTTTCCACTGTGATCTCATATGAGACCTCCCTACATGACGGTATCGGCGTTTAAAGTTCAATAGTTAATAGGGTTTAGAGGCCTTAAGGGGTCCAGAGTTTTTGAGATGCGCCCTGGACAAAGATCGGCTATCTTTTGGTATGGCCTTAGGCGATGAAGTGAAAAACTATATAACTCCCGCAGGATTAGCTGTTCTAAAAAAAGAATATAGCCTCCTTATGCACGACGAACGGCCGAAGGTCGTAGCGACAGTCACGTGGGCCGCCAGTAATGGAGATCGATCTGAAAATGCTGACTACATTTACGGGAAGCGAAGATTGCGCGAAATCGATCGGAAGTTACGATTCCTAAGGCAGCGAATTGAGGCGGCCGAGGTCGTGGATCCCGCCACTTTAAATCCTGATAAGATTGTTTTCGGTGCGACGGTGACCATCATTGATGAGGATGAAAAAAAAATCACTTATCAGATTGTCGGAGAAGATGAATTTGATATTAAGCTTGGTAAAATATCCTGGAAGTCTCCGGTCGCAAAAGCCTTGCTGGGGAAGCGAGTGGGCGATGAAGTCGCGATCCATAAGCCCCAAGGAATTGAGCGCGTCAGTATAGATAAAATTCAGTATAAATAGGGTCTGAAGAAGTCTTGCTAAATGCTCTAAAAGCGCCCCTAACAGTAAAATTTCTAACTCACCTATGAAAAGTCATAAGGATGCTAAATCTCTGTTGCAAAGTGACCCGAAAATGAGCGAAAACACGTTCACGGAGGGGTCCATGTTATCTAAAAATTTGAAATCTCAGGTGTTGTTGGTGTGTTTGGTCTTATCATCCTTGGTCACACAAGCGGGGCCGCGGGGCCATGCACCGGGTGATAACTATGGGAGCCGGAATAACAGGGACTCTCGAAATTATAATCCCCCATCATCGGCAGCTCATTCCTACGGTGAGGGCACTGATGCCACTGACGATAGTGCTTTAGTGGCAGCGATGAAAAATGGTCGGACCGTCCAATTTTTGATGGCGGCCAATTTAGAAGTGATTCAACTTTTGCCAGATGATACCAGCGGATTACAGCATCAAAAATGGATCGTCAGACTTTCGAACGGTCAAAAAGTAGAAGCTGTTTATAATTCTGATATGTGTCCTCGAGTTCCAGTCCGAGTCGGAGACCGAGTGGCTTTAGCAGGAATGTTTTTAATGACTGGGCAGGGCGGTTTAATGCATTGGTTGCATTTTGATCCCCAAGGTCATCATCCTGATGGATTTGTCGAGCTGAACGGTCAGCGTTATTGCGATAAATAGAAAATTTAAAAAAGGGCCGCTTCAGAAGGGGTCCTTTTTTTTTGAGTTTACTTGATGACGCCTTGAAAATTGGTGCAATGCCAAACGGTAAACAGGCGAGACAGTTCTTCTTGTCGGTATGTTTTAAATTCTTCAGATTTGCAGCTCTCAAATTTAGCATATTCCCTAGGATCGTCTGGATATTTCTCTGATGTGACAATCAATGCATCCAAGCCATAGTTTTGCGCCCATTCATTTAGGTGTTGATGAACGACAGTGTAATGACTGCGAGTGAAGCTGAGCATGTAGACTTTTTGTTTTGTTCCCCAATAAGTTTGGGCCGTGGTTTCATAGCGAAGGCCCGCGATAAATGGTTTTTGACCTGTTTGGCTATGAATTTCGCGTTGGCGGCGGTTGATGAAATCACCTAGCTCGGTCCAGCCATGAAACTCATTACTAAGATCATAGCGCACGCTCCATTCACCCTTTGGATTTAGCGTGCGATATATTTTAGGCCAAAATGGGTAGACAAAAGGGCTATAGATTAAAATATTTAAAAAACTGAGCAAAAGAATAAAGCTCCATTTTAACCTTCGACTTTCGGGTAAGATCAGCCAGCGGTGGCGATGTTCTAAGCCTTGCGACCACAAGGCGCCGGCGCCCAGGCAAAGGATCAAGTAGCTAGCCCCACTCCAATGCGGTTTATAGTCTGCCATCAAAGGTTGTGGATAAAAAATCAATAGGCTTGGCAGGCATAAGCAAAAAATAAATCTCCACGGTGCTAATTTAAACCGCTTTAAAGCGACGTAAAAGGCCGTCAACAGCAGAGGATACAAGATGGGTGTCATCAGCAGCCACTGGGCCGCCCACCAGCCCAGCCATCTAACGACGCTTAAACTATCGCCAGCGTGCCGATCGTGAAACTGATATTTAAATCCTGGCCAATCGTATTCTAAATTCCAAAGAAAAATCGGCAGGCAAAGTAAAGTCGTCATCAGAACGCCAAGCCACGGCCAAGGCGTCAATAAATCCTTCCGGCGCTTTGCTGTTGTCATTAAATAAAGTCCAAAACCGGGCGCTAAAAGAATCGTAATAAATTTAGCATTCAACCCCACGCCCATCACTAAACCTAAACAAACCCATGTTTTTTTAATAGACCAACGCAGACCATCGGGGCGCACCCCTTGCCAAAAAATCCAAGAGGCCAAAATCCAACAAAACATGAACGGTGGCTCTGGGGATGCGACATAGCCACCAAGACCCCAAAAGGGCGTAAATAAAAGCATTAAAACTGTGAACACGCCGGCTTTTTCACCAAATAAATCTTTTGCTAATTTATAACTAAAATAAGCGGTGCCGACGTAACATAAAAAAGAAGGCAATCTGACGCCCAAAAGAGTATCGCCAAAGACGCTGGTCGAAACATAATTCAACCAAGCGATCAGTCCCGGGTGATCATAATAGGAAAGCATCAGGTGCCTAGACCACGACCAGTGGTAGGCTTCATCGTCGATCAGACCTACAGTTAGAGAAAAAATCCCCCGCAATAAAATAACGAGGGCGAACACAAGAAAATATTGATGGGTTCGAGCAAGATCTTTCCAGCGATGAATCAAGCAGCCTCCGGTCAAAGTAGTTTCTAATGAATAAGACAGACGGTCAATATTGATGAATTCGTCATGGGATCGTCACCAGCATCGAAGGATTTATTGCACGCTAGCAGCCAAGATATAAAAAAACCAATTTGGCCTCTTCTTACGAGGTCGTAAAGGAGGTGTCTTATGGAAAGAGACATGTCGTCTGTATTAGATGGCTGGATTTCTGTCGAGGTCCCGGCTTCGGTCGCAAATAGTCAACTTGGCCAAGCTCATGCCTATAAATTGAAGCGCGTGATTGTCGCCGATGACGATGAAAATATCATCGAGCTTTTTAAGCGGGGCCTTCGCCGAGAGTGCCGATTAAGTTGGGCCGAAGATGGTTATGAGACCGTCGAACGAGTCGCGACACTTCCTGCGGCTGATCTGGTGATATTAGATTGGAATATGCCAGGCTTGAATGGTTTGAAAGCTTTAAAGACAATTGAAATGATGACTAAAACTGATCCTCACTTGGGTGAGATTTGGGAAGGTCGTCGAATCCCTTATGTAATTTGCTCTGTCAAATCGCCAGATGAAATTGAAGTGCCACCCTTAGAGCATTTTTATTTGGTCGATTATTGGCAGAAGCCTTTAATGGTGAAAGAGCTGAAGCAAAAACTGGATGAAGTTTTCAACCGCATAAAAGGAGGGGCCCCATGCAACTAAAAACTGAGTTAAGTCCAGATTACACTTTAAGGAAAATGAATCTTGCCGGTAAAGAGTTTAGGTTTTCAGACCTTACTTTTGCTGATCTGCAAGGCTCGGAATTAGAAAATGTTGATTTAACGGGGGCCGACATGAAGCACTCGATCCTTAGTTATTCAAACATGAAGTACGCAAGATTAACTCATGCACAGCTGACGTATTCGAAACTGACCGGCTGTAATATGACGGGGGCTTTGCTGAAAAGCGCCGACCTAAGAGAAGCCGATTTAAGATATTCAAAATTACTTTCCGTCGATTTACGCAAAGCCGATCTTTCAGAAGCTGATTTAAGTTATTGCGATCTAAGATATGCAGACTTGCGGGGCGCCAATCTTTCAGGCGTTCAAATGGACGGCGTTGATTTAACCTACTCTTGGTACAACGACGAAACTATTTTCCCATTTGGCAGCGAAGAGCTGTACAAAAGGGGCCTTATTTTTGTCAGTCATTATTCAGAGTGGTGAGACGGAACCACTTCGAAGTGATTGAGCAGCCAATTCATATCAGTCAGGAGCGAAGAGATATCTTCGCTCTTTTCAATTTTAGCTAAGTCTTCTAATCTTTTTCCAAGATCACCAAGTTCAATAAAGCCATAGGAAGCGCAACATCCTTTTAAAGTATGCCCCAGCGCACGAAGCGATTCATAGTCGTTGGCTTGTAACGCATGGGTCGCTTGTTCCAGTTCTTTCTTTCGATTTTCTACAAAAGTTGGAATGTAATCGGCAAGGTCTGGATCTACATAGATGGAATAGGACATGCTAAGACTCCTTACGCTTCTTTACTATAGTTGCGCGAAGTTGATCAATTTTGCAAACCAATCCTTAATTTTAAAAACGTAAAATTTTTACAAGATGAGTCAGCGAAGTTATGACAAGATCGTAATATTTTTTCCCAGCACCGTAGAAACTGCTCATAATTAAAGATTTGTTGTGTCAATCGCAGACATCTGCAACAGCAAGCCAAATGGCCTGAGGTCGTTCTGCGTCGGAAAGTTTACATAATTTATCATTGTGAAGATTTCGTCATCTATAAATATTTTTAGTGTTCAAAACAGGCTTTACATGTGACGATTTTTTTGATTTCTTGTAACACAGAATTGAGGGGAAAAATGAAAAAAGCAAACATCCTTGTTGTCGAAGATCATGAAGATTCGTTTAAATTAGTGGAGCGTGTTTTAGCGTCCATGGCAAATTTGACTCGAGCCAGTCAGATCTCAGAAGCGCAAAAATTATTAGCCACTGAAATCTATGATTTGGTGATTCTGGATTTACGACTGCCGGATGGTGACGGGTTTTCCTTGATTCACGATGTTCAAAAAAAATTAGGTCAGCGAAAATTACCATTCTTGGTTCTTTCTTCAAGTTCACAGTTGCAAGATAAATTAACCGGCTTTGATTTAGGAGCGGTTGATTATATCGTGAAACCATTTGAGCCTTTAGAGCTCAAAGCCCGTGTGGTGACTCGATTAGCAGATCGCCCCGCCGCTGCCTTAATGCGAGTCGGAGATTTAGAAGTCGATATTTCTTCTTACCGAGCTTATGAATACACGGGGGAAAAGAAAGCAGAACTTCACCTGACACAAATTGAATTTAAACTTTTAAAACTTTTTTTAGAGCATCCAAGACAGCTTTTCACCAGAGAGCAATTGTTGGATCTTATTTGGGGTGAAGAAGTTTATGTCGATCATCGCACCGTCGATGCGCATATTTCTAGACTGCGCAAAAAAATTACGTCTGAAAATACGGCCATCAAGTCAGTTCACGGTCAGGGCTACCGCTTGGATCTTTCCGAGGCTGTTTCTTTGGCGCCCCCTTTGATCGAGACTTTGCAGCAGCCACGGCTTTAGTCGCGACGACCGGGTCATTAGAGGGATCTTGCTGGGATCCGCTGTGGCCCTTGTGGTAAGCTTAAAAGATGCAATTGGTAACAGTGCTAGCCCTGTGTACTTTCATTCTGTCTGGATGCGCTTCTGAGCCTGAAAAGCCCGCGACGAAAGCTCATCCAGCGACCATGATCAACGTCCTCTTTCCGGCCTACACATCGATGCCTGTCCGCGAAGTTAAAAAGCAGGATTTCTTTTTTAAGTGCAGTCATGAAAGTTCGTGGAGACCCTTTTCAACAAACAGTGACTATAGCTGTAACAGCCCGTTCTAGGCTTGGGTTTGGACAAGGCTCAGTAATTCGTCAATGCGATATGGTTTTTGAAGAAGCGTAAAGTTTCTTAAATGAGGGCTGAGAGTTTCAGAATGATAACCTGTGCTGAGAATAATCTTGCAGTCTGGATTAGCTGACTGAGCCGCCAGCGCAAAAGCATCCCCTTTTAAGTTGGGCATTGTTAAATCTGTGATAAGGACTCTGTAGGCCATCGGTTCGGACAGAAAAGCAGCCAAAGCTTTTTCGGGTTCGGTGAATCCGCGACATTTAAAACCAGCCAGGGCCATAACATCCTCTAACATCGAAACAATGCTAGTTTCGTCGTCGACAATCATAATATACAAGTCAGGTTTTGTAGACATAGTTCCCTTCACTTCGTGTGTGATCAACGAATGAGTTCATCATTGTCGAGCAAGCTCGGATCTGTAGCGATTTCACTTGATGATCCAGTGTGCTTTCCAAAATAGAAGTAAACAATGTTTTCCCTATATTTTTTTTGAAAGCGATCAGACCCCAGGCTTTGAAATCGGCCCCTGCCTTAGGAGGTTTCTCATGGAGGTGCAAGGTATCCCCTTGAATCGACACCGTTCCCCAGGTGTGCTTCCCTAAGGTATCAAAGACGCCGTAAGACACATCAAAAGAGTCCAGTTGCTGGACAATTTTTTTTTCAAGACCTGCGGGCGTCCAACTGGTATCAGGCAATATCAAAATATTTTGTTCACTCCAAAACTCAGATGATTTTAAAACACTGTCTGGCCATTCTAATGTTTTTTGCACCAAGACCCATTGTGTTTTTGTGTCGTGAGCAATTTCAAAACCAGTCACATAATCCATCAACGCTTTTTTTTCTGGGCGTGTGATCAGGACTTTATTCCATTGATGATCTTGGGCGACAACCAAGCTGTGATCGATCAGGGGCCGCTGCGTGCTCGGGTTGAGCAGAAGTTCTTTTGCAGGCGGTGACCCCACGCGGGTGCCAAATCCAGCGCAAGGGACAATGATCGTTGTCTTTGGAGTTGAACTTGGCATGTTTTCCCTCTAATCCTAGCCCTATTCATGCTGACATTCGCAATACTTTCCTACAACCATCCTGTGATCACGGCTCGCTGCGTTTCATCGGTTTTAAAATGGCTGCCCGCTGAAAGCATTGCTTTGTTACACAACGGTTCTGAGGCTTGTCATATTCAAGAATTAGAAAATCAATTTCCGACGATTCAACATTGGCATTTAGAAAAAAATGGTGGGTATACCGGCGGCGTCAATGAAATTTTTCGGCGGGCTTTTGAAAAATCAGAATGGATTTTTTTAATGACGAATGACACGGAACTGACGGCCTGGGATATGGACTGTTTCAATTTATTACCTGGAATTTATTCCCCTCAGATCTGGCTGCGCAAAGTCGGAAGAGTGGACTCTTGTGGAGGGCTGTTCAATAGTCGGACGGGTCGATTGCAGCATCTAAGAGAACCTTTGAAAAAAAAAGATTTATCTTGGGGGCAATTTCTTTATGCACCTGGAACAGCCTTTCTTTTATCTAGGAAGGTGTATCAAGTCTTAGGCGGAATGGATGAAAGCTTGCACACTTATTGGGACGACGTCGATTACGGGGCTCGTGCCATGAAAGAAAATCTCTTGATCGATTTTCTTCCAAGCGTTCAATTAATTCACCAGGGGCGCAAAACCACTGGTAAGGATTCATTTTATACGGGTTTTTTATTTCAACGAAATCGAGTTCTTATTTCAATGCGCCATTGCCCCATTTTATTTAAATGGATGTTGGTGCCGTTGTGGATAAGAAATCAATTAAGCACTGCACGCTTTGGCCGTTTCCGCCACTACCGCTGATCGCTCCGGACGCCTTATCGGCCCACGCATAAATATCCAGATGGGCCCATTTTTTTCCGCGCACAAATCTTTGCAAAAAGAGGGCGGCCGTGATGGCTCCACCAAAACCTTCCGAGGAATTTTTAAAATCAGCAAAAGGCGATGACAAAGAGCTAAAATATTTTTCAGGCAAAGGCATCCGCCATAAATGATCACCACTTTTTTGCGAAGCTTTCAATAACTGATCTGCCAGACCATCGTCATTGCAAAAAAGTCCGCCGAAATCCACACCTAAAGCGACTTTAATCGCCCCAGTTAAAGTTGCGACATTGATCACTTGCTCGGGCTCATGGGGGCCCTTTTGGGTGACGGCCACATCCAAAGCATCGGCTAGGACCAAGCGACCTTCGGCATCTGTATTATCAATTTCAATCTGCAGGCCCGAGCGAGATGTTAAAATATCGCTGGGTCTGAAGGATAAACCATCCACTGAATTTTCGGCCAAGGCTAAATAAAAATCACAGGGTTTTTCAATTTGGCTTTGCGACACCCAAGTGGCTAAGCCTAAAACACTAGCAGCACCTCCCATATCTTTTTTCATTAGGCGCATCCCTGAAGAAGGTTTTAAATCTAATCCACCGGTGTCAAAAGTAATTCCTTTTCCGACAAAGGCGATCGGCTTTACAGAGCCTGCCTTGCCTGATTTTTTCAAGGGGCGATAGCGGATGTGAATTAAGCAAGGAGGATTTGGTGAGCCCTGTCCAACTCCTAGTAAAAGACCGCATTTTTCTTTTTTAAGCCGGGCCTCATTCCATACTTCTACTTTTGTATTTCGACCCCACTTAATTTGGCTGACGTATTTTTTAAACGTCGAGGGATTTAATTCATTGGGCGGAAGGTTCACAAGATGCCTTGCCAAATTAATGGCGGCACCACGGGCTTTGGCCTCTTTAATTAGTTTTGCATCGATCTTTCCATCTAGTTTGGAGAGATAAATTTTGGGAAGACTTGAAGTCTTGTTCTCGAAAGTTTCTCGAAATTGATAGGCGCCCATTTCAAGTCCGGTCAGGGCCCCTAATTCCTGATCTGCCGTGGTGTTTGAGAATTCGATCAGGACCGATTTTAATTGATGGGCTTTAAAATATCCAGCCATGGATCCAATCATGTCGCGGCTCCAGGTGTAAGGGGATTCATTCATCAAGCCCCAATGACCGAGGTAACGTCCAGTCCGAGGTCGAAGAATCCAAACAGGACCTTTGCGGCCGCTGAAATAGACAATTTCCTTGTCTTGACCTAGCAAAGAGTCTGTCTGCCATTCCAGGGCATGTTCTTCGACAAGATGTTCGAAGCGCTGAGGATTCTGTTCGCCAAAAAAATAAGCATAACCGATGGGCGAAGAGAGTTTTTTGGGGGCCTTGTCAAACTGAAAGCTTGAAATCCATGAGTTGATCATAAAACCTCTTTTTCATTGAGATTCTGCCACGACTCTCTTTACAATGTACAGATATGATGTGGCCCGAAAAAATCAGCCTTAAAGTCGCCTTGCTCAATGCTGAAAACCTTTTTCTATTGTTTGACCGTCCAACCACACCTGAGATGATAAAAGCTGATGAAACCGAGTGGCAGCGATTATCAACCTCCATTTTTCCAAATAAGTCTTTGAAAAAAACAAAGCAATTGGCGCGAGTCATCCAAGATATCAACGCTGACATTGTGATGCTTTGTGAAATTGGGGGACCAGAGTCTTTGATTAATTTTAATCAGCTTTTCTTGAATCAAGTGTATTCTCCGATCGCTCTTGAGGGAAATTCAGATCGCAATATTGATGTTGGTTTTCTGATTAAAAAGAATTCGGCGTTTTATTTTGATCTAGCCTCTAATAAAAATCGGCTGATTAATTTTCTTTATCCGCATGAAAGAAATTTGGCGCCCGGAGCGATTAAAATAACCAGTCACAAATTTTCTCGGGATGTGGCCGAACTTAGGCTTTTTAAAAAAGCTCGTGATAATCCATTTATGGTTTTTTTACTGACGCACTTGAAATCCCCCCTGGATCCCGAGCGCCGGGATCCCATGGGATCGCAACGACGTTATGCTGAGTTTAAAACTTTGCTTGAGATTTATAAAGAAACTGAAGCCCTTCATCCCAATTGTCCGGTGATTGTGGCTGGCGACTTTAATGGCAACGCCAGTCGAGTCGGTACAGATGTTGAGTTTGAAGCGGTTTATCAAACGACGGGATTGCAAGATATTTTGGAGCTGGCCGCGAAGCCTTTACCCGAGCGGGCGACTTATTATCAGGTCAGAACGGGTGGACGGGTCGAAGGCAAGCAGATTGATTACTGTTTCTTATCAACTCGTGCTGCGTCCCATCTGAAGCCAGAATCGGCCCAAGTCTACCGTTATAAAGATGAGTTCGGATTTGCCATTGATATTCCAAATACGATTGATGCAAAGCTCAATTTGCCCTCGGATCACTATCCTTTGATTTTTGAGCTTGAAAATGTGGGAGTTTTTTAAGATGAAGAATGTATGCCAAATCAAACTGTAGCTCAAAACCATTTCCAAATTTCGGTGAAAATCACCTATGTAGCAGCGGAATCCAAGCCCGATCAGGGATATCATTTTTTTTCGTATCATGTGGGCATTAAGAATTCTGGAAGCTCACCGGCCCAATTGGTTTCAAGGCATTGGATGATCACGGATGCTTTGGGACGCATTGAAGAAGTTCGAGGCCCAGGAGTTGTTGGTTTGCAGCCGCGAATTATGCCCGGAACCACCTTTGAATATGAAAGTGCATGTCCCTTAGCAACCAGCGCGGGCAGCATGAAGGGCACCTACCAAATGGTGGGGGATGATGGAGAAAATTTCACTATTGAAGTCCCAGAATTTTATCTTATTGCGCCTCAGGCGCTACACTAGATTTATTTTGCCTATTTTATAAGGGAAGACGGCGGCGGCGATAATCCCGTCGCATTTGAATAATCTTATAGGTGCAGCCTAAGATGACGAAGGACGAAAGGT
>JAYWEU010000108.1:0-1991 GCA_043779385.1 Pseudobdellovibrionaceae bacterium
ATCAAAATCCACATTTAAATAGTTATCGCGGAAAGTGATATTTTGTTCAGGATCTAAAACTTCCAGCATGGCCGCTGATGGGTCACCACGGAAATCACTTCCTAATTTATCAATTTCATCAAGAACGATCACTGGATTATTTGTTTTACATTGTCTTAAAGCAGAAATCACTTTGCCTGGCATCGCTCCAACATAAGTCCGGCGATGGCCACGAATTTCAGCTTCATCTTTCACTCCGCCCAGGGCGATTCGGAAATATTCCCGACCCATAGACCTTGCGATTGATTTTCCTAGTGATGTTTTACCAACCCCTGGAGGTCCTGCAAAACAAAGGATAGGGCCTTTGATAGATGTTTTTAATTTTCTAACAGCTAAAAATTCTAAGATACGATCTTTAGCTTTAGCTAATTCATAATGGTCTTCGTCTAAAATTTCTTTAGATTTAACCAAGTCGATGGTGTCGACTGATTTTTTATTCCAAGGAAGATCAACCATCCAATCCAAATAAGTTCGGACCATTGTTGCTTCCGAAGCATCTGGATGCATTCTTTCTAAACGACCTAGTTGTTTTAAGGCTTCAGTCTCGGTCGCAATAGGCATTCCCGAATTCTTAACTTTATCACGAAGTTCTTCCATTTCCTCAGATTTAGAATCACCTTCGCCCAGCTCATTCTTTATAGCTTTCATTTGCTCACGTAAAAAGTATTCACGCTGAGATTTATTTCGATCATCATTCGATTGGCGATGAATTTTTTGTTGAAGACTCATCACTTCTAATTCGGCAGCTAAAATTTCATTCACTAATTTAAGACGCTCTTTGGGATCATGAGTTTCAAGGACTTTTTGGGCCTCATTTAATTTAATTTGTAAGTGGCTAGCAATTAAATCTGCAAACTTACCTGGATCTTTATCTAAGTCATCGATCAACAATAAAATATCCGGAGATATAGGACGACCTAAAGCGATGATTTTTTCTAGATGACTTTTAGCAGTGCGAATTTGAGCTTCAATTTCAGTCCAGTTGCCAGAAACAGCGGGCTCTTCAATTTTTTCGACAGTCACTTCAAAGTTAGGTGCGGTTCGAACGAAATTTTTAACTCGTCCTTTAGCAATTCCTTCGATCATAATTTTAACTCGGCCGTCAGAAAGAGTACGAACACGTTTTATAAGAACGATGGTTCCTACGGTATAGATACTCTCTGGAGTTGGATTTTCTTCCATGATGTCTTTTTGAGACGCTAGGAAAATCATTTGCTTCTTACCGGCTGCTTCTTCTACAGATCGGATCGATGCGTCTCTTCCTACGATCAACGAAATGACCATGTAAGGAAAGACGACGATGTCTCTGACTGGTAACATGGGCAATGTCTCTGGGATCTCGATGGCTTTATTATTGAAACTCATTACCGCTCCTCCGCTTGTTGGCGGGTAAAGTACTATTCTCTGGTAATATAATTTTCGGTCGGAGGTGCTTAGGCCTTTAAGAGTTTAAGGGCTGGGTGAGTCTGGTTTTCATTAAATATAGACTGACATCCATGTCAGAAAATCCCCTCCATGGAGAATATGATTATTGCATACCTTTTTTTTGAGTGTCTTCTTGCTCTTCCATACAGTCGATACATAGAGCTGTGAAAGGACGGGCTTGGAGTCTTTTGACTCCGATCTCTTGACTGCAAGACTCACACTGGCCGTAAGTCCCGGCAGAGATCTTACCTAAGGCTCGCTCAATAGCATAAAGCGCGCTTCGGTCTCTTTCGTGGAGTCGAATGGTGATGCTATCGTCAATGTCTTTGGAGGCAGCATCGCTTTCATCAGAAAGAATTTCGTGCTGCTGCTGTTGATTGATAAATTCATTAGTTTTATTCAAGATAGAACTTTTTTGTCCCATCAATGAATTCTTAATTGCGACAATTTCAGGAACCTGAAATTCGGTGGCCTTCATAAATTCCCCCTCTGAAGTGAACCGAAACGATGCTACTTAGAAACTGCTG
>JAYWEU010000109.1:0-5349 GCA_043779385.1 Pseudobdellovibrionaceae bacterium
GCCATTCTCGTATCATCGGACCAAGCGGGCGAAGAATTTTTGTTGGCGAACCCGCTAAAATGGCTGCATCCGGAAAACATAATTATTAGGCAAGCACTGAAGAGCTTTTGCATTGGGAGGTCCTTTAAATTTTGTGCTTTTTGATTCTCTCATTAACTATTTCTAAGAATCAATCATTCGATTAATCAATAAGAATAAAATTACATTCCATTAACGAAATTAAAATTTTTTGAAACTAAAATTAACAAATTGATTACGGAAGAGCTGGCTAGAGTGGTAGAGCGGCAGGCTTAAGAAAATCTTGCTCTCAACAGAAACACTTGATTATCTTGCTTAATTAAGTTTAGGAAAGAACATTCCCGCTTCCTTTTTGTATTCCGAATACGATTTTTCTAGCGTGCTATTCAAAAATTTCTGTTCTTCGAACATCGCTGCATTTACATAAATGATTAGTATTGTTAGGGATAAAATAATTGGAATTGGTGCCCCGCAAAGTAATGCCAATGAAAAGTATGTCAAAATATAAATTGTATAAAAAGGATGCCTGATTTTGCGATAAAGGCCTTTTTTTAAAATTTTGGTGGGTTGGTCCTCGGAGAAAACTATTGATAATTTGTAGTCCTTAATCAACTTCGTATGTGACCAAAAACAAAAAAGGCATATTACCTGAATTGAAATACCTAGCCCATATTTCGCAAGACTTAGATCTGAATTTAAAATTGCAAAAGAGAGGGAAATCCAAATTGCTAAACTATTAACTTGCAAGAGCCTGTAGCGAAAAAGACTTCGCTCTGAAACTTTTTGGAAAATTCCAATAACCGACCATAGAAAAGAACTAAAATTCAAAAGACTTATTATAAAAAGTACTTGCTTCATCAGTATCAAGTCTAAGGGTCAATTCAGCCTGCGAATAGCTAGAAAGGCAAGCCCTGGACTTAGGTCCGCCAAAACATAATAAATCGTCCATCTTTGCTATAAACTAAATTTCCAGCGAAATATGTCGATAAACTAAACAATGAAATATATCGAACAAATTCTAATATATTTTTTCCCCTTCTTGCTTCTTAAGCGCACAAGCTGGGAACAGATATGGAAAAAGCAGGAAAAAGACGAGTTTCTTTTTTCGATTAGGGTTTTTTTTGGATTAGCCGCCATCGTCTATGTCCTTCACTATTTTACGGTCGATCGTTCTGAAGGCTTAGCGCCGTCGTCCCTTTGGTTGAATTATCGGTTTGGCATGGCTGGAATTGCATTGTCATGTCTGACATTTTATTCTGTTCCCATTTTACATCAGATTAAATATTATAAAATTCCAGCACTACTGGCTTGTGCGATATTTTGTTATTTTCAAACTAGAACAATAATTTGGTATCCTAAAGTCCCGTACCTCTACTCATTTGCGTTTGTTTTAATTTCAGCAATAGTCATTCGATCCGCAATTTTCAATTCATTATTTTATGCGATTGGGTTGCTGCTTTTAATTGCCCCCGTTCTTAAGGAGGCAGGACAAACCGGCGGAATGATATTTAGTGCATCTGTCGTAACGTTAATTTTTATAATTTATATGAAAGCAAAATACGTTTCAGAATTGCGACTATTTATTGCTAATCAAAAAAACTTTGATACGCAGAAGAAAATTATTGAAATAAATCTGGAGTTTACAAATCAAATCAAATCGTTTTTACCTGGCGAAATTGCAAGTCGTTTGACCCATTATGTTCAAGAGCAACGTATGAGCGTCCTTCAAGCAACAGACGAGGTTCTTAGGCCCAGAACCACAAAGATCACATGTTTGTTTAGTGATGTCAGGGGATTTACAAAAGGGGTCGGCGATCTTCGTGGATATGTATCACAGTCGCTTTTACCGAATCTGAAAGCAAGCACTATGGCAGTAGAACGGTTTCATGGGATTTCACGCAAAATTGGCGACCTTATTTTTGCTTACTATGATTCAGAAAACCAGGATGAAAATATTATTAATGTTGTAAAATCTGCTGTTGAAATGAGTAATATTAATAATGAAATGAATCAACAACTGCCAAAAGAGTTTATGGTCAGAAGGTTTATTCTCATCTCGGGTGGTGATGCCGTTGTTGGGAATTTGAGCGGCTATGATTCGACGATTGAAATTACCGCCATCGGCAAGCCTGTTAACTGTTTAAGTCGTATTGATGAAATTACAAAAAATAAAGCCCTTCGAGAAAATCTTATTGAAGGTGACATTATGATTACGCCAGAAATGATTCCTGACTTATTGAAAGTATTTCCGGGTCTAGACCTTTCTTTGATTTCCTTATCCGCGATGGGTTTAAAAATCAGAGATTTTGAAGAAATTGAAGAACTCTATTTGATACCTATTACCAAGAAAAATTTCCAAATTATTTTTAATAGTCCACAAAATATGTCCCGCATGTTTGTCGGGGAGGCCGCATGACTTTCATAAGAAAATTTGAACAAGAGGTTGTGAGTGAAATCCACGGTCCATTTATCCCAGCTGAAATCAGGGATGGCGACCATATTTCAGCCAAAGTAATTAGTATTGATCAAAAATTTAAATTTGAATCTAAACTTAGAGTCTGGCGTATGAGTCCTTTAGGTATTGAGCTCGTTTGCAATAATGACGCAAGGCTACCTAAAGGGTTACCTGTCGATGTAGAACTTCAAATAGCATTGCAGAAAACGATGCTTTCCGGACTCGTAGTTGATGATATATCAGAGTCAAACAAGCAACATTTCATTCATATCAGACTAGTTCCCGCTATTAAAGAACGAATTGAATCGATCGAAAGACGAACGTCGAATCGATGGATTTGCAGTGATGAGTTTTTTCCAACGGCTGTCGCATCTAATCCCGCTCGATTTAACGATTTTATATATTTTAAGATAAAGGATATTTCCCCTGGTGGCTTGCGCCTAGTTACAAGTCTTAGAAATAAGTTTATAGTACCCGGAATGATTTTTGAATCTATTGTTAATTTCCCAATGGTCTCCCAAATTAAAATGCGACTTGAAATAAAAACTGTAAGGGTTGAATTGACGAACGGTAAAGAGGCCTTGGTTTTGGGTGCTACTTATGATCGAAATGATAAACACGTTGTTGAGGCTGTGGGTCAATATCTTATGCAGTTCGGTTCTGTTGCGAGTTTAGAAGAGCTCCGCGAAAAGGGTTTAAATATCGATAGAGTTGCAGAGGCGGTTCAATTTTCTTATGTTAGAACTAAAGAGGAATATGAAGAGGTTCTAGCGTTAAGATACGCTGCGTATCATTCAGCAGGGAAATTAAAAGATGGCGCCTCGATTAAAGATATGGCCGACGAATTTGACGCCAGAGCAAGAATTGTCATAGGAAAACATAAAGGCGAAATCGTTGCGACCTCTCGACTCATTTTTAATCAATTTGAAGAGAAAATGGAACAGGAACGTTTTGTGAAATGGCCTTCTGATCTCCCCAGGAGAGACGAAATGGTAGAAATAATGAGGGCTTGCACAAGGCCAGATTTCAGAAAAAGCGACCTTCTAATTTCAATGTTTAAGTTTATTGCAATAACGGTCGCTCAGTCGCGTAGACGATGGATCATAATATGCGCAGCTGACGAAATGATGCCACTGTATAAAAAAATAGGGTTTCATGAGGTTGGTATGCAATATCTGCATTCAGGATTAAATAATCTAAAGCACAATATTCTCTTAGCAAATGTGACCGATGCAATTGAAGGAAAAACTGTGGGCGCATTAACATGGAATATTGTTTGGTCAGATGTATCCAGCTATCTTCAAGATTACGGCATAATCCAGCCTGAGCCATTGACGAATGTTAGGCTTGCGATGTATAGAATATTAAAACCAGTTGCAAAATTCCTATACAGCTTTAAAAAGCGAATTAAGGGGATTAACACCGTGCAAGTTGGTCAAGGTCCTATTACTGAGAGACTAAAAAATAAATGATTTTCCCATTTAAATTCTTGCTAAAGATTCGACGTCGATAGGCATTTGCTACGAAAGTTTTAGCGCGAAACTACTTCCTAATTTTATTCCTTTAGTCATGCCCAAGAATTGGCCAGCTGCCTCATTTGATCCAGTATTAATCTCAGTTTAGTCTGAGCTTCAATTTAAAATTACAATAACGGATATCGGTTAGAATAGGGGAGGTCCCCTCGCGAGGGTAATTTAAAATTCTAATAAAGGCAGTTCCTTTTATTGGAAGATGGGAGATAGCAGGGTGAAACATGACTATTCTTGGCAATGGGCACCCCTCCTTCGAAGACCTGGCTCATGTAGAGGAGCATTGTGTGAATAAATTTCCTGACCGACATGCATTGAGGCGTCAAATTTGAGAAATACGTGTGACAACCTAGGCCGCCACTGCGAAAAGATGGCTGGAGGCAATCCATGCGTAAATCCTTTTTAATGATTATTTCTCTGGGTGCTTTTTTATCTTTATCCCAGGCCCTGGCGGCCGAAGAAAGCCACTTCCTTCTGCTGGATCGAAAATGCGAAATGCACGGTTTTGAAGGGCCAGAAAGCACGCCACAATCACCGCCATTAGATGTCGATGACCCTGAAACTCCAGGGTGCAATAAATGGGAAATTAATTTTGTCTTGGATGGTGATTTTTCTAAGGATCAAAAAACTTTAGAGCTCCCCCTTTTAGATATTAATTATGGAATTGGTGATAACCTACAATTAAAATATGAAGTCCCCTCAGTGACTGAAAAAACTGAAGAGACGACGAAGACCGCAATCGGTGAAACCAAAGCTGGTCTTAAATATTTATTTTACGAAAATGAAGATGATCATTTAAGTTTTGCTATTTATCCCCAGGTTAAAGTTGTTCACAACGACGAAGAAAGTGGAACTATCACGACGTTGCCTTTGCTGATGGCACTTAAAATTGGCGAAAATAGCCATGGCAAAGTCACCTTGACCACCAATTTGGGTTACAATGTCAGCCATAATATCGCCGAGCAAGACTTCGTATCTATTTCTGCGGGCGTTGGGTCCCCCATTTCAAAATCCACTTCAATCATGGGTGAGCTTTCAACGATTCAAGGCCTAAAGGCCACGAAGGAAGATCCACGAGAACAATTCGTCAAAGCCAACCTTGGACTGGTAACACTTGTTAATAAAAGCGTTCTACTTTTTGGATCGGTAGGAACCAGTCTTGTTTCGACAGATGATCGGCAGCATTTATTTGCACTTGGTGGACTTCGCTGGGTGACGGGTGGCATTTAATTATTTTATGATATAAATAATTTTACGATCAAAACTAAGTTTGCAACTGTGATGATGCCAAATAAAGTCCAAGAAACTAGTTTAAGAATGTTCCCAATCTTCAGTGGCCCCATCAGT
>JAYWEU010000110.1:0-5318 GCA_043779385.1 Pseudobdellovibrionaceae bacterium
TAGAAAATATCAAAGAATCATTTTTAAAAGTGGAAGCTTTGGATTGCTCAGTGGCCAGTGTCGATATTGATCGAGCAAAGCTGGTGGAATTGGGCGAAATGATTCACTCCGCGTCCGAAACCTTGAACGTGCTGATTGAAAGTAATCTTAATTTTTCCCCTGAGTCCTGATCGAAGACAACAAAGCCCGTCTTTACTTTTTCAAGCAAGACATATCAGCCAGAGTGGGATTAACTCCTGGATACCTAGACTTTGTCGGATGGACTTCTTTATCGCTAATACTTTAGCTAATTGCTTAGCCTAATAATTTCAATGCAAGACCCGCGGATTGATTCGCCTGACCCAAGATTGAAACACCGGCTTGTTTGAGAATATTATTTCTCATCATTTCGGTTGTTTCAGCCGCGATGTCAGTGTCACGAATTCGAGAATTAGCAGCTTGCATATTTTCGTCATAGACCAACAAGTTATTAGATGTTGATTGCAGACGATTTTGCATGGCTCCAAAGTTCGCACGAATTGCGTTCACGGAAATCAATGCTGAATCGATCACTGATAAACTTGTTTGAGCACCTTGTTTGGTGTCAACAGACTCAGCCACCATTCCCAGAGCTTCTAATGTTGAATTAGCGGCACCGGCATTGAATGAAATTCTATCTTTAAAGGGGTCGTTATTCACGCCCACCTGAATATCAATCACCGCGCCAGTTCCGTTCAACAGATCGTATCCGTTGAATTGCGTCGACTCAGTCACTCGCTGAATCTCTGACTTAAGCTGTTGATACTCGACATCCAGAAACTTTCTTTCTGTGTCGCCGATGGTGTCAGAAGCCCCTTGGACTCCTAGTTCCCGCAAACGGATCAGCATATTGGAAACTTCGTTGAGGCTTCCCTCTGCGATCTGCACGAGCGAGATACCATCGTTGGTATTTCTGTTGGCCTGTCTTAAACCCCGGATCTGAGCTTTCAGATTTTCCGAGATCGCTAAACCAGCAGCATCATCTGATGCTTGGTTGATCCTTTGACCAGACGCTAAGCGCGCCATTGATTTGTTCAGATTGATATCTGTCATATACAGATTCTTCTGAGCATTCAATGCGGCTACGTTAGTCGATATACGTAATCCCATTTACTATCCTCCTTGTTGCATGCGAAATCCTCCGTGATAGTAAGCCTTCCATTTGGCTCAACAGTGCATCCTTGCACCTGTGTATCAATACGGCTCATTTTCGAAGTTGATTGAGTCTAGTTCTTTATTTTTTTGTAAATATTTATAACAGTCTGGGACTGATTTTGTTGGGTGGATCGACAGGACGTCGAGGAATTCCTTAGCGAAAATGAGGCTGCACAATGTGCAGCCTCGGCGCAGGAAACAGATCAAGGTACAGCTGACAACCGGCTCGTTTTACCGAGCTGAGGTTATGGAGCAAAGGCTTAGACTATTGAGGGTGATCTTGAAGAATAAACAAGATCGATGAACCAGACTTAAGCAAGGCTAGGTGTTAACTAGCCCTGAAAAGTTTTATTCAAGAGTCCAAGTGCGATATTAGCTTGTTGGTTGGCTTGTGCTAGGACTGAAGTGCCTGCTTGCAACAAGATATTATTTTTAGTCATTTCAGAGGTCTCTTCAGCTATGTCGACATCGCGGATTCGAGAATTCGCAGCAGACATGTTCTCTACACTCACTTGCAAGTTACTGACAGTGGATTGTAGTCGATTCTGAATCGCACCAAAGTCGGCTCGCATCGCAGAGACACTGACAATCGCCTGGTCAATCGCGGTCAGCGAGTTTTGCGCTGAAGCTTTATCGGCCACCGATGTAAGGTTGACTCCGAGAGCGGCTGAATTGGCATCGGCTTTAGAAGCATCGAAGCTGATGCGGTCGATTTCTGGGTTGTTTCGGGTTCCTACTTGGAAATCCAAGACGGATCCGACGCCAGCCAAAAGTTGAGTTCCATTGAACTCCGTACCTTCTGCGATACGGTCTATCTCTGAAGTCAGCTGATCGTATTCCACGTTAAGGAATTGTCGTTCAACCGGTCCGATCGTATCAGAAGCGCCTTGAACAGCTAGCTCCCGAAGCCTGATCAGAATCGACGAGATTTCGTTCATCGAGCCCTCGGCCACTTGGACGAGTGAGATTCCGTCCTGGGCGTTTCGTCCAGCCTGCTTTAGGCCTCTGACTTGAGCTTTTAAGTTTTCAGAGATCGCCAGACCTGCGGCATCATCGCCCGCTCTGTTAATCCTGAAACCTGATGCGAGTTTTTCCATACTCTTATCAAGCCCGATCTTCGTACTCCACAGAGTTTTCTGTGCATTTAACGAAGCAGTATTGGTGTTAATTCGTAACCCCATAACTCCTCCTCCTTGAGATGAACACAACATCAATCCATGATGTCGGGGAACCATAATAGTTCCATGGGTGGTTTAATATGCTTATGAAACTCTTCGGAGCCCGCGCAGAAATCTTTAGTTTATTGTCGAACTTTTTTACAGAATTAGACTTTGGTCCTTAACTTCGCAGCTGAGTAAGTACTCAGTGCTCTCTGAAGCAAATTTTATTTCAGCCTGCCCTGGGAGGGCCATCACTTCAGAGCGAACTTTTGCTTCTCCTATATATAGAGTCATCACGGCTTTGCTAGTTTCTTTTAAAGTTCTTACGCGCGCGTAAGCTTTTTCATCAGTGGAGGCGGCTCCAACGGACTCAGTGATTTGATTTTCAGTTTCGGTTTGAAGCAAAACAGGTGCGCCGATCAAAGTCCCCGTCACCGCTGACTTTGCCGAAAAAGTACAGGCGCCTGCCAAGCCCAGGTCTGCCATCGCCGTTGAAGTTATTGTCAGTAGACCCAAGACCGTCATTAATACTTTCATAAAATCCTCGCCTCATTGAATTGAGCTGTTGAATTTGGATGTCGCTGATTACCTTGCAGACTTCGTGCTTAGATTTCGAGGACTCGGAATTCGCCGACGGATTCGCCAATGGTGTTTTTAATCGGTGGGAAAATATGTTCGTCCAGGCCGCCCCACTTTTTCAACAGCCAGGCTGTCGCAGGCTCGGCGGCGCGCAAGTTTCCGTCTAGACATTTTAGAGCAAAGGCTAAACCTTTTTCAGGAAGGACTCCGCAGTAGACACCTTCGGCGCCGACTTTGATCAAGCTTTGGCCTTTTGTTTTTTCGATGATGGTCGTGTTGAAGTCACCAGTGCCTGCGATGAAGTAAGGATTTTCTTTCACGGCTTGCAGCACTGTTTGGCAGGCACGCTGTAAATCTTTGGAAGTTTTATTGGGGCGAATTAAATAGCTCATCCCTTGAGCCATATTTAATAATGGCAGCGCGTAGGTAGGAATTCCGCAGCCGTCGATGCCCCAGGGCGCTGTCTCGTGATCAAAACCAGTCACTTCGGTCAGAAGTTGTCGTAAATATTTTTGCCGGGGATGTTCGAATTCAAAATATTTTGGCGCGTTTTCTTTTAAGTGCAAAGCGGTCGTCATCATTCCCAGATGTTTTCCCGAGCAGTTATTAAGCTTTGCCGTCATCGTGCGACCTGAACAGATCCATTCACGAGCGGCGGGCTCATAGTAAGGAAGATGCGGTCCGCAGTGTAACCAAGCTTCGGGAATGCCACTTTCCTTCATCCAAGTTTCCACTAACTGAATCTGGCGATCTTCACCGTTATGGGAGGCGCATGCTAAAGCAATTTGCTCGGGGCGAAGGTGAAACGCATCAGCTGCCCCTGATTCAACCAATGGCAAAGCTTGCAAAAATTTAATCGCAGACCTTGGCGAAGCTAGCAGCCTGCCATCGCCGTACTCGTGAACAGTGTTACCAAGCTCATCAACAACGACGCCATAAACGTAGTGACGACTTTCAATGAAATTTCCGCGGACAACTTCAACACAGATCATTTAAGACGTATATCACGGAGCCGCCCTCGTGGAAGCCCGCCCCGCGCCCCGTCAAAGGCGTTTTTTGTTGAAGAGCGGCTTAATCTTAGCCAAAAGAAAGCTGATGGAAATACGGGACCCCGTTCATGGCTCAATTTACTATTCCGACCAAGAGGTCGCCGTGCTCGATACGCAAGAATACCAACGCCTAAGAACCATTAAACAGCTGGGCTTTTCTGAATTCAGTTTTCCCGGAGCCACTCATAATCGCTATCTTCATTCGATTGGTGTCGGTCATTTGGTTGGCCAAGTGTTTGATTCGATTTTTAAAGTTTACCCGTTTAGTAAACCGGCTGTGGGAAAAAGATTAAGACAAGCCACGCGACTTGCAGCGCTTCTTCATGATGTGGGTCACGGACCTTTAAGCCACACCACCGAGCAAGTCATGCCACCCGTTTCTGACTTAAAAGTTTCTGTGTACCGCGATCCTGTACAAGGTGGTCGCCGGGCTAATCACGAAGACTATACAATCAAATATGTCACTGATTCAAAAATTGCAGACACCATCAGAAAGCATTTCCCTGAAATCACACCGATGCATGTCGCTTGTTTAATTGATAAAACTTTGGCTGCACCCGATGATTTTTTTATTGATCAAGGTTGTGATTTTCGGCCGATATTAAGCCAAGTCGTTAGCTCAGAGCTGGACGCTGATCGCATGGATTACTTAGAACGAGATTCTTATTTCTGCGGCACTAATTACGGAAAAATCGATCACGAGTGGTTAATTCAAAATATGACCTTTCACCGCATCGACAATAAATTGTACTTGGCTCTGAATCGTCGTGCGCTTTATTCTTTTGATGATTTTTTGATCTCTCGGCACCATATGCACTTGATGGTTTATTTCCATCACAAAAGTATTATTTATGAAGAGATGCTGAATCGGTACTTAAGTTCTGCGGATTGCGAATTTCGATTGCCTTCAGATATCAGTGAGTACACGGCCTTTAACGATTACAAACTGCATGAGCATCTTTCCCAAAGTACGAATCCATGGGCTCAAAGGATTGCGCAAAAACGTCCGTACCGCGTCTTGATCGAACTTCACAATAACATCGACGCTTCCCGCCCTGAGCACATTAAAAAATCTTTGGAACACGAGGGGATCGACGTGATCTGGGCTTCCTCGAAGGCTCGCCTTTCTAAATATCATTCGGGCTCAGAAGAAGATAAGGCGATGGATATTTTTGTTGTCGACCAATATGACCGCAAAGACAAACCATCGCCGATCAATCAATCCACTGAAATCTTTTCGCGCTACGAAGTCGCTCGCGTGATCGATCGTTTGTACGTGTCTCCAGAAAACTTTGCTGTCGCCCAAAAACTGGTTGCCGACCGCGGCCTTTAAGTATTGACAAGGTTATTTTATGAC
>JAYWEU010000111.1:0-14010 GCA_043779385.1 Pseudobdellovibrionaceae bacterium
TATCTCTGCCAGAAATTGAACGCTATATCGATCATGATCAACCCATGGACTGCGCCGGCGCTTACAAAATTGAAAAACTTGGAATCACTTTGATGGAAAAAATTGAAACCGATGATTTTACGGCCATACAAGGTTTACCCTTAATGAAGCTGTCCAAGGTTTTACGAGAAAAAGGATTTAACCTGCCATGAAAAAATCTTTAGAAATTTTATTTAAAAAAGCTGTCAACGCCAGAAAAAAAGCTTACGCGCCCTATTCTAAACATAAAATTGGCGCCTCTATTTTAATGTCTGATGATTCAATTTTTACTGGCGCCAATGTCGAAAATGCTTCTTACGGTGGAACTGTGTGTGCCGAACGCACAGCCATTTGGAAAGCCATCACTGAAGGCGCAAAAGGTCCCATTCAGGAAATTGTTGTTGTCAGCGATCATGCCGATCCCTGGCCGCCGTGCGGAATGTGCCGCCAAGTGATTTCCGAATTTGGAACGCCCGAAACAAAAGTATGGATTGGAAATACCAAAAAAGTCGTGAAAGGATTTACTTTCGCAGAAATTTTTCCCGAGGCCTTTACGCCTCGAAATCTTAAAAAATAGAACTCAATATTTTTGAAAAATTTGAGAAAAATACTGGCCGTAAGGACCTTCGCCACTTTTAATCTGAGCACGAATCTGTCCCATCAGCGCAACATATCCAAGCTGTTGAGCTGGCTCAAAAGCTTGGATCCGAGAGATCGCTGCATCAAATATTTGTAACATTTCTGCCTTTGATTTTTCAGCATCCCCTGCCGACGAAATTCCAGGGCCCCAAGCGAAATCAACTTTCAACCCATAATGATCCGATAAAGGCTGCCCATTTCCAGTCAAGGCCAAGTGGATGTCTTTGGGAGTCCACCCGAGTTCGTCCCCGGCTAAACGTGAAAAGAAGACGTAATCAAAAGTATGATTTTCACTGAGCCAACCCAAAGAATTACTGGCGCAATAGGTGCAAAAACCAGCGGGGTAGCTGCCGTTAACAACTAACATCGAATCATTTAAATTAAGAATTTTCATGACAAAGGCATGTTCGAAGGAGTTCGGATCTATGTTAAAATCACCGGTTAAAACCAGTGGCTTAGAAATATGTTGAATGCGCCAATTCAGCAGATCAATCATTTGCAAAATCCGCACGCGTTCAGAGGTTGGATGAAGATGAGTATTGACAGAAAAAGTCCCAGCTAAAGCTTCGTCCAAGACCGCAAATGCTTTTTTTGTATGAACTAATTTTCGGACATCATCCAACAAATGGCCATCATAATTGGCGCGATAAGAATAGGTTTTAGCCTCTTGCCAAGGCCGAAGTGAAAAATTCATTAAACCAATTCGGGATTGTCGATTGGGCGCATAGATGTGGTAGGTATTTTTCAGACCTTGATCAAAAATATCAATCTGATTTGCGCTCCAGGCTTCTTGAAAATGAATCAGGTCACACTTACTTTTTTCATTAATTTCTTCAACTAATCGGACCCCTCGGCCATGAACATTGGAGGCATAAATGGGTCCGTAAGTATTAAAGGTCAATAGGCACTCGGCAAAGGATTGATGAGGCGCTACGAAAAGAACAAGAAGCAACACAGCATAAATTTTTTTCATAGGTCAGGTGCTAGCCAGGCGCCTTTTTTTTGTCATCAAGAATCAGCACTGATTAAAATTTTTACTAGCTTATGACAAGCAAACGAACGGAGATAGAATTGAGCCTACCACATTCATTACAAAGCGGCGCTCAGCTGGCTCTTATTAGAATTTTTCTTGATTTCAACATAAAGGGTTTTGTAGTTAGCCATGACTTTTGTAGCGTACTCTTTGGGCTTCTGGTTCCCAGCGATCATCATTCGCAGCTTCTGAGGGCCCATATTATAGGCCGTCACATACTTCGCTGGAGCAAGACCGAACCCATTTCTTAAAAAAGAGAGATAGGCAACCCCCAGGCGAATATTGTGAGCTGGATTTTCCAAAGTTTTCGCATTCTTAAAGTGAAGCGTTGATTTTTTCGCAATCCACGCAGCGGTGTCTGGCTTGATCTGCATTAAACCGATTTCACCATGGGATCCGTAAGCTTTGGGATTAAATTTTGATTCTGTTTCAATCATGGCCATAATAAATACCGGATCTAAATTATTTTTTTCTGCCTCTTCGATTAATGTTTGGGTCACCTTCAGCGCTGATTTTTTATAGTCTTTCGGAAGTCTTTCGGTCATTTGATCTAATATTTGCTGATTCAAGTTGCTGATGTTTTCTATTCTCAGCGCCGCCTTCCCAGGATAGAATTTTCCAAGCAATTCTTTGGCATGAGCCAATCTGACGTGCTCGTTCACAGGTCCAATCGAAGCCTCTTTTAAATCAAGATATTTCCAGTTTTGAAACCCAAAACAGGTGATACTTAAGAATAAAAGTGAAGCTAGCGTCGAGACTTTTCTTTTGATTCCCATGGGTCACTCCTTATGACCTAACAAGGTACAAAAGGAGTGCCATTTGTAAGTGGCTTAATTGATTGGTATTATCAAAGCAGGACGGTCAGTCTGAGACGACCCTAATGCATGGAGATCCCTGAGTAACATTTTTTATTTCTGCTGACTGATCTTTGGACCTCTCATGATGAGACGACTTAATCTAGGGCTATTTAACTTGAACGCGCAGCTTATGATGGCCCACGGATTTACAAGTGCTTTCCATAGCCACAGTCGAACAGGTCATGCTGCCGCAACTCAGGGATAAAATTTGATTTTCTTTATTAAGTTCTTTGAACTCTTTTTTTGAATCCGCGCAGGCTGTTTTCCAATTTTTACGAGCCTCTTGAATCAACGGAGCGGCGTCGCCTTCAATTTGCTCAGTTCCTTCAATGATTTCAAACTGCTTTTCAACTTTTTGATGATCGCCTTTTTTAATCTCTATCGTCGTATTTTCATTGGTATCAATATGATCCACCTGCACGCCGACCTTCTGAGCCCAAGCCAGCATCGGACAAAACGCCATCAATGTTAAAAAATTTCTTAACTTCATGTTCATCATTCAACTCCTTGGTTAAAATAGATAACGACGATAGGCCACACTGGACACCAGCCCTAATCCTGCCATTGTCGTTAACATGCTTGAACCCCCATAAGAAAGCAATGGCAGAGGCACCCCAACGATTGGCAAAATCCCAATCACCATTCCAACATTCACAAACATATGCCAAAAGATGTAACAAAGAACGCCCATGCACATCAGGGCGCCATATTTGTCACGGGCATGGGTCGCAATTCGAATAATAATTGTGAACAGCATAAAAAATAATCCAATGGTCGTCAGGCTACCGACAAAGCCGTGCTCTTCACTAAGGACACTGTAAATAAAATCAGTGTGACGCTCAGGCAAAAATTCTAACTGCGATTGTGTGCCTTTTCGAAAACCCTTGCCAAAAAATCGACCACTGCCGACGGCAATTTTTGATTGAATACTGTTGTAACCCGTTCCTCGGGGATCATTCCCCGGTGAAACAAAGGTTAAAATTCGATTTTTTTGGTAGTCGCGCAAAACAAACTTCCAAGCTCCGTAAATTCCAATCACACCTAAGACAATCACACCCATCAATATCACACGGCGAATTTTTGAAAATAAAATCAGGCTGCCCCCGATCGCGCCAATCATCATCGCGGTTCCTAAGTCTGGCTGCTCGACAATCAAAACGAAGGGAATTAATAAAATAATCAGTGGGAAGGCCAGCTCCCGAACACCCATTCCCCGACCCATCGGGTTGCGCGTCGCTAAAATTTTTGCCATCACCATAATCAAGGCCAACTTAATTGTTTCGGAAGGCTGATAGCGAAAAAAACCAAAATCAATCCATCGCTGAGCCCCCAGCGCGACTTTACCAAAAAACGTCACCCATAAAACGGCCATCAGGTTCAAGAAAAATATGGCGTAAGCTAAGCGGCTGGCAATAATGTAATCAAAAAAAGTCATAATAAAAAAGACGCACCAACCGATCGCCAGCCATATAATCTGATTTATAAAAAGAGGCTCGACATCTTTGGCGTTAGGACCGTGGGTCGCGCTATAAAGATTGATCAAACCGATTATATTTAAGGCCACAATCACAAAAATTAAATTCCAATCGATTCGCTTAAAAAGCGTGCGGTCCTCAAGATTCATGGAAAGATCCATTATTCACCTTCCTGCGTCTGAACGGGCTCAGACTTTGCTTTAGCTTGGATAACGGCCTTATTTTTTAGCGCTTCAGCAATCACTTCAGGATGATGCTTTTGAAAATAGGCTTGGATCACGTCACGAACAATCGGCGCAGCCCCGACGTTCCCATGACAGGCATGTTCAGCCATCACAGCCACCGTGATTTCAGGTTTATCCCAAGGCGCCCAAGCAATAAACCAACCATGGTGGCGCTGCAAGATCGGACGTGTTTCGCACCGGGTATAAATATCATTGGCCGAAAAGCCCATGACCTGAACAGTTCCCGTTTTACCAGCCATCTGGACACCCGGAATTTTCCAAAACCGCGCCGTGCCTTTAGCACCATTAGCCACTCGGCGCATGGCTTCTTTGACTGTGCGAAAAGTCTCTTTGCTATATTGAATCCCCGTCGATGTTCTAGCCGCCGTCACGTCGCGAATCACGCGAGGAAAGTTTTGCTTTAAAATTTTTCCCTCTTGATCAATGATTTTACTGATCACATAGGGGCGTACAACTTCCCCCTCGCGCGCGATCGTATTATAAGCTATGGCCATTTGTAAGGGCGTGACGTTTATGAAGCCTTGACCAATCGCCGTGCTTAAATCTTCTCCGGGCTGCCACTCTTCGCCACGTTCTCGTTTTTTCCATTCAGAGTTAGGAATATTTCCACTGACTTCCCTGGGAATATCGACACCGGTCGCTGAACCTAAACCCAAAGGCGTAATGTAGTTGTACATTTTATCGACGCCCAGAGCGATTCCCATTTTGTAAAAGAAAACGTTACTGGATTCTTCAATCGCTTCAAACACCGTCACATTTCCGTGACCGCCCTTAATACTATCGTGATAAGGTCGGCGGCCAAACATAAAAACACCGGGTGCTGAAACCACCGTTGTTGGAGTGATCACTTTTTCTTGCAAGGCGGCTAACGCCACAAAAGGTTTAAAAGTTGATCCCGGAGAATAGTGATCTTGGATAACTTTATTTCGTAGGGGTTTAAATTGATCGTTGATAAGACGCGACCAGGTTGTTGCTGAAATTCCTGTCGAAAACTCATTTGGATTGTAAGAAGGCGCGTTCATCCAGGCTAAAATTTCGCCATTTGACTGCATGGCCACCAAGGCTCCAATGCGTTGGTTGGTCTGCATTGATTTGTAAGCGGCCTCTTGAATATCTCGGTCCAATGTCAGAACTGCATTATTTCCGTGAATAGGTTCTTGATCTTTAATTTGTTCGCCGTAAACATTCGGAGTGGCCGTGCTGGTTTCCCGTCCATGGGCATCGACTTGGATAAACGTAATCCCATCGACCCCACGAATGTCTTTTTCCAAGGCCTCTTCCAAGCCATTTTTTCCGATAATATCGCCTTGATCCAATTTCAAGAGACCCTTAAAGAACTCGTTCAACAGGGGCAGCTGATTTTTAGAAATCTCGCCGACGTAGCCATACAGTTGAGCGCCATTTTCTATCATTGGATAAAATCGAACAATCGATTCACGAATTTCTAAGCCCGGAGTTTCCAGACGAATCCGCTTCAAACGAAAAACTTCTTCCCGAGTTAGATTATCTTTCAGTTTGACTTGGGCAAAGACACCGTTTTGCCGACGACTTTTTTGAACTTTTTGAATCAGCTTATCGCTTTCGATTCCAAGGATCGGAGCAATCGCCTTTGAAAGAGCCTCAAGATTTTCCACATACTGGGGGGAAATCACGACCTCAAAACCTGGCAGATTTTCCACCAGAACACGGCCTTCCCGGTCCAGAATTAAACCCCTTGGAGCAATAATTTTATTTTGTTTAATCCTATTTTTTTCCGAAAATTCCCGCAGCTCTGAACCTGATAAAATTTGTAAATACCAAAGTCGCATCGTAAAAACAGAGAACACTAAAAAAAATGTTAAATAAAAGTAACGATATCGTCCCCAGTATTCTTTAGCCTCATCCGGATTACTGACGTACTCATTCATAAGTCGTTCCCCCGGTCACTTCGGCTTTTAATTCACTGAAAAAGAATAAAGAATCCAATCTTTGCATCAACCAAAAAAGAGGGAAAGCAAAAGCTGGCGTTAATAGAATTTGCGTCGCCCGTTCAACCAACAACCATTCGGGACGGCTGCGCTCGATCATGATCGTCGCAACGGAAAAGATCACATGATAAAAGACGGATCCAACAGCACACATCAGTAAAAAATATCCAGCTCCACTCCAGAAAATACGGCTTTTAATAAAATAGATCAGGCCATAGTAAGACAGTAGGCAAAAATAAAATACTTTCAGTGCGGATCCAGAAAAATAGGCCAACAACAGACCCAAGACAACCAGCTGCACAAGGGCCGCCATCCCCGTTCGATAAATGATAATATAGGTAAAAATCACCAACCATAACAAGGGCGGTGCCACAGCGCCGAACATTTGGAACCAAAAACTGGTTTGAAAGCCGGCGAGCAGAAGACCGAGCACAGAAATTAATATAAAATGCAAAGCTAAGGACCAACTCATCTCTTACTCCCGGACAGCACTGGCTGAAAACCGCGTTCCGAAATCTTCTTGGGCGGCGTTGGTGATCACAAAAACTTCTTCCACTTTGTAAGGATCAGCGACTGGCTTCAGATCTACTTTCAATGAAACAGAAAAGGTTTTTCTTTCGACGTTTTCAACGATGGCGATCGGAAAACCTTTCGGAAAAATATTATCGAGTCCACCAGTGACCACAAGATCCCCGGCTTTGACATCTTCCGAACGCTCAACATATTTCAAAACGCAAGCCGAAGAATTTTTTCCTTCAACAATACCTCGAGCCCGAGTGCGCTGAACGATTCCGTCAACAACAGCGTAACGGTCTGTGATCAGCATGACTTGCGAATTGCGCAAGCTAGGTCTGAAAATATACCCTAAAACACCTTGAGCTGAAATCACGGCTTGACCGGTTTTCAAACCATCCTGGGAGCCCTTATTAATTGTGATCGTTTTATGATCTGTCATCAAATCAAGACCGATGACTTGCGCGGATTTCATCTCCATTTTAGTATTCTGCTTGAAATCCAAAAGATTTTTCAAGCGACTGTTCTCGATTTCCAAATCACTGAGCTGCTGTAGCCGAGCCTCAAGCTCTTGATTTTTACTGATTATTTTTTCGCTTTGTTTTTTTATATTGATCAGATTGACGTACATGGCTGTCGTACCACGAACGCCTTCGCTGAAACTATAAAAAAGCTCTTGGGCCGAGGTGCTGAGAAGAACAAGGGGCTGCGAAACCCAGTTCGAAGCGAAAGGCTTCTGCTCCATATTGATTGAAATTAAGGGCAAGGGCAAAAGGAGGAGAATTAAAATGATTTTTCTGACATCAAAGTTAAACGGATTCAAAGATCACCTCGGAGACCTCACGGTAGCAAAAAGATCCCTTGATTCCAACAGTTTCCACTTGAAAAATTCAACATTTCAGATCTAATACGGAACATTGCTAAAGGAGATTCGGATGAGCGACAATATGGCGGACAAGCTGAAAAGAAAACTATCAGGTAAAAACATCACTGCGATGATCCTTTTCGGAGCCATCATTATGGTTTTTGTTTTCTTTGGACTTCCGAATCGCCTCAGTGGAGGGATGGGTTCTGCCGCCCGCGTGAATGAAAGCTTTATTTCGTTGATGGATTTCCAGATGGCGGCAGAAGAAAAAGAACAGCAAATGTCTCAAATCTATTCTCAGTATATGGGTGGCAAATCCTTTGACCCCGAGCAGCGCAAAAAATTTAAGATGGAAGCCATGCAAGAGCTCATCGACCGAGAACTGATGGCACAAGCCGCTCGCAAAGCCGGGATCTTAGCGACCGACACTGAAATCAAAGATTTAATCACCCAACAGATTCCCGCCTTTCAAAAAGACGGTCAGTTTCAAAGGGAAAATTATGATGCTTACTTACAAAGCCAGGGGTTAACCCCGGGCGGATTTGAAGCCAAGATTCGAAAACAGTTGGGAACAGCTCGCTTGTTTCGACTTTTTGAAGCTTCAAGCCGTACTTTAAGTTTAGAGGCTGACAAGAAGAAAACTCTCCAAAATTACAAAATGAATTTACAGTTCGTAAAGTTTGATGACGACAAGCCCGCGACGCCAGCTGTCTCCACAGAAGAAGCCCAGAAAGCCCTCTTAGCTGAAGATTTTAAGAAAAAAATTGAAAGCGAATTTGCCTTGAAAAAAACTCAGCTTTCTCAAGCCGAACAAGTTCACGCCCAGCACATCTTGATTGCTTTTAAAGCAGGCGACTCCGCTTCAGAGAAGGCCGCCTTGGCAAAAATTGAAGCCCTTAAAGCTCGAACCACAAAAGAAGATTTCGGAACTTTGGCTTCCCAAACTAGCGAAGACCCGGGATCTAAGTCAAAAAAAGGTGATCTTGGCTATTTTAGTCGCAATGCCATGGTCAAAGAATTTGCAGACGTCGCATTTACGCTTCCTCCGGGACATGTCTCTGAGGTTGTAAAAAGTCCTTTCGGATACCATTTAATTAAGGTTCTTGAAAAAAAGGCAGCGCAAGAAGCCACCCTCGCAGACTATCAATTAAGTCTTGCGAAAGAATCTTTAGCTAAAGAAAAATGGCAAAAAAAGTCGCAAGAGCTGGAAGCCCTTTTGAATTCCCAGCCGACTCAAGTTGAAAGTGAAATTAAAAACTTAAATGCCAAATGGGAAGAAACAGGTTTTTTCAGTCTGGATGCACAAGTGATTCCTAAAATCTCCGGCCTTGAAATTGAAAAAGTGGCGGGTTTAACGACCAAGGAACCTTACTTAAAGTCTTTTGTTCGTTCGGGAACGTCTCGATATATTGTAAAACTGAAAGAACTGAAAGAACTGAAGCAGGATCCTTCAGCGACTCCACTGCTTGCTGACCTTTCTCAGCGACAACGAGCGAATGGGATTTTTACTAGTTGGCTCCAGACTTTTAAAAAGGGTTCTGATATTGAAACCAACTCTTTGATTTTTCAATAGGCCGCCATTGATAATAACTTCCTCTCCGACTCTTCAATTTGGTCGAAGTTGGTTTGTTGAATTAAAAATTGGCTCAACCTCGAGCCTTAATTTGGGGACCATCGAGCCTTTCAAGGTCACTCTGCAATTGCAAAAAAATGTCGACCCTTCCAGTGGGATGACGATCAACCTGATGTCGGTGGACCAAGCTTGGCATCAAGCTCAGGACCTAAAAGAAGGCGCTTGGTCCACACCCTTGGATTTTTTAAATTCTTTGGCTGAAAAATGGCAATCTTGGATCACCCAGGAGCAGGCTTGTTTAATTTATTTGAAAATCGAAACATTGGGAGGTGACTTGGGTTGGGAATTGAATCCAAGGGGTTTATTTTATAAAACCCTGATTCGCTTGCAAATATCAGCCAATGACAAAAAATCTTTGCGAAAATGTTTTCTAAAGTCCCAACGGGCGATGAAGCCCTCGGATCTTAATGATTTTTCAGATTTGATCGACGACGCGACCTTCCCTGATCAGCTGCTCAAGCTGATTCAAGAAAATCGCGATTTTTGTCGTCTGGAAATCTATGATCTTTTTGAACAATTTATTGAATTTGATCTTCAATATTAATTTCTTAAATATTTTTATTTAAAAAATCCACAATGGCATCTTTAGGATGATTGCCGACCAATTGACCCACTTCATTTCCACCTTTAAATAACAACAAGGTGGGGATGCCGCGGATATTGTATTTGGCAGGAGTTCCTTGGTTTTCGTCGACATTCACTTTGACGATTTTTATTTTGCCACCCATTTCAGTTGCGACTTCTTCAAGCTTCGGGCTTAGGGCACGACAAGGTCCACACCACTCGGCCCAAAAATCGACCAGCACAGGGGTGCTTGATTTTAAAACTTCGGCTTCGAACGATGAGTCAGTAACGGGCTTTGCATTTGCGGCCATGGATCCTCCTGTAAAAAGTCCACTTACTATTTCTTCTTGAAAAGAGCCTTTGTAAACTCACGACGCAGGCCATCTTGTTTATCAAGTTCAACCTGTTTCCAGTCTTTCATCAACTCAATTTGTGCTTTCCGAGAATTTGTTTTCTTTAAAGTCGACTCTTTTGGAAGACTCAAAGATCCACTCATTTCCCGGTAATCTTTTATTTTACCAGCCAATCCAGCTTCAGCGTGACGGACTTGCTTTGCAAAATCAGGGCTTGTAGGCACCATCAAGGGCTGGTTTTCTGCACCTTCTTGAACCTGAGGAGGGTCTGACGATTCTGATTGAGCCAAGGTTTCTTTGAAAGACGATAGAGCCGCCTCTTGGTTTGGAATTCCCAATTGGCCTGGCAAAGCATTTTGTCCAAAATCTGGATCAACCCCTTTTTCTTTTCCCAAATTTTTTGGGAAAAGCCGATTTTCAAGTTCAGACCAATTGACCTCTTGTTTGTCGATTGGCAGATCTTGATGATCAGTGGTTTCTGATTCAGCTTGTTTTTCAAAATCACTTAAGCTGGCCCTATCAGGTTCGCTGGCCAGGGGACCGGCAAAGCGATTTTTCAAATCCTCTTGCGGCTCCGCTCGCTGATCTCCTTCGGGCTTTAATGAAAACTGCGGCCGCCGCCGAGCCCGTGCTTCCTCACGACGGTTCAAATCATCAAAAGCTGAATTTCCAAATGCTTTATCTTTTCCGAGGTCAGGATTTTCAGACGCCGGCATTGGAAAGCTTCCAATGCGAGCCACCTCCTGAGTTGGGTTTTGAACACCAGCTACATTGAAAGTTAAATCATTGTCGGAAGTTCGAGCCTTCGATCTGCTGATATTCGGGTCTGAATTTTTGTTTTCACCCGCACTTCCCCCGACATAAACCGTCTCGTTCGTAGGCTTACTGCTAACAATAAAGCTTGGATCTTTTCCAATGTTTTCTTGCGCCATGGTCTTAATTAATTTTTCAATCAAAACTTGGTCATCTTGATTGGTCAGTTTAGCAAGAACTTGAATCAACCGGACAGTTTCGACAGGAGCTTCTAAAACGACATCCATTCGAATCTTCATAAGATCTTCAGGTTTCGGCTTATTGCCGGGGGGAAAAATCAAAATAGCTTTTCCCGTCCATCGCGGCATATCTTTTAATCGACGACCAACACCGACTGTTGAAACTTTAGGACCACGGCCAGAAGCGACGACGATATCTGGATTGAAAGAAATAACCTGTTCGGTTGTTCCAAACTCGGTGCTGATTCCAAGGCAATCGAAACCCACTTTTTTAAGTGTGAATTGAACAGCATTAAGCTCGGTATAGTCGTCATAGATCAATAAAATTTTGGCCACCTCCTATTTTTGAGCGCTGCTGGACAAGGGTCAATGCTTCCAAAGTAAAACTATCCTAGCTCGACCTTGGGCCCGCTAATAAAACAATGCCGAAGTGTTTCGTCGCGCGATATACTGTCCAACGATGAAGGGCTTATTGACCATCCGCTATTTATTTTTTGAAATGCTTCCGGGATTTATCCTTGGCATGGCCGTTTTTGTTTCTATCATCTTGATGTTTCAAGTCTTAAGACTGACCGATTTTGCGATTTCTCACGGGCTAGAAATTTCAACAGTGGCTGAAATCATCGGCTACATTTGTATCTCGATGCTGCCAGCTCTTTTTCCTATGAGCTTATTGTTTGCAGTTCTATTGACCTATGGTCGCTTGAGCAATGATTCGGAAATTGTTGCTATTAAGGCCTCAGGCCTTAGCATGAGCACAATTTTAACGCCGGCATTAATTCTATCTTTTTTTGTCGCCCTGATTTCGGCTCAAACATCATTTTATTTGGCGCCATGGGGAAATCGAAAATTTGAGGTTCTTTACAGCCGCGCAGCCAGCGTTAAACCCGCCATTGCCATCAAAGCTGGAACTTTCTCTGAAGGTTTTTTCGATATGGTGGTTTATGCCAATGAAGTTGACTCGGAAAAAGGAACTTTAAAAAAGGTTTTTATCTATGACCCGCGGGACATCAATTCGCCATTAACAATTATTGCAAAAAGCGGAAAGATCGTTCCAGATCCTGAAAACCCCGGTCGAAATGTTTTGCTACGACTGAACGATGGCGATATCCATCGAAAGTCCGAGACTCACACAAAAATTAAATTTGATTCCTACGATATTAAATTAATTGATCCTATTAAAATCGAAGAGCGAGAAAAATCTCCGCAATCGATGACTTTAACAGAGCTTAAAAAATCATTGAACCAAACAAATTTGAATGAAGAAGACTCGCGGACGCTGATCACAGAGTGGCACAAGCGCTGGGCCATTGCCTTTTTATGTATCGTCTTTGGCACGGTGGGCGTGGGTTTGGGGACGAACACGAATCGTCGAAATCAAAAGGCAGGTGGAATGATCCTGTGTGTAGTTCTGATTATTGTTTATTGGGGAATCTATGTCACATTTGAAGGGCTTTCTAGAAATGGAAAACTTCCACCTTTATTAGCTATGTGGCTGCCTAATCTTATTTTTGGTGGAATTGGCTTTGAAACTTTAAGAAGAAATTGGAACTGAAGTCCCCAAGAAAAATGAGCGATGCAGTAGCATCCTTACCACCACGGTCATCCCTGACCACATCGCCCCTCCCTTAAATAAAGGTTAATTGAAACCCAGAAGAGAAGGCAATGCCTTTTTTCATCAACTGTCACTTTTTAATAACTTTAAATTTTCCAAAAGGGCTACCACTACGGCTAGTTTAAAAATGTTTTATTTTCCACTATATATGCTCTATGGGTGTTCAGAGGCCCAATTTCGACCTGAAAAAATATGCTTAAATCTTCAGCACTCGTGACAAGTGTCGCACCTTCTTGCAAAAGTTTTAAATTCCCAAGATAAGCACTTTGAAGAGGATGACCTGGTAAGACCCAAAGTGGTCGACCCGCTTCAGCAGCAAGATGGCCTGTCATAAGGGTTCCACTTTTAAGCGCCGCTTGCACCACTAAGGTGGCGACTCCAATATGAGCGATCAATCTGTTTCGGTGGTGAAAAAATCCCTTCGCCATTCTCTGTTGCAAGGGATATTCGGAAATAAGACTTCCTCCTGTTTCGACAATCGCGTTTGTCCAATCTTTGAAAACTTCGGGGTAAATGGCCCCTAGGCCAGATGGCAAGACAGCCATTGTCGGATTTTTTTTTCTTAAAGCCAGGGCATGGGCCGCTTGGTCAACACCAAAGGCACCACCACTGACGATCACAGGCTTTTCCAGAGCGACAAAAACTCCAAGTTCTTGATCTATCCACTTCAATGAGTCCGCCGTTGGCTTACGGCTGCCGACGACGGACAAACAAGGATTTTGCATCCATGGCTTGTGACCAATCACTGTAAGAATAAGCGGCGCATCCATCATGGCATAAAAACAAGTCGGATAATCGTCAGCGCCATACAAGATCCAGTGGAATTCATGCCCGCAGCTTTCGGAAATTGGGCTCTGGATTTTTTCTCGGAGGGCGGGGAATTCTAAAAACCATTCCTGAAGAACGGCATATCGATCCACCCCTGAAACTTTCCATTTTTGGCGGAAATATTCTTTGTGAACATAAAACCAGCTTTGATTTTGAACTCGTAGTAATTGATGCAACCATTCCATTCCCACTCAACGAGCAAAAAATATTCTCACGGCACGGGCCCTTTCATGCAACACTGAGCTCATTTTATGGCCGAGATTAGGATTTTAAAAATTAGAGTTCGAGCGGGGCATCCTGGGAATCTGCAGGCAGCGTTGCGGTGTCGGCTGGTTTGCCTTGAGCCTCATCGCTGATCTTTTCTGCTTTGGACTGAGTTGAGCCTCCACCAACATGATCACCGGTCTGTAAAT
>JAYWEU010000112.1:0-5306 GCA_043779385.1 Pseudobdellovibrionaceae bacterium
ATAAAAAGATTTGAAAAAACTTCGACGCATCCACCGATCATAGAGCTAGGTCGCATCTGGTGGCGGCCCTCGTGGGGAGAGGGGAAATTACTATTCCCGATCATTGTGAAAAGAACCTGGAAGAGTTTTTGTAAAATCAAAGATAAGGGCAAAAAAGAACAAGGGCTTTTATTTTATGCTGAAAGCTCAGAGGAGCAAGGTGGCTGGGATTATTATGCGGTGGTGACGAACCACGACCTAACAACTTGGTCGTATCAAGATGTGATGGTCCACCACCAAGCCCGAGCCTCCAGTGAGAATATGAATAAGGAAATCAAGTACGGCTACAGGCTTAACAACTTTCCCTGCCGGCATCTTGTGGCCAATCAGGCCTGGTATATGTTTGCGATGATCGCGCACAATCTTTTGCGTTTTGTAAGCCTTATGGACAATCCAGAAACTCCGATGATGGCTAAAAAAACCAGAAGAAAATTTATTAATTTCCCAGCAAAATACTTGGAAAGATCAAAAATGTTTTGGTTACGAGTTCCTGAAATTTTTTACAAGGGGGTGATTGCATTGATAGCGGGTTGGCAGTTCCCGGACCGAGTGTCTGCCCATATGTTTTCCACAGCTTAATTGTGGAAAAGTCATTGCGATCTCTGATAACCGAATAGCTCGGTGGCATGAGTTGATGCTACAAGAGAATTTGGGAGTGCGGAGATTTGAACCTCATGCGACATGTTTACCAAGACAAACGACTCTCCGCGGAGTTTGATGAACTCCATTATCAAAATCATCCAGGAGCCCAGACGATGAGCTCGCTCTGGTTCAACCACTCATCAGAAAGTTCAAGGTTCGTCGCCAAATTTTAGGCATGGCACGGCCTCCGACCGTTTTTCGACGGCATCGGAAATAAAATTTATTTTTTGAATTTCAAATTCTGAAAAATCGATAATTGATGCGCCTTATCCGCGCCGTTGAGTATAAATTTACAAATTGAACATCGGGCGGTTTTTAGGAATAGCAATTCCTCCGACCACTTTTCATGGCATCGGAAAAATTTTATTTTTTCAACTTTTGGGTTCAGAAATAAAGCCAGAACCCCTTTTAACGGGACCTGGCTCGGAATTGAATCTGTCGTCTCAAAATTTGCTTATTGATGGGAATGGATGGGGTGGCAGGACTCGAACCTGCGAATGACAGAATCAAAATCTGTTGTCTTACCAACTTGACGACACCCCAATGGAATCAGAGATCGAAATTAAGGAATTTCGCGACCGAGGGCAAGCGATTCGGACGTGAAGTTATGGCGCGTCACAAGCCACCACCCCTTCAAAAGGTGCTTATTTTTTAATCTTCGCTGCGGGATCCAGGTGCTTTTTGCCTCTGAAGAGGCTCTGCGGGTTCGCCATTTTCACGCTGCAAATTTTCATAGGCTTCAAAAACCATGTCCTCGATCAAAGCGCGGGTTTCTTGATTTAAAGGATGGGCGATATCGCGGAACTGCCCGTCTTTACGTTTCTTGCTGGGCATGGCGACGAATAGGCCGGTTGGACCTTGAATGATTTTCAGATCCCGAACCACGAAGCAATCGTCGATGGTGATGGATATATAGGCTTTTAGCCGCTCTTCATTGACCGGGAAGACTTTGACCTCGGTGATTTTCAAGTTGCCTCCCTCATGGTGCCGTAACACTTCCTTCTTACTAGTTTCCCTCATCTTTCAAGGCGGCCCAAGAAATACGCGTCCGGCGCCTCAATTTGAAACAAATTCTGTTAGAACTATCTTCAACTGAGACAATCCAAACCATGGCTGCAAGTTATGAGATATCTAATTTCGTCGGGGTCTCCCAGAGGGTGCTGGAGAATTTGCCGGAGCTGGCCGGGGTGTCCCAGGTGTCGCCATCATGCTTGGATCCAAAGGCATAATATCATTTCTAGGAAGGTCGGAAGGGTCCTCGTTCCGAATCTGCACATGACGTTGTTTTTTAAACGGCTGCACCTTAGGCAAATCAATCGGCGTCGAGGTTTGAGCGAAAATCCAACAAGGAAATAAACTAATCATTACATTCAAAAATATTTTTCCCATAGATCACAGAGTACTCCGTCCCCTGATGAACTGACAACCGGCAGAAAAGATATTGAAGATATCTTCACACTTCGATTCGCTGGCCTTGCTAAAGGATCATTTTAGCCACAAGCCGCTTGGCTAATTTCTGTTCTGACACGGAAAGGTTTCTAAGAAAGGCTTCTTCCGTCGCCGCACTCAGGATTTTAATTTTCTTGAAAATTCGCCGGCCCGCTGCCGTCATTGAAATCAGTTTGATTCGTCCATCCCCGGTTTGGGATTTTTTTTGAATCAGGCCCTTTTTCAAAAGACCATTTAAAAACCGAACCATCGACGCTTGATCGATATTCATGGAATCAGAAATCGTAATTTGACTGATGTCCCCCGTTTTATCCAGTAAGGCCAAGATACCCATTTGCTGGCTTGTCATTCCAGACTTCAGGAGGGCTTTATCCAAGTCGGCCTTTAATTTCATGGCTGCTTTATAAAGGCAGTAGGTAAAATATTCCGTTAAAGCGGGGTGAACCTTAATTTTCATAAATGCCAATGTACAAAACATCTGGGCTTGAAACAACAAATACTTTGCATTGCAAAGGATCTCCGATATATCCTAAGGCTTGCACCAAGGATATTTATGAAGCCTCTTCACCGTTTGATGATTTCAGCTCTGCTTCTCTATTCAAAGATCAGTTGGAGCCAAAATTTAACCTTGCATAAGGCTCTTTCTGAAGCGCTGGCTGATTCACCAAAATTGCAAAAGGCCCATTCCCAGATGGAACAGGTTTCGTGGAAACGAGTCGAAGCGTCCTCTGGATTTTTGCCAACTTTGACCCTAACGGGCACTTACCTAACAAACAAAGAGTACATGCTAACGGATATTAAATTTCCGGGATCGCCGGTGACAACTTCGATTCCGCAAATCCTTCCGACCACCATCGCCACTCTTTCAGCGCAGTGGTCGATCTTTGATGGATTTTCCAGCACTCGCAAATACCAGGCTGCTACTTATTTTGAGACCGCCGCTGAAAAGGATTTCGACTGGAGCCGCTTTCAAACTGAGCTTGAAGTTGTTTCTAATTATTATAAGGCTTTGGCCGCGCAAACTTTGAAAAACGTCGCCGAACAAAATGTTCGGACTTTAGAAGACCACCTGAAAGATGTCACTTTGTACAAGTCAGTGGGAGTTTCGACAAACTATGATGTTTTAAGAGTGGAAGTTCAAGTCAGTGAGGCCCGCGCCGAGCTTTTAAATTCCGCCGATAATGCTGACGTGTTTCGCCTTAAGCTAAGTGAATCTTTAGGAAAAGAAATGGACGCCCGTCCTCTGTCTGGAGAACTGCCCGTTTTGAATATGAGTTTAGTAAAAAATATTTCTGCCAATGAAATTAGTGAACGAAGTGACGTCAAAGCTTTGCAATCAAGATTGGAAGGTATGGAAAAAATGTCGTCGGCCGCCGCCAGCTACTTGATTCCAAAACTTTCTATCTTTGGTCAATATCATTATTATAATAATATAAATGATGACCGCGACGACCGATCGGCATTTCGAAATGCTCATTCCGAAGGGCTTCAACTGACGTGGAATATTTTTGACGGCTTGATTTCTCCGGCCAGATCTGCCCAAAGCATCGAAGAGAAATACCAGGCTGAAAAAACTTTGCGCATCGCCCGTTTAAAAGCTTTAGCTGATTTGGAATTTTGGAAAAGAAAATATATTTATTTTTGTACGATCTATCAATCCCGCCAAAGCGATATCGGAAAATCTTCGGAAAGTGTTCGGCTTGCAAAGGCCGGACGAAAAGCGGGAACTCGCACCAGTACAGAGCTGCTTGATTCTGAACTGGAGCTGTTCAAAGCTAAAGCTGGAGCCATCAATGCTCAGCTGGGGGCCATCGATGCCTTGATTCAATTGCAATTAGCATCAGGAAAAAAATTATATGATTTCCAATAAAGAGGTTTTCCTTGGATAAAAAGAAACTTGTATTTATCGGCATCGGCATTGTTGTCATCTCTATCTCGGCTTTTTATATCGTCGATCACTGGCTGTATGTGGCAACGGATAATGCTCAGATTGAAGCTCATGCCATGATGATGGCCCCCAAAGTGGGTGGATTTGTTGCCAAAGTCACCGTTCAAGAAGGCCAAACAGTCAAAGCTGGCGAAGTCTTGATCGAATTGGATGACCGCGATTATAAAAATACTTTACAGCAAGTAAAAAGCGAACTTTCCTCTTTAGAAGCAAAAAAGAAAGACGCCGAAAAAAGCCAGAAACGTATTTCTGAACTTTATGCAAGATCTGCCGTTTCATCCCAGCAGTATGATACGGCCACCTCTGGAGTGAGCGAAGTGCGCGCGAAGTACGAAGCCATTTCTGCACAAGTTGCGCAAGCCGAACTGAATTTAGAAAACACAAAACTGAAAGCCCCCAGCGATGGTATTATTGCAAAAAAATCAGCTGAAGTGGGTCAGCTTGCGGGACCCGGCGTTCCTTTATTAGGTTTTATTGAAGCCCATGATCGTTGGGTGGTTGCCAATTTCAAGGAAACTCAACTTGCGGGAATTCATATTGGCAATGAAGCTAAAATTACAGTCGATGCTTTGTCTGGCCGCGAATTTAAAGGCCATGTTGAAAGCATCAACCCTGCAACAGGTTCAACATTCACCCTGCTTCCTCCAGATAACGCCACAGGAAATTTTACCAAAGTCGTACAACGGGTGTCTGTAAAAATTAAAATTGATGAAGTGAATGATGAAGATACTTTATTATTACGCGCCGGCCTTAGTGCCGACGTAAAAGTTAAAAAGAAGTGAGCCTTTGATGAGCACGCGATCACGGCTGATTGTTTTTGTCGCGGTTCTAGCTTCGTTGCTTGAAATTATTGATACGTCGATTGTGAATGTGGCCCTTCCCACCATGATGGGAAATCTGGGCGCCACCCTTGAAGATATCAGTATGGTGATCACTGGTTACGCTATTTCAAATGCCATCGTTCTGCCTTTGTCGGCCTGGCTGGGCGAAAGAATCGGCCGGCGAAAATATTTTTTAGGCTGCATCACGGCCTTCACTGTGACCTCTGTAGCTTGTGGATTAGCTCCAAATTTACTGACCCTGATTATATTTCGAATCTTTCAAGGCTTGATGGGTGGAGCGCTTCTTCCCACGTCTCAGACTTTGATTTACGAACAGTTTCCTAAAGAAAAAGCCGGTATGGCTGGAGCGATTTTTGGCATGAGTGTTATGATCGGTCCAACGCTGG